>JAAYMI010000083.1 GCA_012521465.1 Bacillota bacterium | reverse complement strand
TCCGTTTCTTGATGTATGATTAAAGCAAATAACTCGAGAAAGGGTAAGTGTGAAGGGAATGCGGCTCTAAATCCGATTAGAACAAGCCAATTGTGCAGTGGCATCCGGGCATGAGGTCCGCGGTGCTGATTTTGTGTGCAAATCTGTTCTAGTTAGGATTGCTGGCCGCGAAGCAGATGGTTGGGATGATCTCACCTGCCCTTTTTGAGGGAAGGTTTGTTTGTGCCACAATCCTCTCTAGATAACTGGAGGGGGTTTTTTCATGCTCTTAGTTAAAGCAAGAGATTTAAGACACTTTTTTGGTTCGCGCTGCATCATAGATATCCCTGCTTTAGATATCCACATGGGCGACCGCATTGGTCTAGTAGGGAGAAATGGTGAAGGCAAAACAACACTGCTGAGGATCCTGGTGGGAGAACTGCCGCCTGAAGAGGGCGTGATCGAGATCTATGGTCAAGTTGGATATCTGTCTCAGCTGGAGGAAGACGGAGAAATTCAGGGTCGCCTGAGCGGAGGAGAGCGCACTCGCGAGAGGCTTGCACGGCTGTTTGCCGAAAATCCCCACCTGCTCGTGCTCGATGAACCTACAACCAACCTAGATGTTCAAAGTATCGAGAAGTTGGAGCGGGATCTGCAGTCGTTCAGTGGAGCCGTTTTGGTTGTTTCCCACGACCGCGAGCTTTTGGACAGCATCTGCACCGAGATCTGGGAGTTGGAGCGCAGCCAGCTGAAGGTATACGCCGGCAATTACACTGCCTACTATGAGCTGCGGGAGCAGCAGCGTGAATCAGCCTGGGTGGAATACCAATCCTACCTCAGAGCACGGAGACACCTTGAGGAAGCGATCCGCACTCAGGAATCCAATGCTCGATCCACCAAGAAGGCCCCATCGAGAATGGGGATTTCAGAAGCCCGTCTGCATAAAGGTGCAGCTAAAGAACGTAGAGCCAAAGTAGAGCAGGGTGTAAAGGCGCTTAAATCACGGTTGGAGCGCCTCGAAGTCAAAGAAAAGCCTTTCGAAGTGAAAGGGCCAGCCATTGACCTGCAGCCACCGAGTCCGATTTACAACCATATTGTCCTGCGGGTGGACGGCCTATCAAAGAGTTTTCCTGGAAAGCAGCTCCTGCAGGATGTGAGCTTCACGATTCGGCGGGGCGACAAAGCGGCTCTGATCGGACCGAATGGGAGCGGTAAGACAACTCTGCTGAAGATGATAGTGCAGAGAACGCCAGGGATCGAAATCGCCGGCAGTGTGAAGCTGGGTTACTTCAGCCAGACTCTGGACATTCTCGATGAAGACAAGACCGTGCTGGAGAATGTGGAAGCAACCGCCGCTTATCCCCGTCAGTTGGTGCGGTTGGTGCTGGGGCGTCTTCTCTTCTGCGGAGATGACGTGCATAAGAAGGTGAGTCTGCTCAGTGGTGGAGAACGAGTCAAATGCGCCTTTGCCAAGATCTTTCTCCAAGACATCAACTTCTTGGTCCTTGATGAGCCGACCAAGTATCTAGACATTGATTCTATGGAAGCGTTAGCTGAGGTTCTAAAGGATTATGGAGGCACTGTTTTGTTTGTCTCACACGATCGCAGATTCCTCAGTCAAACAGCCAACCGGATTCTCTCCATACAGGATCGCAAGATCTGCACCTTCATGGGGAGCTATGCGGAATTCCAGGAGCGGAGGAATGGGGCAGAACGTCCCCTGGAGGAAAGCCTGCTGATCTTGGAGCACCGCTTGGCCGATCTGACAGGCCGACTGTCAATGCCAGGGCCAGATGACGATATCGCCGAGTTGGACCGCCAGTTTAAGGATGTCGCAGCACAGCTAAGGACGATCAGGGCTCATTTGGATCGGTAAAAAGAATCCGGCAGCTCCACGCTGCCGGATTCTGCATATCTGTGTGCCGCGCTATTCGATCCGTACCGCTGTTCCCGATGCTGAGACCATGAGCATGTGTGTGGAACAAGGAAGTAGAGAATGGTTGAACAGTATAGAGGATTCCACGAAGTAGTGGCAATGCTCTTCTGTATCGAATCACACCCCGGTGGGAACAACTACTACCGGGGTGATTGTATGGGATGGGACGGATGGCCGTTTGCCCGGGTCGTGTTGGTATTCTGCGCCGCCGCATTCCTGTTGACCTTCATTCAAGTGACGCTTAACCACTACAGGCAGAACTTCCGCGACCTCAGCCAGTGGATCCCTGTCCTAGCTCTGCCCATTCTTGCGCTGGGGTCGCTGATTGTCGCGGCCTGGAACGGGACTGGCGCCCGCTCTGTACTGACGGTTCTCTGCTGGATAGGTGTTGGAGTCGGACTCATTGGGTTCTATAAACACCTGCGGGGTGTGGGGGAAAGGGTTGATGGGTACAGACTGCACAACTTCCTCGTGGGACCGCCAATTATTCTGCCCCTGTTCATCTCTGCTGTGAGCGCTCTGGCACTACTGGCGCTTTATTGGAGTTGAGGGCCATGGCTAGTCACCGGGGACTCTATCCAGGCTATGATGTACTCGCTCACAAACACGAATGGGACGCCAACACCCGCCAGATCGTGGAAAAGCGCTTAGGCCCGTTTTCGTATAAACTCCTTTCCAGTTGGGAGCAAAGCATGCTTAAGGCTGTCGCTGGGCATCTAACGTACGAAGATCGCCCCGAGGTGTTGGCTTGGGTGGCAGCCCATTTTGATCAGGAACTCGGCAAAGCCATCGGCGAAAGCCAGCGCCAGCCCGAGGTGCCTCCCCAAAAAGAACTAGTCGTGGCTGGGCTGAAAGCGCTGGAAGAGTGGGCAAAACTGCAGTATCAGAAGGGGTTTCTGAAGCTCGGTGTCCAGGACCAGTTCCAGATTTTGAGGGATCTCCAGTTGGGGCAGCTCCCCATGGTGGGAAAATGGAATGAGACCCTCCAGCGGGCCTTGTTTAAGAAATTGGTGAGCCTGGCGGTGGAAGCGTACTATTCCCATCCTTGGGTGTGGTCGGAGATTGGCTACGGTGGCCCCGCCTATCCCCGGGGCTATGTCCGGATTGAACTGGGGCTTGCTGATCCGTGGGAAGCGCAGCGAGGAGGGAGCTCTATTGACGCGGAGCTGTGACCACTACGGCAACCAGCGCTTCACCCACCTTAGGCAGCGCAAGTATGCCGGCCAGGAAGTAGATGCGGTGGTGGTGGGTTTAGGTGCAGCTGGAGGCCTAATTCTCAGAGATCTGGCTAAAGCGGGGCTGGACGTGGTGGGGATTGAGGCGGGTCCGTTTTGGGATCCAGCCTCGGATTTTGCCAGCGATGAACTGCACGCCCGCACCTTGAACTGGCAGGACACGCGCCTTAGTACAGGCCAAAACCCTCTGCGATTTGGCCACAACAATTCCGGCCGGGGTGTGGGCGGCGGCACTGTGCACTTTACGGGAGTGTTCTACCGCTTTCACGCCAGCGACTTTAGAACCCGCACGCTCGATGGCGTCGGGGAGGATTGGCCCATCACCTACGCAGATCTGGAGCCGTATTACGCAAAACTCGAAGAGGAAATCAAGGTGAGTGGGCCCCGGGAGTTCCCGTGGGGCGAGTTCAACGGCCCCTATCCCTATCCTGTGCGGGAACCAATCAGCGGCAACGCCCAGGTGTTCCGGCGCGGATGTGAGGCGCTCGGGATCCGGAGCGCGGTAGCACCCCTCGCCATCCTGTCTGCACCCTACGATGGGCGTCCGCCCTGCATCAATCGGGGCTTCTGCAACCAAGGGTGCCTGCCCAATGCTAAGTTCAGCACCTTGATTCAGCACATTCCCCAGGCCCTTGCTGACGGTGCGGAAGTTCCCTCTGACTGCATGGTAACCCGCATCCTGGTAGGTAAAGATGGGCGGGTCAGCGGGGTGGAATTTGTCCATGACGGGAGAACGTACAAGCAGGAGGCCAAGCTGGTGGTTGTCTCGGCCTTCGTGGTGGAAACGCCGCGCCTTCTGCTCAATTCGGCCTGCAAGCAGTTTCCCGACGGCCTGGCTAACTCCAGCGGGCTTGTGGGGAAGTACATCATGCCCCACAGCGGTCATGATGTGTTTGCTAAATTCGATGAAGAAATCCGCTTGTACAAAGGAACGCCCGTGATGGCTGTAAGCCAGGATTTTTACGAGACTGACCCAAGCCGCGGCTTTGCCCGGGGCTATACACTCAATGCCCACGGCAGCCGGCCAGTGGAGCTCGCGGGGAGCCTGGCAGTGAACGCCGGGATGTGGGGCAAAGAACTAAACGATACTATGCGGGAGTGGAACTACTATGCCCGCATCACCATGGTGGGGGAGGTTCTTCCTTCCCTCAGTAATTACGTAACGCTGAGCGATGAAAAAGATGAGTACGGCATGCCCCGCGCGCTCGTGCATTTCAGCTACGGCGATAACGACAACAGGCTTATTGCCCATGGGGTGGAGACCTGTTACCAGATTTTAGAGGCAGCTGGAGGGAAGCGGGCATTCGTGATTCCCGACACAGCTCACCTCCACGGGGGCTGCCGCATGGGCACAGACCCGCGGCGGTCAGTTGTGAACCAGTACTGCCAAAGCCACGATATCCCCAACCTGTTTGTCTGTGACGCGAGTGTGTTTGTGACTTCCGGGGGCTGCAATCCGACGGAAACAGTAATGGCCATCGCCGCTCGCACCGCCGACTACATCACATCTCAGAAGTATAAAGGGAAACTCCAGCCAGCAGCCCTCACGGTTTAGCCGCACTCACAGCTTGGCAACAGGATGGCGGATGACTGTCTTAAGCTTCTCCGGGGCCGTCTTCCTGGGGTCGCTGAGATAGATTTCATGGTGCCGCCGCACGTCAGACATATCTGTCCGATAACCTTCCCGAGCGGCAAACTCCTCCATGCGCCGGATACTCTCGGGCTCGGTATCGTAGGGACCAACGTGGAGGATCTGTACGCACAGCCCCTCGGTAAAGCGCCACAGGCGTGCCCGAGACGGGTCAAGATTCCGCTTCTTCTTGGCCAGGGCTTCCTGCGCCCAAGCGAAGACTTCCTCTGTGACAAACTCCGGCTGACGGATGAGCATTGTCCAGGTGAATGTGGCCTTGTCGGTGATCTCCATCGTATCGAGACTGATGGCACCGCCCCACCACAAGCCCTCGAGGGGAGGGACCACGTACTCATAGTACCCTTGCGGCGCCTCGCCGCTTTTCGGGCTCATTTTGATGGTGTACGACAGACCGTACAAGACCTCTACCGCGTGCTGGTAGGCAGGGGAGGTGTTGGGATCTCCTTCGCCGTCCATCGCGATAAACAGTATCTCTGGGACATCAACGATCACCGGCTCAGTACTGGGCCGGTAAAGATGTTTGTCTGTTTTTTTGAAGTCAACAGGGGGAGCCATAGGGGGGCCTCCTTCTCAGAATGAGAGATTAGGTGTACTAATTGGATCAAGGTCATGGGTTATCCTGCCATTGGGCGGGTTTTTGTTTGCGCAATTACTGCGCAATCTAGTGGACAAGTTTGGACAAGAAAGCAGGTTTTTTGCAATGAAACGGAAGGAATTAACCCGCGGCTGTAGAAGTATATGGCGCGCAAATAGTACGTTACAATCAGTGCGCAAAATGCGCAAAAACCGGAGGAACACATGATTCAGACCTGCACAGAACTCCTACAAGCTTACCGCCAGCGGCGGAGGGTCCTCAAAGCTGAGAAACTCACCTTTCTGGGGATTTCAGGCAGAGACGTGTACAACATCGCGGCACCAATCTGTGTCGGAGGGGAATGGTTTATTCCAGCCCGGGTAGAGCCGCGGGAGACCGAATACTCCGAAGTCATGTTTTTCCGGCAGGCGGGCAGCGCCTGGGTGCTTGCGGAAGATATACCGTTTCTGAGCTTGCAGGATCCGTTTTGGGTCCGGATCCACGGAGAAGTCATCTTAGGCGGAGTAGAAGTGTTCCCCCATCCTACCAAGCAGGGTGCCCTAGGCTGGCGGACCAAGTTTTACCGCGGGCAGGACTTAACCAGCTTGAGGCACTTCGCCTCAGGACCTGATGGCATGAAGGATATCCGTTTGGCGGAGCTGCCCACCGGTTCCATTGCGGTCTTCACCCGCCCCCAAGGAGAGATCGGCGGCAGGGGCACCATCGGCTATACCGAGATCTCTGCTTTGGACGAACTCACGAGCGAGGTTATCCTGCAGGCAGAGCTCTTGCCGCAGTTTATCCCCGAAGAGTGGGGCGGTGCCAACGAGGTGCATGTCCTAAAAGACGGCAGGCTTGGCGTACTAGGCCACATCGCCCGGTTTGATGAGGAAGGTGCCCGCCACTACTTCGCCATGGCCTTTGAATATGATCCTGAATGCCAACACGCGGGTCCCATGCAGATCATTGCGGTGCGGGAGGATTTTCCTCCGGGAGACAGCAAGCGGCCTGATCTTAAGGATGTAATCTTTCCCGGCGGCCTCGTGCGCCAGCGGGATGGAACAGCCTGGCTTTATGCCGGCCTCAGCGATGCGGAAGCAGGCCGGGTGCTAATACCTGATCCTTTCCGCCATTTTGGCAGGATGGGCTCTAAGGAGATGTGTTCATGGCAATCACCCTCAAAGACATTGCGGAAGAACTAGGCGTTTCAGTAACAACCGTGTCACGAGCCCTGAGCGGCAGGGGCCGCATCAGTGCCGCAACCCGCAGGCAGGTGATGGAGAAAGCCGTAGAGCTGGGCTATGACCTGGCAGCACCGGAGGCCGAGGGGGGACGGAGGCGGATCTGCATCGTACTCAATTCCCGTCTGCAGCCCCTCAGCGCCGACTCTTTCTATGGCACCGTCATGGTAGGGATAGAGAACGAGTGCCAGAAGCACGGTTCCAACGTTTTTTTCCAGACCATTTCCAACGCCGCGGATGGTGGTCTATGGGACCTGCACGGAAAGGAACAGTTGGACGGTATGATTCTTGTCGGAGCCGATATCTACCCGAGCATCGTCAAGGAGGCGAAAAGTCAGGGTATTCCCGTGGTGCTGGTGGACAACTGGCTGCCTGAGATAAGCGTCGACTCGGTTGTCACAGATAACCGGGGCGGCATCCTGCAGCTTATGAACTACCTGATCAGCAAGGGTCACCGCCGGATCGGCTTCATCGGGGGGCCGCTGTCCCACCGCTCGCTGCAGGAACGCTACGAAGCTTACCAGGCGGGCCTGGTGGAACACGGGATTCAGCCCAACAGCGACTGGTGCTGGCTGCACACGGCACCTGCTCCCCAGATCGGCAAAGGCAGAGAAGGAATCGATGCCTTGATCGCGCGGGGCCTGCCGGTGACTGCGGTGGTGACGGATAACGACAACACTGCCCTCGGCGTACTGCAGGGCTGTGCCGCGGCAGGCATTCGGGTGCCGGAGGACCTGTCTTTAGCCGGCTTCGATAACATCGAACTGAGCGAGCATCTCACACCGCCGCTCACGACGGTTCACATTCATAAGTACCACATGGGTAAAATCGCGGCCAGGCGCCTGCACGAGCTCATGCAAGGTGAAGATACCCACGTGCCCCTGCGCATCAGGCTGGGAACGGATCTGGTTATTCGCGAATCAGTGCAGCAGCTGCAGAGCTAACAGGAGGAAAATGCATGTTCAAACTGCGTCGTTTAGCAGATCAGCCCATTCTCGAACCCAATCCGGAGCATAGCTTTGAACGGGCGGCAGTGTTTAACTGCGGTGTGACGCTGCATGACGGCAAGATCCACATGATCTACCGGGCAGCAGATCGAGACTTCACCGCTCTTTCGCACCCTGAGCCCCGGGAAGAGCATAAGTTCGTGTCCAGCTTCGGCTATGCCGTAAGCGCCGATGGCATCAACTTCACTCGCGATCCTGAGCCGATTTTCGTAGGGCAAGGGGAGCAGGAAGCCTGGGGAGTGGAAGACCCGCGCATCAGCAGAATTGGCGATACTTTCTACATGGTCTATACCGCCTTTGCCGGTGGGCAGTGGTCCAATCACCGAATTTCTCTCGCTTCCTCACAGGATCTTAGGTCTTGGCGGCGCCACGGTGTGCTCCTTGATGAACCCAACAAAGATGGGGGCCTTTTGGAAGAAAAAGTGGACGGCAGATATATGCTCTTTCACAGGCGTCTTCCCCATATCTGGGCAGCCTTTTCTTCTGACCTGAGCACCTTTGAGGATCACCAAGTCGTGATGGAAACCATCCCCGGCGGCTGGGAAGAACTGAAAATCGGCATTGCCGGCCAACCCATTCGTATCCGCCAGGGTTATCTTATGATTTACCACGCGGTAGACCGCAATAAGGTATACCGCTTGGGTGCGGCGCTCCTGGACGGCGAGAACCCGGCGAAAGTGGTGCGGCGCCTGCCCGAGCCCATCCTGGAACCAGAGCTTCCCTGGGAAAAGCACGGGCATGTTCCCAACGTGGTGTTCAGCTGCGGTCAGGTGACCAAAGACGGTTTCCTCTATGTCTACTATGGCGGCGCCGACCGCGTGATTGGAGTGGCGGGGATCGAAGTAGATCGCATCGTGTTCTGACCACCGCCGCGCACAGATCGAAAAGGAGGTGAGCGGGAAGACAGCAGAAGGCAGACTGTGAACAGCTAGGCAGCTTTCGGGTGAAGTCTTGTGTACGAAAAAACCTTGGAGGTGTTTCCATGCTGACGAGAAAATGGTCGTTGACGATTCTGTTGGTCTGCGCGCTCGTGTTTGCAGTAGGGGCTGCCGCCATGGCGAAGTCCGCGATCTTCTGGACTGCACCCAACCCCTCACAGGAAGTGTTCTGGCATGAAATGGCCAAGCGGTTCATGGCGGAGAATCCAGAGTATAACATTCAGATTCTCCCCATGGCCGAGGCGCCCAGTTCTGAGGCAACGATCCTCACCGCGATTGCCGGCGGGACAGCTCCAGCCGCCTCGGAGAACATCTTCATCGGATTCGGCGCTGAACTGGTGCAGAGCCAGGCCCTCGTTCCTCTAGACACCATGCCGGGCTGGGACGAGCTGATCGCTGCTCGCAAGATGGAAGAAGCTATCAAAGGATGGGTGTTCCCGGATGGACACTACTACATCCTCCCAATCTACTGCAATCCCATCCTCTACGGCTGGCGCACCGATATTCTTGCCGAACTGGGTGTCGATGGCATCCCCGAGACTTACGAAGAGATCATTGAGGTAGGCCGGCTTGCCAAGGAACAGGATATGTTCCTTATGATCCGGCCAGCACTGGTCATGCCCAACTGGTGGGAACGCTGGTTTGATTTCTTCACGCTCTACGATGCCATCAGAGGTGATGTACCGTTCATCACCGGGTCGGAGATCACTGCGGATGAAGACGCTGTCCTGGATGTCTTCCAGTTCTACTATGACCTGGCCCAGGAAGGCCTAATCCTCACGCAGGAAGTACCGGATCCATTCCAGATTGGCATGTCTGTTTGGATAGAGCTTGGCCCCTGGACCTTCCCAGGTTGGCGTGAGCAGTACCCAGAGATGGTCTACGGCGAAACCTACACCTTGACGATGCCGCCCATTCCGGAGAAGCACCGCACAGATGCAGCGGGCAATACCTTTGCCGATGCCAAGGGCTTAGTCCTTTACGCCCAAGCCGGTCAAGAAGAGCGGGAGGCTGTGTGGGACTTTATCCGCTGGGTGTTCTCCAATCCTGACCATGACCTGCTCTGGATTGAGACCACTGCCCTGCCGCCGGTGCGGGACGACCTCGCTGACAACCCGGTCTTTGCTGCGTACCTCGAGGCAGCTCCGTACCTGGTGCCGTATGCAGAAAGCCTGCCGCTGGCTGTACCGCCCTTCACTCACAGCGCCTTTGCGGATATTCAAACCGCGCTCGGTGAAGAGGGTCTGATCCCAGTTGTACGGCTGCAGAAGACACCTGAGCAGGCCTGGGCAGATGCCAAGGCTGAGATTAACCGGATTCTCAGCCGGTAGGAGTGAACAATATGCGCCGCCTAACTAAGGGCGAGGGGGTTACGGGATGGATATTTACCATCCCGTACCTCGCCTTCACCTTTGTGTTCTTCATCCTGCCGTTTCTTTGGGGGTTCCTCCTGATTTTCTCCGAATGGAACCTCATTTCGCCGGTGCGGGAGTTCGTGGGCTTGGGCAACCTGATTGAAGCTCTGCAGAGCCGCCGGGTCCACGCGGCAGCGCTTGTCCCGTTTAAGATCATGGCCATCTTTCTCCCGGCCGTACTTATTATGTCCCTGGGGATAGCTGTCTTGATCAACAGCTTCAAGAAAAGGCAGGGTCTTTTGGCCGTGGCCTTTTTCCTGCCTTATCTCGCTTCGGGTGTATCCATGTCGTTGGTGGTGAAGGGGGTCGTTTCCTATACCAGCCCGGTGAATAAAACGATCTCCAGCATCATCGGCTACGTCCCAGACTGGCTGGGAACACCGTCTCTGGCCATACTGGTGATCGCCCTCATGATCGCTTGGCGCTTTTCTGGGTACTATGCCCTGATCTTTCTTTCCGGCCTGCAGAGCATTCCCAACGAGCTGTATGAAGCGGCCCAAATTGACGGTGCCGGCCGGATCAAGAGCTTTTTCAAGATCACTATACCCCAGCTTTATCCCGCCTTGTATTCAGTAATGATTCTAGCCGTGGGCCTGATGTTCGGGGTCTTTACCGAACCGTACATGCTTACAGGGGGCGGCCCGAATCTCGCCACTCACACGTGGTACCTGGAGATTTACTACCAGGCCTTCAACACCCTGCGGGCCGGCTATGCCTCCAGCATCGCCCTGTATAATGCGATTGCGGTGTTTATCGTTGTAGGTATTGTCCGCCGGATCATGCAGGCTTGGGGCCGCGCACACGGATGGGAGGACTAGGCATGTATAGACAGAGACTTACTTGGACGCGCGCTGTGCGGCTCGCCGACAAATACGGCACTATCGGCCTGCGCTGGGTGCTGGCGCTTGTGGGGATCTGTTTTGCCACAGCACCCTATCTGTATATGACTCTCCAATCCCTCGCTCCGTGGCGCGAGGTGAACAGGCGGATTATTCCCACCGAGCTCACCACCCGGTCGTACGAGTGGCTCCTGCAGGGTTCGGCAACGGCAGTGGCCAGGCCGTGGCTGCGGGGATTCGGCAACAGCGTGCTGGTGACCAGCATCTCCACCGTATCCATGCTCGTTGTGGCAATGCTGGCCGGCTATGCTTTGTCGCGCCTGCGCTTTCGGGGACGGGAGGCGATATACAAGTTCATCCTATTTCAGATGTTCTACCCCGGCATCATTTTGCTGGTGCCGAGATTCTTGATCGTGCGGCAGCTCGGCCTTTACAACACCTATGCTGGCATGATCGTTCCCCTGGCAGTAAACATCTGGGCAATCTTCATGTACGTATCCTTTTTCAAGTCCATCAATCCAGCGATGCTGGAAGCGGCTCGGATTGACGGTGCTTCTGAAATGCAGGTGCTGTTCCGGATCGTGCTGCCTTTGTCGGGCTCCATTACGGCTGTAATCGGTCTGTTCCTCTTCATGGAGCGGTGGGTGGAACTGATCTGGGATCTCATCGTGGTGCAGGAATACCCCATGATGACCCTAAACGTCATGATTGCTACCATGAGTGGGCCGTACGCCTCCTATCCAGGTCCGCTCTATGCCGCCAGCGTGATCTTGACCATACCGATCATTTTGGTCTTTCTCATCTTCAGCAAGCATTTCACCCAAGGATTCAAGTTTGTCCTTAAGTAGGTGCGGGCGGCGGGAAAGCACTGGAAAAGGCCGCTTGGGGAGCAGCCTTCCAGGGAGGTTTACCAGAGTGTTTGCTGCGGCGCAGGCGGGGCACCTTCCGGATCCGGGGGGTGCCGTGTTTTATGCCCGCTGTCGATCTGGTCCTTGGCTCCACAGTGGGATCTTTCCTGCAGTCTGCGGCGTCCCCACAAATCCTACTCTTCCACAGGGAAGTGCCCTGCCACGAATTCCTCCCAATCAGCGCAGCAGCGCTCCTTCGATCCCCCCTTTCGCAAGAGATTCCCCAACAGCGTGATTCCGCCGAGTCGATTATACCGCTTCAGTTTTGGAGAAATCCCCGCAAAACTGCGGCAGAATTGCGGCAGAGAGGGTGGCTCCACCCCAACGGCCGGATCTTGCAGTACAATAGGGGTGAGGGGTGAAAAAAGTGGGGCAGAAGCTGATCTACATTGCCGATGATGAGGTAAATATCCTGAGGATCATTTCCGGCTTCCTGGAAAAGGAAGGGTATGCGGTGCGGACGTTCACTGACGGGAAGGCCCTTGTGGAGGCTTTCCGCCAACAGGCGGCTGATCTTCTGGTGATTGACATCATGATGCCGGGCCTCGACGGCTATGCGGTCTGTACAACCATCAGGCAGATCAGCAGCGTACCGATTATCATTGTTTCGGCGAAAGATACAGAGCCAGACCGCATCGTGGGCCTCACCCTAGGGAGCGATGACTACCTCACCAAGCCGTTCAGCCCACTGGAACTGGTGGCTCGCGTAAAGAGCCTATTTCGCAGGATCGAGATGGATCAGGCGCCCCGGGACCTGCAGCGGCCGCTCCGGGTTGGCGACATCGTAATTGACCCCAATACCAAACAGGTAACCTGCCGCGGGCAAGACCTGCAGTTCACCGCCTTGGAGTTTGCAGTCCTGAAGTACATGGCAGCCAACCGCCGCCGGGCGGTAAGTCGCGAGGAACTCTTGGACAAGGTGTGGGGGTTTGCCAGTTCGGTAGAGACACGGGCCACCGATGATACGGTGAAGCGCATTCGCAAGAAACTGCGGGCGGCGCGTGCGCGGGTGGAAGTTGAGACAGTGTGGGGATTTGGATTCCGGATTACAGAAGGGGATAGCTGAGATGCAGCGCAGGAGTATTACCTGGCGCGTTCTTACACTGAACTTGTTGATTGTACTGGTTCTAGCGGTGGTGACGGTCACCAGCTTTGGCTTTGTGGCGCGCCGCTACATGGAGCAGAATGTCATGGAACAGCTCGTCAGGCTTGCGGAGCGGGCAGAAGTCGCTGCCCTGGGCTCTCCCGTACCGGCACTGCTTCTGCCGGGTCTGCCGCCAGAATTGGAGATGCTGAGCTTCTATTTTGACCTGAACCGCACCTTCAGGGAGACGCTTACCGTGCTCAACGCTGATTACATTCTGCTCGATGCCGCTGCAGACCCTGTGGTGGTGCTGCCCAGCGCTCTGCTGGGCGCAGACCCGAGCCTAAAGCTTAACATCGCCAGCGCGCTGGAGCTGCCTGTGGGAAATCAGCCGAACTACGGAAACGTCGAAGTGGGAGGCGAGAAGTACGCTGTGGTGGTTAAGCAGCTGCCTCGTACCAGCCCTTGGGGCGTGCGCTGGCTCGTGGTCTATTCCAGCCTCGCGAAGCTGAACGAGATGGAGATGGCGGCCTACAAGATCTTGGCGGTGATCCTGCTGGGTGGAGTGCTGCTCAGCATGGTCGTGTCGCTGCTCTTGGTCAAGCGGATCTCAGCGCCCTTTGCCGTTCTCACAAAGCACATTCAGGCCATTGCGGCTCGGGACTTCGGCGGCAAAATCGATTTTCCCGTCGATGCTGAGCTCGCGGAGTTGGTGGGGAGCATCAACAGCATGTCAGAAAAGCTTGAGCATCACGATGAAGCTCAGAAGACCTTCCTCCAGAACGCCTCCCACGATTTCCGCACTCCTCTGATGGCTATTGGCAGTTACGCCGAGGGCATCATGCACAAGATTGTTGAACCGGAAGAGGCGGCAGGGGTAATCCTGGACGAAACACAGCGGTTGGCCCACATGGTAGAAGACCTGCTCTACCTATCCCGCTTAACGAGCATCGAAGAGAGCTACGACTTTGGCCCAGTGTCCCTCGGTGATGTCCTACAGAGCAGTGCCGCGGTGGTCCAGGGCTTAGCTGCGGCCCAGCAGAAACAGCTCACGGTTACTCTGCCCGCTGAGAAGGTGCTGGTGACAGCCGATGAAGACAAGCTGGTGCGGGCAGTGGTGAATATATTGGATAACTGCCTGAGATATGCGGAGAGGGAAGTGACCTTGAGCTTGGAACTGGAGGCGGGCGAACAGGTGAAAATCGTGATCAGCGATGACGGTCCTGGCATTCCGCCGCAGGACCTCCCCCACATCTTTACCCGTTTCTTCAAGGGAGCCGGAGGGCAGGTCGGTTTAGGCCTTGCGATTGCCGCAAGCATAATTGAGCGCCACGGCGGTGCGATTTCCGCGGCAAACACCAGCCATGGCGCAGTGTTCGCAATCATTCTGCCGAGTGGGCGCTAGCGAAGAAACATGCTGAAGAAGCGATCAGACCACGAGCTGTTCTCTTTCTGGTAGGTTTCCAGCTGATCGTAGAGATACGGCATGAAATCTCGAAACGTGGGGTAGGTTTCCCGGTTCGCCCGGTAGTGTTCGAGCTGCTCCGCTACGAAGCGGGTGAGATAGAAGCCGTTGTTTTCATTGCTGGCAATGACTGCTTCCGCCGTTCCTGGTTCATATAGGTCTTGGGCAGCAATAACTTCCACTCCCCGCAGTACCTGTTCGTTGAGGAAGATATCAACGGAAGGGTAGGCCTGCTGCCGCATCTCTTTCCGCACTGGCCAATAGAGGGGCTTCAAGCGCTTGGTTCGCTCCGGATACTGCTCGTTGCAGGGATTGACAAAGGAATGGCCTAGTTCATGAATGGTGAGGAGCTCAAGGCTGGTGCTGGTAGGAAATTCTGGTTTCGCACTGCTCCGTCCATATTCCCGAATAATTTGGAAGGCGATGGTGCTGCCATCGCGGCCCGTCACTGTCGCACCATACCCGCCTGCTGGGAACATGCTGGCGGTCACGATCAGCTGAAACTCCGAGGCAGACCAGCCGAAGAAGTCCTGCAGCCAGTCAATCAGCAAAGCGCTGCGAAAACCTTCTCGGGCCGGCTCCAGGCAGGCATTGAGATACGGCTCCCACTGGGCGTAGAAACCCAAGAAGTTGGATTCCTGGGCCAAATCACGCAGGGCGAGGCGGAACTCTTCTAGCTTGTCCCGGCTCCCGGCTCGCTGGACAAGATAGTCGCTGTATTCATATACCAGTTCTAAATCAGGCAGAGGACCAAGGTGGCAGATGAAGGCAGGTGGCGCATCATAGGCGAAGCCGTTTTTCGTGAGCTCTTGGGCAATGGTTACAGCCTTGTGCCCTTTGAATTCTGAGAAAAAGGCCTGCAGGGCTCGAAAATACTCATTACCCTCACCTTGTGGTCCGCGGTTCTCAATCCAAGTGGTTTGGGATAACACACCTCCGAGGAGTTCCATGGCGGGCGAGAAGTCCAGCGAAGCGTGGACTGCAGTTTGCAGAGCGATTACCAGAAATAGTGCTGCGGCGATCACCGATGTGCGCTTCATTTCCATAACCTGCCTCTCCTGCTGAGATCAACTTTGGAGGGATTCCACGGGTGTCCAGGGAATTCCTTTGTATTGCTCTCCTTGGTTTGCAATAAAGCGACTTCTCTAGGTGGTTATATGGGCAGTGCAAATGGGAAAGTGTTCCAAAATGAGGCCTTGCGCAAAGGGGCAGCTGTCCTGCCCCAAGAGTGGAATCTTCTGCGTTAGCTGCGGACAACCAGTAAATGCCTAGCCCTCGTCCCGGAGACGAGGGTTTGGCGTGCTTGCAGCCGATTCCTAAAAACGAGGTGATCCCCGTGAAAAAGGCCTGCTTCAGCCTGATTCTCCTGCTGGCTGTACTCTGCCTGCTGCCTGCGGCGGCAGAAGAGGATCCGTTTACGCTGGGCCGCACGTTTACCGGCATGTTTTTCAGTGGTGCGGTAGATAACTTGTGGGAGAGATTTACTCCTCCACTCCAAGATGTGTTTGGCTCGGCCGCTGGATTCAGTCAGTTTCAGGCTGAAGTAGTGGGCAGCTTCGATACGCACATGCAGTTTGTCCATGATCAAATGGCATTCACGGATGAGTGGTATGTGTACCAAGCAGCGCTGTATTTTGCAGCCGCTGACCTTTACGCCGCGATTCAGTGGGCATTTACCGCTGAGGGAGTGATCGGGGGACTGTATATCACGGTACTTCCTCAGGAAGCACCCAGCGATTTCTTGGACTACCAAACCAAGACCGAGCTGCGCCTACCCTTTGCGGGGGAATGGTATGTGTTTTGGGGGGGCCGCAGCATTGGCCAAAACTACCACGCCGCAGACCGGGCCCAGCGGTTTGCGGTGGATTTTGCTGTGCAGAAAGACGGCTTAACATATAAGAACAGCGGGCTTGTCAATGAAGATTACTACGCCTTTGGGCTGCCAATTTTCGCTCCCGGCGAGGGCAGGGTGCTTGCCGCGGTCGATGGCGTGCCAGATAATCTCCCTGGGGAAATGAACCCCGATGAGCCGCTCGGGAACTATATTATTATCGATCACCAGAACGGGGAATACTCCTTCCTAGCCCACTTCCAGCAGGGCAGCATCGCCGCAGCGGAGGGGGATTGGGTAAACCAAGGTGACTTCCTCGGACTGTGCGGCAACAGCGGCAACTCCAGTGAGCCGCACTTGCACTATCATCTCCAGAACACGCCGCAGATCCTGACCGGTCAGGGTCTGCCGGCCCAATTTCGGTCTTACCTTGCCAACGGAGAATTTGTGGAAGTAGGCGAGCCGCTCCGGGGTGAGCTCGTCACCTATCTTGATAAGACTTCTCATTAACTACTGGACGAGCATAGGAAGATGGGCTAGAATTGAGGTAGTGACCACCGAAAGGAGAGAGAGCATGGACAACTATCAAAAGGTATTGGAATTCTTTGAGAAGGCCGATGCTCCAGCACGGACCGGGGATATCGTGGAAGCTACTGGCCTGGACAAGAAAGAAGTAGAAAAGGCCATGAACCAGCTGAAGAAGGAAGAGAAGATCGTCTCTCCGAAGCGCTGCTATTGGGAGCTGAAGAAATAAGCTCGGATTGAGTTCTGCCCCTCACACAGTGTGTGCGCACTGGGTGGGGGGCATTTCTTGTGTCCAGCAAAACATGGCAAGTTTAGGAGGGTTCCCGGAAGGTTAAGCGAAGTGTTTTGAGGGATGGCGCGACCGGGCACCGTCGGCGTCACCTGAGCACGGGAGTGAAAACAAGGAGGTAGAGGTCATGGAGCTCTTGCTCGCCGTAGATATGGGCACCACCCACATTAAAGTGGCCACGTTCAGCCTAGATGGCAGTGTCCGCACTCAGGAACTAGTACGCAACGAGGCAGTGTCCATCGGGTCAGGTTCAGCCATCTATGAACCAGATGCCCTCTGGGAGAAAGTGGCCGCGCTCCTGCGCAAGACAACCAGTCAGCTCGCGCCAGACGACAAAATCCTCTCCATCTCCGTGGCCAGCATGGGTGAAGCTGGGCTTTTCCTCGGTCGGGACGGCAAACCGATCACACCCATCATGACCTGGTTTGATATCCGCGGTAAAGAGACTATGGAGGAATGGTACCAGCAGATCTCCCCGGAAGAGTGCTTCCAGATCACCGGCCTCAGCTACAACTACATATATTCGGCCTTCAAAATCCTCTGGATCAAAAAGCACCAGCGGGAGCTGTTTGAGCAGGGGCAGAAGTGGCTGTGTGTCCCGGATTATGTCTACTACTGCCTCACAGGCGAACACGCCAGCGACTACTCCATCGCCTCCCGCACCATGTTCTTCGATATCCGCACGAAAGACTGGTCCGACAAGCTCCTAGACCTGGCGGGATTGTCCCGGGAGATGCTGCCTGCCCTGCACCAGAGCGGAACGATCATTGGCACGGTCACGGCCCAAGCAGCAGCCGAGACGGGGCTGGCAGAGGGGATTCCTGTGGCGGTGGGGGGACATGACCACATCTGTGGGGCCTTTGCCGCGGGCGTGCTGGGGACAGGCAAGGTGCTGGATTCCATGGGCACTGCCGAGAGCCTTGTGGCCGTGTTTTCCATGACTTCAGATATGGACATCAGCACTCTGGCGAGCTTTAACGTGGGCTGCCACGTAGTGCCCGGATGCCACTACATTCATGGGGGAGTCGACTCGTCAGGCGTAAGCTTTGAGTGGTTCCGGGAGCAGTTTGAGGACCAAGGCGGCTACGACCGCTTGATTGCCCAAGCCAAGACATCGCCGCCGGGAGCGCAGGGGATGTTCTTTGTGCCGCACCTCAGAGGCGGCAGCCCCCCAGTGCGAGATCCGTACAGCAAGGCCTGTTTCGCCGGCGTGCGGGATTACCACACTAAGGCTGACTTCATCCGCAGCATTCACGAAGGCCTCGCCTTTGAGGTGAGCCACATTCTCCGGACCATGGAAGATGTGCTGGGGGTTGAGTTCTCAGAGATCTACGGGATCGGCGGCGGGACCAAAAACCCCCTGTGGATGGAGATCAAGAGCCACGTCTCTGGCAAACCCATTATCATTCCAGAAGTCCAGGAGGCGACACTCCTGGGAGCTGCTCTGCTCGGCGGCGTGGGTGCGGGTGTCTTTGCCAGCTATGGTGAAGCGGCCGCGGCGGCCTCCAAAGTGCGCCAGCGCTACCTACCCGATGCGGCGCTGCACGAGCAGTATCAAGGGTTCTACCGCACTTATACTGAGATTACGCCGTTGGTGCGGAAGATCGGGAACATTATTGGTGAGTTTTAGGCTAACCTAGGAGGCAGAACATGGCATTAGTAACAGCAAAGGAACTGCTTCTCTCAAGGCCCCCCGGCCAGGCAGTAGGAGCATTTAACGTTCACAATATGGAAGATGTGCAGGGCGTGGTGTGGGCAGCGGAAGAGCTGGGCACCCCCGTGATTGTGATGGCGTCTGAAAGTGCCCTGAAGTACGCGGGCGTACCCTATATCGCTCAGTTGGTGCGCACTGCAGCGGAGGCGGTGAGTATTCCCATCGCTCTCCAGCTCGACCACGGCAGCAGTTTCGAGATCGCGAAGGCCTGCATTGAGTGCGGTTTTACCTCCGTGATGATCGACGGCTCCCGCCTCCCCTTTGCCGAGAACGCTGCTCTAACCCGGCAGGTGGTGGAGCTTGCCCATGCCCACGGCGTTTCCGTGGAGGCGGAGCTGGGCCGAGTGGGCGGCAAGGAAGATGACCTGGAAGTCGCGGCACAGGACGCTTTCCTGACCAATCCAGATGAGGCCGTGGAGTTTGTAAGGCAGACAGGCATTGATGTGCTGGCTCCGGCGATTGGCACCGTCCACGGCCTGTACAAGGGCGAGCCGAAGCTGGATTTTGCCCGCCTAAGGGAGATTGCTCGGCGGGTAGATGTGCCCCTGGTGCTCCACGGCGGATCTGACTTACCTGTGGATGCCCTCCAGGAAGCGATCCGCTGCGGCATTGCCAAGGTAAACATCGGGACAGACCTCAAGTACGCTGTCACCAATGGGGTGAGGGCTTATCTTAAGGAGAACCCAGAAGAATACGAGCCCCGCAAAGTGTTTGCGGCCGGGCGGGAAGCCGCCAAGCAGCTGGTGATGGAAAAACTGCGCATCTTGAGCAGGGAGGCAGTGTAGATGCTCGTGACGCTGACCATGAATCCCAGCGTGGATCGGACGGTGGCCTTGTCTGAACTGGCGCTGGGTGAAACCAACCGTGTGCAGGAGGTTAGGAGTGATGCCAGTGGTAAGGGCATCAATGTGTCCCGGGCCCTCATGCAGCTGGGCATACCTTCGACAGCCGCCGGCTTTCTGGCGGGTCGGGAAGGCGAGTTTGTGGAAGAGGCGGTGCGCAGCTTTGGCATCACCCCTCACTTTACCTGGCTGAACCAGGGACAGACCCGGATCAATACCAAGATCCTCGAACTCAACCACAACCGTACGACCGAGGTGAACGAGCCAGGCCCTAAGGTGGATGCCGCGGCGGAAGCGGCACTGTGGCAGGACCTCGCGGAACTTATTCCCCAGGCTGAGTACGTGGTCTGTTCGGGCAGCCTTCCGCCTGGGGTGAACCATGACTTCTACTTCCGCCTCGTTGAGAAGTGCCGCGCCCAGGGCGTACCGGTGATCCTAGATGCCTCTGGTCCCGCTCTTATTGCGGGAGTCAAGGCCAAGCCGTTCATGATCAAGCCCAACGTGGACGAGGTGGCGCAGCTGTTAGGCTGGCGGCCAGAAGGGAAAGAGGAGAGGTCCCGGGCCATCGCGAGCTTGGCGGAGCTTGGTATTGAGATTGTGGCTATGTCGCTGGGGGCTGATGGTGCAGTGTTCTACCGCCGAGGTGAAGCGGTGCTGTGGGGTAGAGCCGCGGCCGAGCCCCTGGCCAGCACGTCCGGCTGCGGCGATGCCCTCTTAACAGGGGTTTTGGTTTCTCTGCTTGCGGAGCGTCCTTGGGCCGAGACCGTGCGGTGGTCCATTGCCACGGCAACCGCGACCGCGGAGATCTTTGGCACCAACTTCCCCGATCAGGCCCACATCGAAAGTGTTCTCCCCCGGGTTGTCGTGGAAGAGCTCTCCGGTCAAAACTGACTTTCTGTCTTTACCAGCTCCTTTTGCCACAAGGTCGAAGGGGCTTTTTTGATTGACCGTATTCTTGGGCAGTGATACAATGAGAGCAGATTAGGTGAAACGCTTCACCATGGAGGAGATACGGTGCGGAAACGGGTCAGCATCAAAGACGTGGCGCGGGAAGCAGGGGTCTCAGTTACAACCGCTTCCTATGTCCTCAATCGCAAGCCGGGGACGCGCATCAGTGACGAGACAGCCCGCAAGGTGCGGGCAGCAGCCAAGCGCTTAAAGTACGTGCCGAACATTTCTGCGCGAACCATGATCAGCCAGAAGTCGCAGTTAATTGGGGTGATCATCCCCCAGACGGGTCCCAGCCACCGCCTGATGTTCGACAATCCCTTCTACGGAGAGTTCCTCAGCGCGGTCGAGTATGAGCTGCGGGAGCAGGGGTACCATCTCTTGCTCTCCGGCACTGGGCCGTACCAAGACTATTCCTGCATAGCGCAGATGCGGAGTCTGGATGGGATCATCATCATGGGCACCTATCCGTCGAATTTCTTAGAGGAGATC
>JAAYMI010000082.1 GCA_012521465.1 Bacillota bacterium | reverse complement strand
TATGCACATTGGTTGTGCCTACACGATCTCTGGTTTTGAGTTATCCACAATCTCGGAAATGCCGATAAACAAAGCATCTAGGTTTTCGGGTTGTGTCCATTCGGGGCGTTTACTGTACAATCCAAGTTTGCGGTAAAACGGTGTCCGTCGGAGGAGACAAGCCTCGCAAGGGGATCGCCTTTTGTGTTAGCGACTATAGTACTGGCTTATGGGCACTTTTTACCGGCTGCCGCCTGATGCTTGTTGCCTGGGCACGGTAACCTCAGCGCTTGCTGAACACAATTATGTAGGCCAGGAACGTGACAGGGCTGAGACAGCCCAAAGATATAAAGCCGCGCCGACCAAAGCCGCTGTGCCTATCTGTCGCTTAACTCGGTACCGTTTTACTGCGCATCAATAATCCAGTCCATGGCCAAAGGCTCCGTAGTGCCGGCACGCCTTCGCCGCATATGCCGCAGCAGCCTGCAAAGTCGCCCTTGTGGAAAGGCCCTTCAGCCTTCCGGTGAGAAAAGCACTGATAAAGGCATAGCCAGCACCCAGAGTATCCAAGGCCGCCGTGGGCACAGCGGGCTGGTAGTGTTCTACGCCATCGATAACGGCTAACGCTCCCTAGGAGCCGTTGGTGATGACTAGTACCTCCACGAGGTGATCCTTGGCCAGCTCCTTCACTTCCGCAAGCTCAGTCTCTCCACGTCCGCTGGCGGACAAAAACGCATAGGTAACAAAGGGCAACACATGGGCTAAATAAGCCGCCTCCCAGCGGTTAGAGAAGTCAAAGGAGATGGAGCTTAGCGTTTCCGCAAGTCGCGGGAGCTGTTCTTCAACTCCGCTGTAGATGCTTGTGTGAATCACCTTGGCCTTGGACAAATAGGAGAAGTCTTCCTCGTCCAAGGAAAAGGGAAAGTAGGCACCGAAATCGCGGCCTACAAACTTTCTGTCACCCTCAATGAGCTCAACTTCAGCATATCGATTAGGCCCTTCCCGTACCTTCAGTCGGGAAATGTCAACGCCTTCCTGAGCCAGCACCTCCTTAATGTGCTGGCCAAAGCGATCTGTTCCGATTACTCCTACATAACCTGTGGACAACCCCAATCTACGGCAAAAGACAGCCGCATTGAGAGCGTTTCCCCCCGGATATGTTTTGCGCTGGTTGACGTATTTGTCTACGACATTGTCGCCTACTCCATGGAGAACCTCCAAACTAGAAGTCGACAATTCCCATATACCGACGCCTACTCAAGGGATGACCGGTGGCCTCAGACAACTTTTCGGCGTAGATATTGATGGCCGGCCAGAGCAGCAGCGATGAGAACTCCTCCCTCTGCGCAGCTGGAAACGCAGGTAGCTCAATTGTTCTGGTGTCAATGACATGCACCGCAAAAGAATACTTTGCCAGAAACCGTACGACGCGCTCCGCAGTCGGCCGCAAGTTGTCCTCGCTCATCAGGACCAAAAAGGCAAGCTCGCCCTCTGTCACCTCTACAGGCCCGTGGAAGAATTCGGCGGCGTTCAAGGGCACCCCGTGCCGCCACTGCATCTCCATAAGCTTGCATATGCAAAACGCGTAGGCGGCGCCATATGCGCCTCCGGCACCAAGAACGTAGAATAGTCTTTCATCCCTGACGGAGTTCGCATATTCCTGGGCCCTTTCTGCTAGCTGCTCCATGGTCAGCCAAAACGCATCGGGTAAAGCTCTCCATGCGGCCAGCAGCCCCTCATGATCGACCACCTGGTCAGAGGCAGCGAGAACCTGGATGCCAATAAGGTAACCCAGCATTAACTTGGCTTCGCTTAGGGCAGGGCCGTCCTGGTAAGTCAGGCAGAGATCAGCTGCCTCGGCTAAAGCACTGGAGCCATTGCCGGTGATCGCGATGACCTTGGCCCCTTGCTCCCTAGCAGCCCTCACTGCCTCCACCGTTTCCCGGGTTCCACCAGAATGGGAAGAGGCCACCATAAGGCTGTTGGGGCCCAGGTAGGCAGGACGCCTGTTCGCCAATTCCGCTCCATTGTATACTGTTGTCACAAATGATTTTCCGTAACGATCCAACAGGTACTGCAGTGGGTACAGTTGGGCGATGGTCCCACCACAACCGATCAACCCGACATGCCTGAGTTCGACAGGAATGACTGCTTGAATGTCTTTTTGCAGATGCTGGGAATTCTCCACTATGGACTCCAGAGAAGCTTTGAATAGTGCTTGTCTCCCTTTGGTCATCTTGACTGCCTCCTATGCTAAACTTTTCATGCGCTTTGCTGTCCGCTCCTAGACACTGCCGCCCGCACAAATCCATGGGTGAGTCCATGGATACAGCTAGCAAGCGCTGCCTTCTCTTGAGGAACAGCACCTCCAGGGATATGCATCCGGTCCGGCCGCCTCTCTCAGGCCTCAGATGGTAAAGCGGTAGTCCTCAGTACTGATAACCTGCTTGCCTACATAAGCAGGCTTGTAATCCGATGTATAGGCCACAGAATCCACCAAAAGTAGCGGCATGCCTACACCGATCTGCAGTAGCTCCGCTTCGGTTTCGTTGGCGCGGCAGACTTGAAACTCGCGCCGGGAGTGGGCGATCTCAATGCCAGTCCGGCGCCTAATGATCTCGAACAAAGAGGTATCGTTTAAATCCTCTTCCAGCAGATACGCGAATGACATGGGGAAATAGTTCGTTTCAATGGAAATCGGTTTATCATCCACTAGGCGCAACCTTTGTACATGTATCACCCTGTTTTCACCTATGCGCTCTAGTTTTTCTGTAACATCCTCCATGCTATCCAAGATTTCCAGTGCCAGCACCCGCGCTCCAGGCTTTGTGTTGTTCAACCTGCACGCCTCGGTGAAGCTGAGCACCTGGCTGAAATTCCTTCGAAAAACCCAGGCATTAACATAAGTGCCTTTACCCTGCTTTTTGGTGACCACATCTTTCTGGGAAAGATTGTCGATGGCTCTGCGCACAGTGACGACACTCACACCGCACTCATTGGCAAGTTCTTCCACGGAAGGAAGCCTGTCTCCGGGCTGGAACTCGCCTGAGGCGATCCTCTCCATTAGCAGATCCTCCATCTGCTTGTACAAAGGAGTGACGGCGTCTGGATTTAGGAGCATATCACCTTACCCCCTTTCCTTCTTGAGTTCGCGGCGTTGGGCACTTGGCGGTCGCAGCCGCAGTTCACGAGTGGATTCAGGCGAAGAAAAGTGGTGCGGGAGCGGATCCCGGAACAGCATTCCGTGGTGACGGAGCTGCCCGGCATCCGCTCTTCTTGGAGCTGTTTTAGAGGCCTTTATCTACCCTTCACCAAAACATGCTCCAGGAACATGCCCGCCTGGTTGCTGAGCGTCCCCGAGAGGAAGTCGAAGTCCTCCACCTGTTCGCTGGTGACAAAGGCCTGTTCGCGCCAGCAAATATAGACGATGGGCGAGAGCTCCAAAGCACGCTCGCGGAAGCGCTGATAAATCTCGTTCCGCTTAGCCTCATCCAGCTCACGGCGACCTTCCTCCAGCAGGCGATCGATCTCTTCATCGTGGAAGTGGGGCGAAAAGTCCATGCGGACATCTCCACTCTTGTAAAAGACGGAGGCCCAGTCCATATCCACAATTTTGCCTAAGGTGCCGGAAACGATGATGTCAAAATCACCCGTCTGCGAACGCTCAATGCGGGTTGCCCAGTCGGGCAGCTCGGGAATGGCTTCGATGCCGATTTCCTTCAGGGCCGCCTGCACCACCAGGGCGGTCTGCTCATGGAAAGAGTAGTCGCTGGTGGCCAGGATGTTGCAGGTGAAGCCTTCAGGATAGCCTGCTTCAGCCAGGAGTTGCTTGGCCTTTTCAATGTCGCGGTAGAAATAGTCGTCCAGCTCGCCGTGGTAGCCCAGCTGTCCAGCAATGGTGGGGAAGCCGTAAAGTGGTTTGCCGCGGCCGCTGAACGCTGTGTCAATCACTGCCTCCCTGTCGATGGCATAGGCAACGGCCTGACGGACGCGCCAGTCGCTGAACGGACTGTGCTCACCGCAGTTAAATTGCAGAAGCATGAAAGGACCCTGTTTGCTGTAAACTTTGACGCCGCCAATCTTCTCGAACTGAATGACGCTGGCTGCGTTCACATAGTCAATAATGTCCACTTCACCTGTGAGCAGTGCATTGTTTCGAGTCGTTTCGTCCAGGTAGAAAATGAAGCTCACGTTCTTAGTTTTCGGCAGACCAGGTCTGTAATAGCCTTCATAGGCCTCAAGATCGATCTGCAAACCCCGGTCCCAACCCACAAACTTGTAAGGACCGGCACCCATGGCACTGGTGGTGATGTCGTTCCCCGCTTCCATCCACTTCTTGCTGATGATGGCGCTTTCCGGCAGGCTCAAGTACTCCATAAACGGTGCGCACGGCTCTTGAAGCACGAACTCTACAGTGTAATCGTCAAGGGCGTTGACGACCGTGCCTACTTCCGCGAAGTAGCTGCGGAAGGTTGCTCCGTTCTCCGGAGCCAGAATGCGCTCAATGCTGTACTTCACGTCTTCGGCCGTAACCGGCGTACCATCGTGAAAGGTCACACCCTCACGGATTTTAAACGTATAGACCAGCCCGTCTTCCGAAACAGTGTGGCTCTCAGCGATTTCGTAACCGAGTTCCCCGTTGGTCTGGTAGCTAACCAGGCTGCGGTAGATGTTCTGCAGGATGTATCGGGTCGATACGTTAGAATGCACATGCGGGTCCAGTGTAGTTGGCTCAACGCTGATGCCAATCCGCACCTCATCGCGATAATTGGCCGAACCTGATCCGGTCAATGCCACCACAAGGACCAGAACGAGGGTGAGCAATAAGGTCAATCTCGATGCCTTCATGTTAATTCCTCCTTAAATATAGCTTGGCAAACGCTTTTCCTCCACCGAGCTCCAGAAACTTCTGCCCGCAATCACTGTAGCGCATGAAGCTGGACGCTCCTTCTCGGAACCCTTCCTCCAAAACCCCCTTTCAGTTCAGATTCTTCCTAACACCTCGCATAGACTCCCGACCCGTCAGCGTACGGGGGAATTCCCGACTTAATGACTCTCCTTCAGCTTTGGGTCGAGGACATCGCGCAGGGCGTCCCCCATGAGGTTTGTGGCCAGGATAGTTAGGCACAGACACAAGCTAGGGAAGAACATGTAATGCTTATGCGTTACAATGTGGTTTTTCGCCTTCCCGATCATCTGCCCCCAAGAAGGATGAGGCGGAGGAACGCCCAGACCCAAGAAGCTCAAGCCACTTTCCAAGAGAATGCCATTGGCAACTGTGATGCTGAATTGGATGATCAGCGGCGACAAAATATTCGGAAACAGAGTCTTCCCTACGATGCGCAGCGTACTCGCACCTAAAATGCGCTGGTTTTCCACGAATTCAGCTTTACGCAGCTTGAGGGTGGTAGAGTAAGCGATGCGACAGAAATGCGGTGTATACAGAATACCGATGACGAGCAGCAGATTGATGATCCCCGTGCCCCACAGACCCACCACTAGCATGGCCAGCAGGATGGGCGGGAAACATAGTACGATATCGATCGCCCGCATAATGACATTGCCTAGTTTCCCCCCAATATAACCTGCCGTGAGTCCCAACGTAGAGCCAGCCATCATGGCCACCGCCGCGCCTCCGAACGCCACAAACAAGGTGGGCCTGATGCCGATGATCATGCGGCACAGAATGCAGCGCCCATACTCATCGGTACCCAAGAGAAAATCTGTGCTGGGCGGCTCCAGCACCCGCTTGGTATTCATTTCCAGAGGGTCATGGCGGATAATCAATGGCCCAAACAGAGCGATGACGATCAGCGGTAGTAGGACCATGACGCTGAAGACAAATTTCTTGTTACCGGAAAACTGCTGTAGCAAATTCATGGCTATCCCCTCTCAGCGCGCCCGCGGGTCAAGCAGGCCATAGAGCAGATCCACCACCATATTGGTGACGATAAAGATTATGGACAGGATCAGCATACATCCTTGAATCAAAGGATAATCGCGGTTGGAGATGGCCTTCACCAGCAGGGTAGCAATTCCTGGCCAGTTGAACACCGCTTCGCAGAGCACTGTGCCGGCAATGAGGGCCCCCAGCTGCAGGCCGATGATGGTCACGACCGGAATGAGCATGTTGCGCACCATGTGTTTCATGTGCACCCTGGCTTTGGACAAGCCCCTGGCGTAAAGGGGACGGACAAACTCGCTGCTCAATGCTTCCAGCATGCTGGAGCGGGTCATGCGCAGCATTGAAGCAGAAAAGCCAAAGGCAATGGTGCAGGCAGGCAGGATCAACCTGCGAAAATGCTCCACGGGATTCCTGTGTATGGGCACGTAGCCGCTAGAAGGAAGTAGCCTCATATTCAAGGCAAAGATAAGGACTAAGATATAACCGAAGACATAGACGGGAACGGACTGCCCCAGCGAAGAGATGCCCGTGAGCAGTAGATCCACCCAACTGCCCCGCTTAACCGCAGCAGCGATGCCCAGGGGGATTCCGATGACCACCGCGATCAAGAGTGAAGCCCCGGCAAGTTCCAGCGTCCGGGGGAGCCGATCTCCGATGGCATCCATTACCGGCCGCCGTTCGGTGTAGGACATGCCTAAATCGCCTGTAAACAACCCCGTAAGCCAGTTGCGGTACTGCCTAAGGATAGGCTTGTCTAGCCCCAGTTGCTTCGCCAACGCCTCATAGGCAGCTGGATCCACCGATGATCCGTCGCGGCTCAGCATCAACAGCACAGGGTCGCCTGGCATCATTTTTAGGGCAAAAAACACAATCGTTGTTACGATCAAAACTTGTATGATCGCAGTCAGCGTGCGCTTGGCAAAGAACCGGGCCATCCAGCCCCACCTCCCATTGATTCCGCGGCATAAAGCGGCTCTACGTTTTTCGACTCGTTGCAGGCAGCTGCAGTGCCCAGAGCTACTTCACCCAGCTAGCTTGTGCAACAAATGGCAGGCTGAAAAGTGTTCTGTTCCGCAGCTGGTCAGGTCCGGCTCTTCGTGGGCACACACCTCCTCTGCATAGGGGCAGCGGGTCCTGAAACGACAGCCCGACGGTGGATCGATCGCATTCGGAGTATCACCCTCCAGGACGATCCTTTCAAAACTGAGCTGGTCTGCCGCGCCTGGGACCGCACTCAACAACGCCCGCGTATAGGGATGTTTCGGTTTTGCATACAGCGCCCGGGCCGGTGCGATTTCCATGATTTTCCCCAGATACATCACAGCGATACGGTCGCATATATACTTCACCACGGCGAGATCATGGGAGATGAATAAATACGTTAGGCCGAATTCTTCCTGGATGTCCTTGAGCAAATTGAGGATCTGCGCCTGGATGGAAACATCCAGGGCTGAAACGGGTTCATCGCAGATAATGAACTCCGGCTCCAGAGCCAAGACCCGGGCAATCGCGATGCGCTGGCGTTGCCCTCCCGACAATTCATGGGGATAGCGACGGGCATGGGCGGGACTGAGTCCCACGAGACCCAACAGGTGGAGCACCTCTTCCTCGATTTGCTGACGGGAGTACCCGCCTGCAATGCGGTATGGTTCGGCGATGGCGCTGAACACCTTTTCCTTCGGATTGAGGGAACCGTAGGGGTTTTGAAAGACCATGCGCAGCTTTGAGCGCTGGGAGCGATCAAGCTCTTCCACGTCGCGGCCCCTGTAGCGGATTTCTCCAGCATCGCGCGGAAAAAGTTGCAGAATTACGCGGGAGAGCGTACTCTTGCCACATCCGCTTTCGCCCACCAGCCCAAGCGTTTCTCCCCTATGCACCTGAAAACTAACCCCATCTACCGCGCGGATCACGCCTTTTCTTCGGTAGAACATCCCCTGCGCGACCGGAAAATACTTTTTCAGTTCCTTGACCTCAAGCAATACTTCCGTCATTGAGCCCACCCTGCTTTCACCTCTGAGACTTCGTCCACTTTTAGGCAGCTCACAAAATGCCCAGGAGCGATTTCTCGTAGCTCCGGCTGGACAATGCAACACTCCTCCTCTGCCCTAGGACAGCGAGTGCAGAAGCGGCAGCCTTCGGGCATGTCTTGAATGTCGGGAACGATGCCTTCTATGTTGTAGAGACGGAAACCCTCGGGCATGTCCAGGGTTGGCACACACTTGAGCAAACCCTGGGTATAAGGGTGTAGCGGATTCGAAAAGACGTCCTGTCGCGTACCCATTTCCATCATTTTCCCAGCATACATCACGATGATTCGATCGGCCATACCCTTCACAATATCCAAATCGTGGGTGATGAGAATTATGCCGATATGCGTTGCGTCCCGTAGTTCCACGAGCAGCTCCAGAATCTGAGCCTGAACAGTCGCGTCCAGGGCAGTAGTGGGCTCATCAGCAATGAGCACCTTGGGGTGGCAACACAGCGCGATGGCGATCATGACCCGCTGGCACATGCCCCCGGAGAGCTCAAAGGGATAGGAGCCGAAAACACGCTCCGGGTTGGGAATTCGTACCTTGTCCAGCATCTCCAAGGAGAGCTCCACGGCGCTACGCTTGTCCATTTTTGTGTGCACCCGGATGGCCTCTACCAACTGACTGCCTACAGTAAAGACCTGATCCAAGGACACCATGGGATCTTGGAAAATCATAGATATTTCCTTGCCCCGAATCCCATACATCTCCTGCTCGCTCAAGCCCAACAGCTCTCTACCTTGGTAGCGAACGGTGCCGGCAGCCACCCGCGCCTGCTCGGGCAGGAGTCCCAACACAGAGAGACCGGTCATAGTCTTGCCGCTGCCACTTTCCCCTACTATGCACAAAATCTCGCCTTGGTCCAGGTGGAAAGTCACCCCGTCCACAGCGGCAAATTCCCCTTTCTTGCCGGGAAAGACCACGCGAATGTCCTTGACTTCAAGCAAATGTTTGCCGCTCATTGAACTAACTCCCTGCTCTCCTATTATCCCGTACACGTCTGGGCCTCGACTTTCACATCCACACCATAGATCTCTTTGGCGCTCTCAGGCGAAACCCGACCTTCAATGACATCAACCAAGACTCTCTCCCGATCTCGTTCCTTAGGCGGGCCGTAGCCGCCAGCACCTGGAGTGTAAACACTCACCAGATCCCCTTTATTCAAGACCACATTGGTCACTTTAGAAGGAGGATGCTCCGTTGTGCCGTCGGCCCGGATGATCTCATAACGGCCGCCGGAACCGTGCTGCCCGCCGTTGAGCCCCCAGGGCGGGAAGACTTGGCGATCGCCCAATCCTGTGTAAAGGATATTGTCCTGCTTGATCTCAAACCTACGCAAGATCCCCAGCCCGCCGCGGGTTTTCCCTGCTCCGCCGCTATCGGGAATGAGGGAGTATTCCAGTACTTCCAGGTAAGGGTACTCCATTTCCAAGGCTTCAACGGGCAGGTTGGAGGTGTTGGTCATGTGCACCTGTACGCCGCTGAGTCCGTCATTGGCGGCACTAGCTCCCGCACCTCCGGCAATTGTCTCTAGATACACGTAGAATCTGGAGGGATCATGAGGGTCGCTGCCGCTGAAAATGGCGGTAGTGCAGGAACTGTTGCAGCCAGCGATGGCCCGGTCTGGCGCCACCTGGGCGAAAGCCCCGAAGATCACATCAGCCACGCGCATGCAGGTGTCAATGCGGGCACCCACCGGGGCGGGATTGGTGCAGTTGATGATGGACCCCTCTTCTGCTTTGACCTCAATGACCCGATAGATGCCGGCATTGGAAGGAATATCGGGATCCACAAAGGCCTTCAGAGCGTAAAACACTGTGGCTAGAAGACCGTTATAGGTCACGTTGATTGGGCCCTCCACCTGCGGATGCGTTCCGCTGAAGTCAAACAGTATACTATCTCCTTTAATGGTCAGACTTACCGTAATTGTGATCGGATCAGGGCTGGCAACCCCGCCATCATCCATGTAATCAGTGAAGGTATAAGTCCCATCCGGCAATTCCGCGATGCCGGCCCGGAGACGGCGTTCTGCGTAATCCTGTAGGGCGTACATACTGTCCACAAGGTCGTCCCCGAAGCGGGCATAAGCTTCTTTCAGGCGCCTGATGCCAATACGGTTAGCCGCCAACTGAGCTTGGAGGTCTCCGTAGCGCTCGTCAGGCAGGCGACTGTTGGCCATGACGAAGTGCAGGATATCCAGATCGGTTTTGCCTGCTTCCATGACGCGCACCACGGGTATCTTTAGCCCTTCCTGGAAAATGCTGTCCGCATCTCCTGAGGTGGAGCCGGGCACCTTGCCCCCAACGTCGCTATGATGCGCGAGGTTGGCGACCCAGCCTATGAGCTTCCCGTCTTCAAAAACGGGGGCTGCGATGGTAATGTCGGGCAAGTGTGTTCCCCCACCCCCATAGGGATCGTTAGCCATGAACATGTCGCCGGGCTGCAGAGCATCGCCATATCTCTCTAGGACTACTTTGATGATACCTAGCAGGGATCCCAGATGCATGGGAACGTGCTCTGCCTGGGCCACCATATTCCCTTTGGGGTCAAAGACCGCAGTAGAAATGTCGCGCCGTTCCTTGATATTGGTGGAATAAGCGCTGCGAATTAAAGCCACACCCATTTCCTCTGCTATGGACAGAAGGAGGTTCCCCGCGATTTCCAGTGTCACTTCATCCACTTTGCGCATTTCACTCACACCCGCTTCCGATTCGTTCTGATGTTTAAATGAGCATCCACAACTGCTTCCCAACCCGGCGGAACAACAACCGTGGAATCCATTTGCTCAATGATCACGGGCCCTACCAAGACGTGGCCCGGCAGCAGCGCGCTGCGGTCATAGATGGGTGTGGGTAGCCACTCTTTGGCGTGGCAGAAAAGGACATCGCGGACCTCTTTGGTAGACGGCAGCTCTCGGTTTTCGGCTTCCGAGACGACCTCCGTCAGTTCCGGCTTTTCCACCGCTCCGATGGCGCTCACCCGGTAATTGACCATTTGGATGGGCTTTTCTTCATCGCTGTACCCGTAAAGGCTGTTGTGCCTGTCATGGAAATCCGCACACATCTTGCTCAGCACGGACTCGCTGGGCACGGCGCTGATGGGAATGTTGATCTCGTAATTCTGCCTCAAATACCTGCAGTCCACGCTCAAGAGGAAGGTGCGATCAACTTGGGCAATACCCTCGCCGTCCAGGAGCTGGCTACCCTCTGCTATCAGTTCCTGGAAAATGGCCTGCAGCTCAGGAAGACTCTCCGGCACCGCCTCCAAGATCCTGGACCGCACCAGATCAAAACGGGTATCGGCCATCAAGACTCCCAGGGAGCAGAGCGTTCCAGGCGCAGAAGGAAAAATCACGCTGCTGATGCCCATTTCTTCCGCCACCTCGCAGGCATGAAGCGGACCGGCTCCGCCAAACGCCATGAGGGGGAACGTCCGCACATCATAGCCGCGCTCCACGGAAATCAGGCGGATCGCGCGCACCATGTTCGAGTTGACCACGGAGATGATGCCATTGGCCGCCTCATTTATGGTCAGGCTGGAGTTGGCACAGATCTTGTCCCTAATGGCCGCTTCCGCCAGACCGCGGTCCACATCCATCGTCCCCCCCAATATTCTCCTGGGGTTGAGCTTGCCCAGGATGAGGTTGGCATCGGTAACGGTGGGGTCTTCTCCACCCAGCATGTAACAGGCTGGCCCAGGTCGAGCCCCCGCGCTGATGGGTCCCACCTTCAGTGCTCCGCCACTGTCGATGAAGGCGATGGAGCCACCACCCGCACCAACGGTGATGATGTCGATCATGGGAATTCGCACAGGATGGCCTTCGATGAGGCGCTCATTGGAGAGCTTCGCCTCACCATTATCAATTAAGCAGACATCCGCACTAGTGCCGCCCATATCAAACGTAATCAACTGTTCTGTCTCGCACTGTTTCCCTATGTAAATCGCCCCGATGACGCCGGCGCTAGGACCGGATACAGCAGTCTTAATGGGGCAATCAATAGTCTCGCTGATGGAGATGATGGAGCCGTTGGACTGGGTAACATAGGGAGCTACCTGGATGCCGACCGCGGATACTTTGTGTTCGAAATTGCGCACGTACTGCTTCATGACGGGCCCTAAGAAGGCGTTGAGAACTGTGGTGCTCATGCGAGAGTATTCGCGAAACTCAGGTATTAGCTCGTGGGATGCTGTGACGTAAACCTCGGGGCATTCTTCCAAAATGATCTCCTTGATCCGCCGTTCGTGTACAGGATTGAGAAAGGAGAAGAGTGTACAGACCGCGACAGATTCAACTCTGGCCCTTTTCAGGGCTTGGGCAATGCTCCGCACTTCCTCTTCGTCAAGGGGGAGCTTCACGCTTCCATCATGGCGGATCCGTTCATTGACCTCATAGCGCTGGCCCAAGGCCAACATGGACTGGGGTTTCTGCTTGTGCAGATCATACAAGGACGGCCGCCTTTGCCAACCAATCTCCATGAGATCCTTAAACCCCTTGGTGGTGACCAAGGCTGTTTTCGCGCCGCGACCCTGGATGAGCGCATTTGTGGCCACTGTGGTGCCGTGAGCCAAGTAAAACACGTCTTCCGGGCGAATGTCCTGTTCTTCCAGGATCTGATACATGCCTTCCATGATGGCCAACGAAGGGTCTTCAGGAGTAGAACTGCGCTTATAGTGAGTTAACTTCTTCGTAGTGGAATCAAACACCGAGAAGTCGGTGAAAGTCCCGCCTACATCTACTCCGATCATGTAGCGCATAGAGATATCTCCTTTCCAACTGTTGCCAGTGAAGTTTTGGCCCGTCTCTGCATCATACTTCCGACCTGTTAGTCCCGCTAGATAGAAAAGCTCTCATCGAATACCGCCACAGTGAGTGCGTTCTGTAGAAGCATGTAGTACATCGTGAATGTTGGCACTATCTAAAAAACGAAAAATATCTTTGGACAGATTCTCCCTCTAACCTCGAACTCTGATTAGTTCAAGGCATCTCATCTTTCCAAGATCTGAGGGCGCAATAACACTAAATCAACTTAAGTCAAGTCATCATGTTATCTTGTAAGACATTATAACACCTCTTAATGTAAGTGTCAACGTTTAGTAGGTTGAGACAGTTGAGTCCGTATAATGGTGTAAAAATGGTTTTCTGAAAAAATAGGAGAGCCATTAACAAATTCCTCAGTTAGAATAGAAGTTGGACAAACCAGAATTCTAAGAGGAGGAATTTGAATGGC
>JAAYMI010000081.1 GCA_012521465.1 Bacillota bacterium | reverse complement strand
CGCCGATCGCAAGCTCCTTTCGGAACTGAACGTATACTGGGCTCGCCGCACCTGGCGGGTGAATGTGGAAGGATATCAGAAGTTTAATCCCTTCACGCGACCCAATTCGGTGCAGTAGCGGCTGGAGAGAGAGGTTTGAACCATGGAAATTGTGACGGCGGGCCATCTGTGCTTGGATATCATTCCCAAATGGGGAACGGGAAGTTTGGAGGCCATTCAGCCCGGCAAGCTTGTGGTCTTGGACGGTGTGGCGTTTGCCACAGGTGGGGCTGTATCCAACACCGGTATCTCCCTGAAGAGACTTGGGCTGAGCCCCATCCTCATAGGCCGGGTCGGCGATGATCACTTGGGTGAAATAGTGCGGCGGATCTACGCGGAGGAGGGGGTAGCGGCGCAGCATCTTGTGGTGTGCCCCGGCGCCACCACCTCCTACACCATCGTCCTGAATCCACCCGAATCGGATCGGGCATTTCTGCACTATCCTGGGACCAATGATCAGTTTTCCCCAGATGATGTGGATTTCTCGGCGCTGCCCCAGGGACTGTTCCATTTTGGCTATCCGCCGCTGATGGCGCAGATGTATAAAGAACGCGGCTCCCTGCTGGTGGAGCTTTTCCAGAAGGCTAAATCTGCGGGCATGGTCACGAGTCTGGACATGGCCATGCCCGATCCAAACTCACCGGCAGGCAGAGCCCCTTGGCGGGAAATCCTCAGGGCGGTGCTGCCCTATGTAGATGTGTTCCTTCCCAGCATAGATGAGCTTATGTACATGCTGGGGCGTTCTCGAGCTGCCACCAACTTGGCGGCTGTGGAGGAAGCGGCGGCCGCTGTTCTGGAGATGGGAACGGCAGTGGTAGGAATCAAGCTGGGCGATCAGGGTCTCTACCTGGAAACCAGTCCTCGCGCCGGGGCGCTGTTTGGGCAGGGCTGGGCAGAACGCCAGCTCATGGCGCCCTGTTTTCGTGTGGATGTGCAGGGCACAACGGGAGCAGGTGATGCAACCATTGCTGGCTTCTTAGCAGCGCTTGCCGAAGGCAGGGGACCGGAGGAAACGCTCACTTTGGCTGTAGCGGTGGGTGCCCACTGCGTAGAAGCCCTCTCGGCCACAGCGGGGATCCCCCATCTGGGTCAGGTAGAAGGGCGCATCGAGGCAGGCTGGCCTCGGCGACCGGTGGCTCTGCAGAGCTCGGGTTGGCAGACTGGTAAAAAGCAGCTGTTAGTTGGACCACGGGATATGGAAGGATGATGCAGAAATGGCCATTGCTACTCTAAGGGATATTCTACCCCAGGCCCAAGCACAAGGCTGTGCTGTGGGATCGTTTAATGCGGCCGACTACAGTATGGCCGAGGCCATATTGGAAGCCAGCGCCGAAATGCAAGTGCCCGTGATCGTAAGCGTGGCAGAGGCACACTTTCGCTACCTTGATGTGCCGGGCTTTGTACGCTATCTCAGGGAAAGAGCGGCGGAACTGCCAATTCCTGTAGTGATCCACCTCGATCACGGAACGAGCTTGACCGTGATCCGATCTGGACTGGAGCTTGGTTTTTCCTCCGTGATGATTGACGGTTCAGCGCTGCCCTATGCGGAAAACGCAGCGTTGACAAAGGAGGTCGTGAAAGCGGCCCACACCCTTGGTGCCAGCGTGGAAGCAGAATTGGGCCATGTGGGTGGAGGTGAAGGGAACCTTACCGAAGGTACAGAAGCCGATCCTGCCAACTTCACTGATCCGAAACAGGCCGCGCAGTTTGTGGAGGAAACGCGCGTCGATGCCCTTGCTGTGTCCATCGGTACTGTGCACGGCCCCTATAGGGGTGAGCCGCGGCTGGAGTTGGAGCTTTTGGCAGAGATCCGCAGTCAGACGGCAGTTCCTCTGGTGCTGCACGGTGGTTCGGGCCTGAAAGAACATGACTTCCGCCAGGCGATTGCCCGCGGGATCACGAAGGTCAACTTCTTTACGGAGAATTCCCTGGCCGGAGTTGAGGCGGTGCGGGAACTGCTCAGTCGGGGCAGGCCAGTGGGCTACCCGGACCTGATCGCCTCTGCTAAAGCGCGGATGAAGACGGTCGTAGCAAGGCAGATCGCGGTTTTCGGCACAGAGAACCTGCGGGGATTATGAGTTTAAGCCAACGAAAACAATGTGTAAACTAACAGATTAAACAAGGATTACGCATATTCATGCAGAATAACCCCCTAATAGTCATTTGCGTCCGAGATTACCAAGGGCCGCGAAAAGAAAAAGGAGGGTATTTTATGAGAAGAATGATGTTGGCTGTAGTCATTGTCTGTCTGCTCCTGAGTGCGGCTGCTGCTGCTCAGGAACCCAAGCAGGGTGGTGTGTTCCGTTACGCTTTGACCACCAACCCCCGGGGCATGTTTAACCCCATTTTGAACACTGAGACGTATGACTCGTATATTATTTCCATGGTGTATGATGGGCTGATCTACATCGATGAGCAGCTCCAGCCTCAGCCCAAAGTGGCCAAGTATTGGGAGATCTCGGATGACGGATTGTCTATCACCTTCTACCTGCATGAAGGGGTTAAGTTCCACGATGGCGTGGAGCTCACTGCTCACGACGTGGAGTATACCTACAAAACCATACTCCATCCAGAATACACCGGCGTGCGGTACGGCAACTTCAAGCTTTTGGTGGGTGCTGAGGACTATCACAATGGGCTCTCCAACACCGTACCAGGCATCGAAGTGATCGATGATTATACAATCAAGTTTACCACTACCGAACCCTATGCGCCATTCGTGACTCAGTTTACCTATGGCATTCTGCCCAGCCATCTACTGGAAGATATTCCCGTGGGCGAGCTGGAGAGGGCAGACTTTAACCGCCATCCCATTGGCAGCGGGCCATTTAAGTTTGTAGAGTTCCTCACCGACCAGCATGTGATTCTGGAAGCGAACGACGACTATTTCTTTGGACGTCCGAACATCGATACGCTCGTCTTCCAGCGTGTAGCTCTCGATGCGCTGCCCATCTATATCCGGCAGCAGCGGGTAGACTATGCCGAGATCTCACCGGACAACTATGCCGAAGTGAGCGGTATCCCTGGTGTCGACCTGTATGTCTATGAGGCCTTGAGCTACAACTATATCTGCTTCAACATGCGCCAGCCGCGCTTTGCCGATCCGGTTGTGCGTCAAGCCATCACCTACGGTTTTGACCGCGAGACCTATGTAGAAGTTCTCCGGGAAGGCTTCGGCATCGTGGCCAATGCGCCTATCCCCATGGCTTCCTGGGCCTTCACCGATGAAGGCATCAACGAGTATCCGTATAATCCGGAGCTGGCTGCCCAGATGCTGGCTGAAGCTGGTTGGAAGCCAGGTCCCGACGGTGTCCTCGAAAAGGACGACATGCGCCTTGAGTTTGAATTCCTGGTACCAGAGGGCAGCCGTGTCACGGAGCAGATGGCTCTGCTCTTCCAGCAAAATATGGAGGACATCGGCATTAAGGTCAACTTAGTATTTATGGAGTTCAGTGCTGCCGTTGACCGCGTTGATGCCCGTGAATTCGATACCTTCACCATGGCCTGGAGCCTGTCGGTCGATCCTGACCCGCACGGCATCTGGCACTCCACCTCGCCCTGGAACGATCCTGGCTTCTTCAATGAGCGCTCCGACGAGCTCATTGAGATGGGCCGCAGAGAAACAGATCTTGAGAAGCGCAAAGAGATCTACGCCGAATGGCAGCGCTTGATCAACTATGAGCTGCCCACCATGTTCCTGTCCTACGGCGTGACCATTGCTGCGGTGAATGAAAGGGTACAGGGCATTGATACCGAACCAGGTCCGCTTGGTCCACTGGCTAGCTTGGAGAGACTCAGCACAATCTGGCTTGCTGATTAAAGGCTCGACTAAAGGCGAAGTGGGGCCGCAGCCGCTCTTGGGCTGCGCCCCCTTTGCTTACTCTATTTGAGGTGATTGAATGTGGCGCTATATCATTAGACGGATTGTGGTCCAGGGCATTCCAGTGCTGTTGGGCTTCACGTTCTTGCTTTATCTGGTGATCACGATTGCCCCCGGCAGCCCCGTAACCCATCTGCGGGGAGTGCCTAATATTGATGAGGAGACTATCGCTCGGCGCGAGGCACAGCTCGGACTGAACGATTCCTTTCCTGTGCAGTACCTGAAATGGCTGGGGAGGGTGCTGAGGGGAGATCTAGGTCTGTCGTTCGACTCATCACGCAGACCAGTGGCGGAACTGATTATGGAGCGCATGCCCGCGACAATCCTCCTGTCCCTCTCATCCATTATTCTGGCGTGGCTGATCGGGATTCCAGTTGGCATCCTATCTGCACGGTATCAGTACTCGGTTTTGGACTATACCGTCACCTTTCTGGCTTTTGTGGGGATATCCATACCCAGTTTCTTTTTTGGACTTCTATTATTATACGTCTTTGCCTTGAGGCTCAACCTCCTGCCCGCGGGCGGCTTCTTTATGGCTGGCGAGGCCCGCACGCTGCTTGGTTATGTAAAGTACCTGCTCTTGCCTGGCATAACCCTCGGTTTGAGTGATATTGCAGGCATCGCCCGGTACATGCGTTCCAGCCTCCTGGAGGTGAAGGGCCAGGACTTCCTGCGTACGGCTCGGGCAAAGGGCCTCACAGAGAATGTGGTAGTGTATAAACATGCATTGCGCAACGCACTGCTGCCCATCTTGACCCTGATGGGTTTTACGATTCCTTTCATTTTTTCGGGGGCAGTGATTGTGGAGAACATCTTTGCCTGGCCTGGTCTGGGATCGCTGGCCATTCAAGCAGTGAACGAGCGGAATTACCCAGTCATTATGGGAATCAACCTCATGTTTGCTGTCCTGATTTTCCTGGGCAACCTGGTTGCGGATATTTCCTATGCCATTGCCGATCCGCGCATCAGGTATGAGTGAGGAGGGAAGCAATGGACAAGTTCTGGCGGCGGTTCCGCCGCAATAAACTAGCTCTGACTGGCCTCTGCATCTTGGTGCTGTTTATCTTGTCAGCCATTTTTGCGCCGCTGTTGGCTCCTCACGATCCCAACCGTGCCAATCTGCGCAACCGCAACAAGCCGCCTTCTCGGGAACACCCCTTCGGTACAGATGACATGGGGCGCGACATTCTGTCCCGACTGCTGTATGGAGGCCGGATCTCGCTTTCGGTGGGGTTAGTGTCGGTGGGGATCTCGTTGACCATCGGCCTGATCCTTGGCGCTATCGCGGGCTATTTTGGCGGGGCCATCGATACGGTCATTATGCGCCTGGCAGATATTTTCTACAGCTTTCCGTTCCTGATTCTGGCCATCACCATTTCCGCGATTTTTGGGCCGTCGATCTACAACACCATGATGATTCTCGGGATTCTCAGCTGGCCGGGTCCGGCCAGGCTCTTGCGGGCAGAGTTTCTCAAACTGAAGACCACAGACTTTGTGGCGGCGGCCACGGCTCTGGGGGCAAACCCCCGGCGGATCATGTTCCGGCATATTCTGCCCAATGCCTTTTCACCCCTCTTGGTTTCTGCAACCCTCGGCGTGGCATCCGCGATCTTGTCGGAAGCGGGGCTGAGTTTCTTGGGCCTTGGGGTGCCACCACCGGCTCCATCATGGGGCAACATGCTCAACCGGGCCCGGCCCCTGCACATCCTGGCCGGGATGCCCTGGATGTGGATTCCACCGGGACTAGCGGTATTCGTGGTGGTGCTGAGCATTAACTTCGTCGGTGACGGCCTGCGGGATGCCTTTGACCCCAGACAGGATCAAACGCAGCAATATGAATAGTACACACAAAAGACAAGGGACTCGCACTAGAGTCCCTTGCCGCGTCCCTGGCTCAGCTGGCCATGGTCTGCCAGCATGCGTTCTGCGCGAGCGATGGCAGCCTTCACCAGCGAGCCAGCTTCCCTGGTCGTGATGTTTCCCCAATCTCCGTCTTGTACCTTGTGGTAGAATCCCAGTTCCGCAGCGAGTTCGTACTTCAAGCGGTCAGACATGATTCCACGCCGACGTGCCATTGGCCATCACTCCCGCTTGTAGTATTGCCACTGGGTGCAAGCTGCTACACTGGAAAGAGGATCTTCGCGAGGTAAATCACCACAGCTAGAGTGAAAGCGCTGAGGAGAGTTGTGGCCAACACTGTCTGGCCGGCAAAGCCAGCTTCGCTGTCAAATTCTGCCGCCACAAGGGCTGTGTTCACTGCGCTGGGGGCAGCTGAGGAAATGAGCAGCGTTTGCGCAACAGCACCAGAAAAGCCCATAAGCTTGATCAGAAGCCAAGCCAGCATGGGACTAACGGCAAGGCGAAGCGCCACGGCCAGGTAAACATCGGGATCCTTGATGGACGATAGGTTCCTGCTGAGCTGAACACCCAAGGAAACAAGGGCAGTCGCGACCAGTGCATCCTTGGCATAGCTAGCCGGCGCCCACAGCAGGGGGATTTGGGTCAGGTCTACAGGCAGCAGCCTGGCAAGTATTGTCACAGGCAGGATCCAGATGCTGGGCATGGAGAGAATCCGCCGGGTGAGGACACGCCAGTCCGGAGAACTAGATCGGGCTGCATTCAAGGATCCCAGCGCAATAACCCCTGTATTCTGGAAGAGCATCACCATGATCTGGGCTGTCACCGCCGCGGCCTGCAGGGGACTGCCCGCAAAGACCAGCGTAATCAGGGGCAGGCCCATGTTGCCTGAGTTATAAAACATCACCGCATTGGTGAAGGGTCCCAGTTTGCTCCGGCTGAGTCCCCGCCAGTGGCCGGCGGCAGTGCCAAGCGCGAAGTTTGCTGCGCCTAGGAGGGCTGCAAACAGAAACGCCCACATCATTTCCCGGGTGATCTGTGCCTGGTAGAGATTGACAAACAAAAAGCCGGGCATGAAGACGTTAAAATACAGCTTGCTCAAGGAGGACAGGTTGATCTGGTATTTTAGACCCAGCGCTGCCCCTAAGAGGATGAGCACGAACAGTGGTACGACAGTGCTGCTGAGAATGTGGATAACTAGATTCATGGTACCTCTTTTCCTG
>JAAYMI010000010.1 GCA_012521465.1 Bacillota bacterium | reverse complement strand
GTTTCTCGCGAGACAGCTCTGCTTCAAGCCGGGTAATGCGCTGCCTAGTCAGCCGAAGCTGCTGTACCAGTTTCCGCTTGTCCATATCACCTACACCCAACAAGGATTTAGTCATTCTATCTCAGCAGGACAGACACAGTCCCTCAGCGCCTTAGACACAGACCCGGAACGGTCCACTCGACACTACTCAGCCCGTTGAGGGGTAATCAGACCTATCTCCATTGGTGCAGAGAAGTTGCGTTTAGGTTTCAGAATAACTCCCTAAGCAGCGCTTCCCGTGACCGGTAGTCGCCGATAATAACGTCCGCCCCAGCCTTAATTAACCTGTCGCGCTTCCAGGGATCGATACCCTGCCTGTCCTTCTCATTGGAAGCTACACCAACAGCGATCCCGCCGACTGCCTTGACATTCTCAATCTCCACGAATCCATCGCCGAAGCCAAGCAGTGCTTCTCCAGACTCGATTTTCGGCAGGACCAAGTCGCGGATCACTTGTTCTTTGGAAAAGCTCTTGAAATCACGGACGGCACCGTAGATTCCACCGTTGAAATACTCTCCGACACCGAGGGCTGCTGCCTCTTCCAGCACGTACTCGTGGTCCGTACCGCTGGCCAGATACAAGGTTAAGCCTCGCTGGCGCAGGTCCTTCAGCAGCTCAACGCTGCCTGGAACGAGATACTCCTCTGGATCGGCTTCGCCGGACTGCAAGGCCTGGACGCGGTGAGAAATGTGCCTAAGCAGCCGCCGGTTATATTCATCCTTATATACGAAAGGATCCTCAGGCTTCACCCCGCGCCTTTCCACTTCTTCAGCCAGCCTGATGCACTGGTAGATGGTCTGCTTGCCAGTTAAGTCATCCACAAACTCCCTTACCAGTGTCTCAAGGCTTGCGATGGGCTCATTCGGTGAAACCTCGGATAACACTTTTGTAAAATAAGAATACATAATGGGCTGCCATCCCTCCCTGATCAGGGAGATGGTGCCGTCAAAGTCGAACAGGGCTGCTTTGAAATCTCTGCGCACATTGCTGCTCCGCCATTCTATGGATTGCATCAGCTATCTCCTTACTTACTTCATCAAGGCACTGCTCGTTTTGTGCCTGGCTGTCACTCTGCGTTCGTATCGTCACTGCTCTTGCCGGAATACTCATCAAACCGGGCCCGGATCTCCTGGGGACTGGCGGTGCCGGTGGTGCCGAGCTTTGTAATTGTGATGGACGCAACCAAGTTGCCAAAGAATGCTGCGTCCTGAGGCGCAGCCCCCGAGGCGAGCGCGACAACTATACCTGCGCTTGTGCTGTCTCCGGCCCCCACAATGTCAATCGGCCCTTCGACCCGCAGGGCAGGAGCATGCACCGCCTGAGTTCCGTCGTACACCCACTGCCCGTTTTCGCCGCACGTTAAGAACACGGGCCTGAGAGTCTGCTGAAATAGGGTGCGAGCGGCCCGCGCAGGATCGTCGATTGGACCGTCTAGTCCCAGAGCCTTACCGGCCTCAAACTCGTTGGGCTTGATCATAACTTGAGAGAACTCGTGAATGCGACTTCGCGAATCCACCAGGATAATGAGCTGGGGATGCTGCTCGCCCAGTTCTCTGAGGGCACGCCGCACCCGGCTGGTGATGACGCCGCACTCTGGTTCGTCCACTTGGTCAATGACGATCACAGCATCGCACGTTGGACCTTGTTCCTTGATTGTGGAGATAAAGCGATCCTCCAGTTCGCGCGGCGTTTCCGACCAGTTCTTGATATCCAAGCGGTTGAGTTCTTCGTTGTACACCTCAAACCTCAGTGTCGGTTTGATATATGTCGGCGTGACACGGTCATGGCTTTCCAGTAAGTTGGAGATGTCTGCGCCTTCTGCTTGGAGCAGCCTCTTCAGCTCGAATCCGTAGGTATCACGGCCAATCGCGCCGACCGCGATGATGTCCGGCACACCTAAGGCGCTGAGTTTACTCACGACAGAACCGGCCGCGCCCGGGCTTGATTCTACCTGCACAACCTGATAAACCCGCTTCCCAGTCTCCCGGGAGAACTCTTCTTTGGTCGGATCTATGAACAAGTAGTGGTCGAGGAAATAATCGCCCACCACCATAATCTTGAGTTTCTCGGCCTGCTTTAGGATCTGTTCCAGCTGCATCGTATCCATCAAACTAGCACCCTCCTGCGCCGTATCTGCAGTCTACGCTCGATTTACCAACCTGTCCCAAAGATTAGAGATGGTATCGCGGTGATCGCCTTCGATGTAGTAACTGGTACCGCCGTCGCGGACTGTTCGCACCAAGATCGTCTTCCAAAAGCGGTGGTAATACTCAGGCTGATCTTTGCTGGGCTCAGAATGATAATCCCTAGACTTTATAGGCTGCATATCAAAAACGGCGGTTGTGAACCGGTAGATCTGCTTGCCTTCCTGATGCGCGACATTGCGGGCCATGGACAAGGCCTTGAGGTAGACTTCGGGGCCCATCACCGCGGTGCCAATATTAAGCATGACGCCTCCTTCGAGATTGCGCACGCTCTCCGCGAAAACCAAGAAATCTGTATGACTGCCTGCCCCAAAACTCGCCCCATCGAAATTGGGGTGGGCGTGGATAATATCCTGCCCGATGGAAATATGCGCGGTGACAGGGACACGCAAGCGATAGCCCGCCGCCAGCAGACTGACATCTTTGTGGGGAAACTCTTCTTCGTAGATGGCTTTACCCACCGCTTCCCCGATCCCTAAACCTTGAGTGACCCCTTCCTTAACTATGTCGTTGATCCGGCCTGTCTCCTGCCAGAGACCAAATTGACCCTCGCTGATATAACGCTGCACGCTCTCGGACGTGCCGCCCACTAAAGCAAGCTCAAAGTCATGAATGACACCCGCGCCGTTTAGGCCCAGGTGGGTGATAAACCCTCTCTCCATAAGATCGATTATAAAGCGGCTCATCCCCACTTTGATCACATGCGCACCCATCAAGACAATAACGGCAGAACCCCGCCTTCTTGCCTCAGCTATATGCCCTGCAAGCTTATCCAGGTCTGCATTTTCCATAGGGCTGCTGCAGCCAAGGGGCTTGATATCTTCCAGCAGCGTATCGTGCTTACGCTCTCCTAGCGGCTTCAGCTTTATTCTACTTACGTCAAATCTGCGATACATCGCGTTTGTTCCTCCAATCAGCTGTGAGACCATCGTATTTGAGTTCCTTGCCTATGCGACAGTTTCCTGCTCGGACTGCAGAACCGGGACCAGTTTGGACTGGGTGAGGCCTTGCCAAGTGGTAAATCAAGTTAAATTGTTACAAACAACAACGAAGAAGTCCAGCTTATCGTTCTGAGGCAAAAAGAGAAATTTTAAAAAAAGATGGAGTTTCGTGGAGGAAAACCTACGCATGCAGCGAAACAGAGTATTAATAGTGTGAAACTAAGTTTCGTATTGTGAAACAAAGGCGGGTCGAGATGCAGGAAAACGGAAACGATTACGCGATCAAGTCGGTCATGAAGGCTGTGCAGATGCTGAAGCTGGTGGCGTCCAATAGCCCGGCAACGTTCACAGAACTCTTGGAACAGAGCCCCTTTCCGAAGGCAACGGCATTCCGACTGATCTACACCCTCGAAGCAGCAGGTTTGATTGAGTGTAGGGACGGGAAGTACGTGTTAAGCTCTCTCTTGCTCGAATTGGGGCTGAATGCCAAGAACCAGCTGGGATTTGGCTCGATTTCCCGTGGACTTCTGGAATCACTTGGGGAAACCCTCAATGAAACGGTCAATTTGGGAATTCTCAACGAAGCAAGCCAGGTTGTATACATCGATAAAGTTGTCAACAACCGGCTGCTTAGAGTGGACTATCCCATTGGGTTTTCGGTGCCCTCGTACTGTACTGCGCTGGGAAAGGCGATCTTGGCGTACTTGCCGGCGGATGCGAGAGAGACGCATCTCCAGCAAATTGGCAAGCGCTGGTCCGTGCCAATCGAGAGCCTACGGGCTGAACTGACCAGAATTCGCCGCTGTGGTTACGCGATCGATGACCGTGAGCTGGACGAATCGCTGCGATGCATCGCCTTCCCGATTTTCGACAATTCCCAGGTTGTAGCGGCCGTCAGTATATCCGGGCCTGCTCACCGTTTGAGTCGTGATGATTTGGTTGACTTCGCGCCTCTTGGTCTGCAGACGGCAGAAGAGATCTCAAAACAAATCGGCTGTTCGCGTTACAAAGAGCTAATTCGGGAGGGAATACACAATGAAGATCGCTGATGTTCGAGGTCGCACAGTCAGAGGTACAGTCCGTCCGCTCCGCATCGGAGGGGGCTTGACGTGGGATGTGAGTTACTGTTCCACGATCGTGGAGATCGAAACCGATGAAGGATTGATCGGCAGGGGCGAAACCTGGTTTGGGTTTGGAGAAGAACAGGAAACTGTCAACGCGCGGGCCATCGAACGCGTCTTTAAGCCGCTCTTGGTGGGTGAGGATCCCAGAGAAATCACTTATCTGTGGAAGAAACTCTGGAATTACGCTAAAGGCCAAGGGTTGATGAACCCATTCAGTGCCATTGACCAAGCCCTGTGGGACCTAAAGGGCAGGTGGCTGGGGGTCCCCATTTACGAGCTGCTGGGCGGTAAAGTCCGGGATAAAATCCATGCCTATGCCTGCAGCCCGGGCAAGAAAGCACCTGAGCAGATAATCTCCAACGTTAAGCGCTATGCTGACCTGGGCTTTAAGGCCACCAAACTGGGGATCGGCCACGGCGTCGAGAATGACCGCCAGTTCATCCGTACTGTAACAGAGGCGGCGGAAGGTCGAATCAAGATCGCCGTAGATGCTAACGGGTACTATGAGAATCTGGTTGATGCGATGCAGGTGGCAGAAGTCTGCGACGAGTGCGATATCTTCTGGCTGGAAGAGCCAGTACCCCACACAGACGTCGAGGGCCTCGCCGAGTTGAACAGGCGCTTTAAGACCCCCATCAGTGGCTTTCAAACCGAGATCGGCGTCTTCCGGATGAAGCACTATCTCGAGAAGAACGCCTTGGAGATCTATCAGCCGCGGATCTGTTATTGCGGCGGAATCAGCCAGTCAAAACAGGTGAGCTTGTTGTGCGATATCTGGAACAAGATGTTCATACCACATGCCTTTGGTGGAGGCATCAAGTTCTGCGGTACTCTTCACGTTGTCGCCTCCGCCCCGAGCGGAGGTTGGGTCGAGTTTCCCATTTCTTTGGAAGCAGAGGATCCGCGGCAGTTTATGTACGCGAGCTACATGAATAACGCCCATATCCTGAATGCAGACGAGAATGGGCTGATAAACGTGCCGCAGGGGCCTGGAAATGGCGTAGAAATCGATGAGGATGTATTGAGAGAGTTGGAAATACGACTGTAGCATCTCCTACCTCGCACTCTCTTCCACCTTGGGGGGTGATCGATCCAGATATACTGTCTAGTACACCGAGTACAAGTTATGGTTTGGCTGCAGCATTGTGCCTGCAACACTAAATGAAAGGAGTAAACCAACACATGCGCAAGCGGATTTTCACAGTCGTGCTGTCATTTGCTTTGGTGATTCTCGCATCTTTCAGTGCCATTGCTTCGGAACTTGTTGTGTACTCCAATTGGCCCAGGGACTACATGGACCAACTGAAAGCGTTTTTCGAGGAAAAGTATCCGGACGTAGAAATGACCTACTTGCGGGCGGCGGGAGCTGAATTGGCCACGATCTTCAACCGGGAAATGGCCCAAGGAATTTCCACTGCCGACTACATCTTCTCGGACTTCGATTACATGGTGGGCTATATCGAGAACGGGTATATTGAGCCTTACGTACCCGAGGGTATGCAGTATATGAGTCCGGGCTTCTACGATCCTGAAGGGTACTGGTTCGCGATCGACAACGGACCATACGTGATCGTCTACAACACTCGCTTCGTTTCTCCCGAAGAAGCTCCCAAAACCTGGGCGGATCTGCTCGATCCAAAGTGGAAGGACGCCATCGGGATTGTCGATCCGCGTACGGCTGCCGGTGTTCAAACGCCCATCCGCCTGTGGACGTATTATCTGGAGGAGCGCATTGGCGAGCCCTTCGGCTGGAACTTCATCGCAGAAATGGCGAAGCTGAATCCACGACTCGCCTCCGGGCATAGAGGCCTGATGGACTTAGTGGCCTCGGGCGAGGTACTGATCGGCTCTGAAATGCCAATTTCCCAGACAATCGCCGCGATCAATCGAGGCGAACCGATCGGTATCGTTTGGCCGGCCGAAGGTAATGCCGCCGTGCCGAACACCGCTGGTATCGTGAAAAACGCCCGCAACATTGAGAATGCCAAGAAGCTGCATGAACTTCTTGCATCGACAGAAGGCCAAGAGTTCCTGATGAGCAATTGGGGCACCGTGCCGGCGCGCTATGATGTGGACTGGGTGACCCCTGATGGGAAACGGATCAGTGATATTGACATCATCAGTATCGCCATCCCTGAGGAAGTCCGGCAAGAGACGATCCAGCGCTTCACCGAACTGATGGACTAGTGTGACTGAAGCCGACAGGTCTGGCGGGTCCTGATGGGCCCGCCAAGCCCAGTTCAATCTGATACGGGGGAGGTAATCTCGTCATGGAAGCGCCGCTGCCAGAAGCCGCACTCAGCAGGAAGAGGTTCTCGCTTTACGAGCAAGTGATGAGCAACCCGGCTCAGCTGCTGTGGTTAATGACCATCCTGCTTGTTGCGGGAATGATCATTATCCCCACAGCCTATCTGGCCTATGAGGCCATGTTCAGCGGGGAAAGCATCAGTCTAGCTCCAGCCATCAATGCCCTCACAACATCGCGAGCACGGGAATCTATCGTCAACACCGTAATCTATGTAGTCGGGGTTACACTGATCAGTCTGTGTGTCGGTGTGCCGCTGGCCTTCTTGGTGGAAAGAACAGACATCTCTCCCCTGGCTAAGGCCGCGGTGAGACTTACAGTTTTGGTCTCTGTTATTACACCGCCGTTTCTCTTAACGATGGCTTATGTCACGTTACTCGGACCCAATGCTGGTTTTATCAATGTCGCTCTGAGGAAGCTGCTCGGCCTGAGGGGTTTTCGTGGGCCTTTTAACGTCTATAGTCTGCCAGGTGTACTGCTGCTGGGCAGCCCCCGCTCTATAGCCATGACTTATTTGATGGCCGCAGCTGCGTTCGAGCGGCTCCCACCCGAGTTAGAAGAAGTAGCGGCCATAACTGGTGCCAGCAGAGCGCGAGTGCTGCGCACAGTCACCCTCCCCTTGATCCGGAATGCCATTTTCGGAGCCGCCCTCGTTTCGGTTTCCACTGCTTTGGCCGCATACGGGTCTCCGCATATGCTGGGATACTCCATTCTAACCCTGCGGATTCGAGAAGCAATGGTCAGGGGAAATTTCCCCGAAGCGGCTTCGATCTCGGTTGTATTGACACTGGTATCATTAGTCGTTCTGCTGCTTTACCGCCGCAGCATCAGCAAGGGTAGTTTTGCCACCGTTACTGGCCGGGGCTACAGGCCCGGATTGTTTACAACAGGCAGGGCGAAATACATCTTAGGTTTTGCGGCAATCCTATATGGTTTGCTGGCTGCCGTGCTCCCCATTGGTACCCTGCTGCTTGTCTCTTTCTTTAGGACCATGGGCTATGGATTCACCGCGGGCAATTGGACAGTGGCCAACTACCTCTATGTCTTTCGGGATAGGTTTGCCATCAATGCTTTTCGAAACAGCATTCTCCTCAGCATGGGAGCCGCTACCATCAGTGTCCTGCTCACGATCGTGATCGGGTATATTACTGTGCGGCAGCGCACCAGGACTAGTTCAATGATCGATTACATTTCCGTTATTCCCTTGGGGATTTCTGGTACCGCGCTGGCGGTTGCTCTGATCATGACGTTTACCAATCAACCCTTCAGAAATCTCCAGCTCTATGGTACCTTGACAATCCTGCTGGTCTGCTATGTTATTCGGTTTTATCCCGTGGCACTGCGGCCGGTTCAGACTTCGATGATGCAGATCAGCTCTGACCTGGAGGAAGCCGGTCGGTCGGCGGGAGCCACTTGGGGCGGTGTCACAAGGACGATAACCTTCCCCCTCGTCAAATCTGGACTCACGGCTGGTTGGATTTTGGTCTACCTCCAGTCGCTCACTGAATTGAGTGCCAGCATCATTCTGCGGCATATCGGGACTGATACGATCTCTACAGCAATCATGGATGTGTGGGATGGCGGCGGTGGATACCAAGCAGCATGTGCCATGGCGATTTTGTCTATGCTGATGGTTGCAGTCATTATGGGGATCGGCGTAGTGGTTCTTGGGAAATCGTTCATGAAAGTTGTCGGATCGGGAGGTTGCTGAGCATGACGAAGAAACTGCAGTTGCTTGAGATAACCAAGCGCTTCGGTTCGTTCACTGCCGTAAACGATGTAAGCCTGGAAATTGGCGAAGGCGAATTTGTATCTCTCTTGGGACCGAGTGGTTGTGGCAAGACCACAACCCTGCGCTTGATTGCCGGCTTTGAAAAGCCTGATGCAGGCGAGATACTCCTAGATGGCGCTCCCATCTCCAGTAGTTCTTTTGTTCTGCCTCCGGAAAGACGGGCGATGGGAATGGTCTTTCAGACCTATGCCGTGTGGCCGCATATGACCGTCTATGATAACGTTGCCTATGGGTTGAGGTTGAGGAAAGTACCGCAAACCGAGATCAAGGAAAGGGTGGCTAAGATCTTCCAAACAGTTGGTCTCGTCGGCCAAGAAGCGAAGTACCCCAGCCAGCTAAGTGGCGGACAGCAGCAGAGGGTTGCCTTGGCCCGTGCGCTGGTGTATGAACCAGAGGTTCTGCTCCTCGATGAGCCCCTCAGTAACCTCGATGCGAAACTGCGGGAGGCAATGCGGTTTGAAATGAGGCGCATCTTGGAGAGGACCGGTATTACTGTGGTGTATGTCACCCACAACCAGGAGGAAGCTTTGGTGCTATCTGATCGGGTGGCGGTGATGAAGGATGGAAAGATCGTTGAGGAAAGCCACCCCGAGACACTGTATGCAGCGCCAAAAACCAAATTTGTCGCTGACTTCATTGGTTTAGCTAATTTCATGGAAGGCACAGCAGAAGCAGTTGAGGACGGCTTCCTGATCGTGCGCTGTCCTTGGGGGAAAGTGAAGTGTGTAAACAGTCAACTCAATCGGGTTGGCGATAGGGTTACGGTGCTGATCCGGCCTGAAGTCATCTCTTTACTCCCCGCATCTGAGAACGACAGCGGTCGAGATGTTAACTGCTTTGCCGGCGTGATAAAGGAAGCGAGTTTTACTGGCAGCATCGTGGAGTACTTTGTTGGCGTTGGTTCTGACGAAAACGGTACCACGATGCGGGTTCAAAGTCCTGCCCCGCGGATGTTTTCCGCTTCCGACCGGGTGTGCGTCTCCTTTGAGGCGAAAAGTGCTCGCGTTGTGGTGTGAGATATGTCTTGATATTCGGCTGCTGCGGCGGAGAACTCAGCGGCGTGTGCTGCAGAAACATCTGCACTATAAACCATACGGGAAGCGAGTGATTCCAAGTGACACAGAAGAAAACGATACTGGACTTCCTCAAGATGAAGGCCAACGCTGAGCCAATTTCATTCGTGACTGCCTATGATTACCCCATGGCCACCTTTGCTGAACGGGCTGGCCTCGACATGATACTGGTCGGTGACTCGGTTGGTATGGTAGTCTACGGCTACGAAAATACACTGCCGGTGACTATGGAGCAGATGATTTATCATACGGAAGCAGTGCGGCGAGGTGCTCCAAATACGTTTGTGGTTGGAGATATGCCCTTCGCTTCGTACCAGTCATCTTCAGAGGCTGCCGTTCTGAGCGCGATGGAGCTGGTAAAAAAGACAAACTGTGATGCGATCAAGCTTGAGGGTGGAGTGCGCGTCGTGGAGCGCATCAAGGCCATTTCCGATGCTGGCATTCCAGTCATGGGCCATATCGGTTTGACGCCACAGAGTTCCAGTCAATTAGGTGGATTCAAGGCGCAAGGTAGGACGGCGGAAAGCGCTTTACAGCTGCTGGAAGATGCTTTGGCAGTTGAAAAGGCCGGCGCCTTTGCTCTCCTTTTGGAGGCCGTTCCGCCGGAAGTGGGAGGTCTCATAAGCTCGAGACTGTCCATCCCCGTTCTGGGCATCGGGGGTGGTGACCGAGTAGATGGGCAGCTCTTGATCGTCGGTGATATGCTGGGCTTGTTTGAGTCTTTTACCCCCAAGTTTGTGAAGAAGTATACGGACTTAGCTTCGATCATCACTGCGGCACTCACCCATTACCGTGATGATGTGAAGAATCGAAGGTTCCCCGAAGATATCCACTGCTACAAGATGGCCAAGGGAGAATCAGAGAGACTGCAGGCCATGTTAGGTGACAAATAGGCTGCTATCCTTCTCAGGCAGACATCGTGGGGAAACAAGCGTGAACAAGGAGGGGTTTTATGGATTTGGGACTCCAAGGGCGGTCGGTCCTGATCTTAGCATCAAGTAAGGGATTGGGAAAAGGCATTGCCTCCGCATTCTGCCAAGAACAAGCGCGAGTTATGATTACAAGCCGCGACGAGGAGAATTTGCGCAAGGCTGCGGCGGAGATCAAAGCGGCGACAAACGGCGAGGTGAACTACCACGTCTGCGACATCACCGAGCCAGACCAGATCGCCGAACTCATCCAGAAAACGGTCAGTCTCTACGGAACCATTGATGTGCTGGTCAATAACTCGGGTGGTCCGCAAGCGGGAAGCTTCGATGCATTGAACGACGATGACTGGCATTTTGCCTTTTCACTCAATCTGCTCAGCTACGTCAGAGCAATCCGGGCTGTGCTGCCATATATGCGGAAGCAGAACCGGGGCCATATCGTAAACATCGCATCATCGTCAACGAAAGAACCGATCGATGGCTTGATTCTGTCCAATACGTTTCGCGTGGGCGTCCTGGGTTTAGCGAAGAGCCTGTCCCGCGAGCTGGCTGCAGATAACATACTCATAAACACCGTCGGACCGGGAAGAATTGCCACCGACAGGATCGCGGAACTTGATAAGAAGCGCAGCGAACTGTTGGGGGTTACGAGTGAAGAGGTTAGGCGGCAGTGGGAAAGCCAGATCCCAGTTGGTAGGTATGGAAACGTGGATGAACTTGCCCGCATGGTCGTATTCCTGTGTTCTGCCGCAAACACGTACATCACTGGACAGTGTATACTGGTAGATGGTGGACTTACAAAAGCGTTGTAGAGACATCGGGTAGGAGGCTACCCGTTAGCCGAGTAGCCGACCTCCCACACCACCGTACGTACTGGTCAGTATACGGCGGTTCCAAAGGTTTCACCTTATGCCTTAACCAGTGAGTAGTAGTCAGAGAAACTTAAGTACCCCATTCGCCGGAAACGTTCGTTGGAGAGGGTAACGGTCAGGATTGGGCTGTTGGCGGTGCGCCAAGAGCCCTTCATGGTATTTGCCCACATCCACGCCTGTTCCTCGCTGACACCAACGCGCTTGAGGTTCGCAAAGCGTGTGCGGATCTTCTTCCATCGCTTCTAGGTCACCATGGGAATGCGTCTCCGTGTCCATTCGTCCAGCTGTTTCATGAGTTTCGTCATGTCAGCCAGCTTGGGTCTATGTTAGGATTCGGGACATGATGCTAAGATAGTACTATCTTAGCATCATGTCCCGAATCCTAACATAGACCCAAGCTGGCTGACATGACGAAACTCATGAAACAGCTGGACGAATGGACACGGAGACGCATTCCCATGGTGACCTAGAAGCGATGGAAGAAGATCCGCACACGCTTTGCGAACCTCAAGCGCGTTGGTGTCAGCGAGGAACAGGCGTGGATGTGGGCAAATACCATGAAGGGCTCTTGGCGCACCGCCAACAGCCCAATCCTGACCGTTACCCTCTCCAACGAACGTTTCCGGCGAATGGGGTACTTAAGTTTCTCTGACTACTACTCACTGGTTAAGGCATAAGGTGAAACCTTTGGAACCGCCGTATACTGACCAGTACGTACGGTGGTGTGGGAGGTCGGCTACTCGGCTAACGGGTAGCCTCCTACCCGATGTCTCTACAACGCTTTTGTAAGTCCACCATCTACCAGTATACACTGTCCAGTGATGTACGTGTTTGCGGCAGAACACAGGAATACGACCATGCGGGCAAGTTCATCCACGTTTCCATACCTACCAACTGGGATCTGGCTTTCCCACTGCCGCCTAACCTCTTCACTCGTAACCCCCAACAGTTCGCTGCGCTTCTTATCAAGTTCCGCGATCCTGTCGGTGGCAATTCTTCCCGGTCCGACGGTGTTTATGAGTATGTTATCTGCAGCCAGCTCGCGGGACAGGCTCTTCGCTAAACCCAGGACGCCCACGCGAAACGTATTGGACAGAATCAAGCCATCGATCGGTTCTTTCGTTGACGATGATGCGATGTTTACGATATGGCCCCGGTTCTGCTTCCGCATATATGGCAGCACAGCCCGGATTGCTCTGACGTAGCTGAGCAGATTGAGTGAAAAGGCAAAATGCCAGTCATCGTCGTTCAATGCATCGAAGCTTCCCGCTTGCGGACCACCCGAGTTATTGACCAGCACATCAATGGTTCCGTAGAGACTGACCGTTTTCTGGATGAGTTCGGCGATCTGGTCTGGCTCGGTGATGTCGCAGACGTGGTAGTTCACCTCGCCGTTTGTCGCCGCTTTGATCTCCGCCGCAGCCTTGCGCAAATTCTCCTCGTCGCGGCTTGTAATCATAACTCGCGCTTGTTCTTGGCAGAATGCGGAGGCAATGCCTTTTCCCAATCCCTTACTTGATGCTAAGATCAGGACCGACCGCCCTTGGAGTCCCAAATCCATAAAACCCCTCCTTGTTCACGCTTGTTTCCCCACGATGTCTGCCTGAGAAGGATAGCAGCCTATTTGTCACCTAACATGGCCTGCAGTCTCTCTGATTCTCCCTTGGCCATCTTGTAGCAGTGGATATCTTCGGGGAACCTTCGATTCTTCACATCATCACGGTAATGGGTGAGTGCCGCAGTGATGATCGAAGCTAAGTCCGTATACTTCTTCACAAACTTGGGGGTAAAAGACTCAAACAAGCCCAGCATATCACCGACGATCAAGAGCTGCCCATCTACTCGGTCACCACCCCCGATGCCCAGAACGGGGATGGACAGTCTCGAGCTTATGAGACCTCCCACTTCCGGCGGAACGGCCTCCAAAAGGAGAGCAAAGGCGCCGGCCTTTTCAACTGCCAAAGCATCTTCCAGCAGCTGTAAAGCGCTTTCCGCCGTCCTACCTTGCGCCTTGAATCCACCTAATTGACTGGAACTCTGTGGCGTCAAACCGATATGGCCCATGACTGGAATGCCAGCATCGGAAATGGCCTTGATGCGCTCCACGACGCGCACTCCACCCTCAAGCTTGATCGCATCACAGTTTGTCTTTTTTACCAGCTCCATCGCGCTCAGAACGGCAGCCTCTGAAGATGACTGGTACGAAGCGAAGGGCATATCTCCAACCACAAACGTATTTGGAGCACCTCGCCGCACTGCTTCCGTATGATAAATCATCTGCTCCATAGTCACCGGCAGTGTATTTTCGTAGCCGTAGACTACCATACCAACCGAGTCACCGACCAGTATCATGTCGAGGCCAGCCCGTTCAGCAAAGGTGGCCATGGGGTAATCATAGGCAGTCACGAATGAAATTGGCTCAGCGTTGGCCTTCATCTTGAGGAAGTCCAGTATCGTTTTCTTCTGTGTCACTTGGAATCACTCGCTTCCCGTATGGTTTATAGTGCAGATGTTTCTGCAGCACACGCCGCTGAGTTCTCCGCCGCAGCAGCCGAATATCAAGACATATCTCACACCACAACGCGAGCACTTTTCGCCTCAAAGGAGACGCACACCCGGTCGGAAGCGGAAAACATCCGCGGGGCAGGACTTTGAACCCGCATCGTGGTACCGTTTTCGTCAGAACCAACGCCAACAAAGTACTCCACGATGCTGCCAGTAAAACTCGCTTCCTTTATCACGCCGGCAAAGCAGTTAACATCTCGACCGCTGTCGTTCTCAGATGCGGGGAGTAAAGAGATGACTTCAGGCCGGATCAGCACCGTAACCCTATCGCCAACCCGATTGAGTTGACTGTTTACACACTTCACTTTCCCCCAAGGACAGCGCACGATCAGGAAGCCGTCCTCAACTGCTTCTGCTGTGCCTTCCATGAAATTAGCTAAACCAATGAAGTCAGCGACAAATTTGGTTTTTGGCGCTGCATACAGTGTCTCGGGGTGGCTTTCCTCAACGATCTTTCCATCCTTCATCACCGCCACCCGATCAGATAGCACCAAAGCTTCCTCCTGGTTGTGGGTGACATACACCACAGTAATACCGGTCCTCTCCAAGATGCGCCTCATTTCAAACCGCATTGCCTCCCGCAGTTTCGCATCGAGGTTACTGAGGGGCTCATCGAGGAGCAGAACCTCTGGTTCATACACCAGCGCACGGGCCAAGGCAACCCTCTGCTGCTGTCCGCCACTTAGCTGGCTGGGGTACTTCGCTTCTTGGCCGACGAGACCAACTGTTTGGAAGATCTTAGCCACCCTTTCCTTGATCTCGGTTTGCGGTACTTTCCTCAACCTCAACCCATAGGCAACGTTATCATAGACGGTCATATGCGGCCACACGGCATAGGTCTGAAAGACCATTCCCATCGCCCGTCTTTCCGGAGGCAGAACAAAAGAACTACTGGAGATGGGAGCGCCATCTAGGAGTATCTCGCCTGCATCAGGCTTTTCAAAGCCGGCAATCAAGCGCAGGGTTGTGGTCTTGCCACAACCACTCGGTCCCAAGAGAGATACAAATTCGCCTTCGCCAATTTCCAGGCTTACATCGTTTACGGCAGTGAACGAACCGAAGCGCTTGGTTATCTCAAGCAACTGCAGTTTCTTCGTCATGCTCAGCAACCTCCCGATCCGACAACTTTCATGAACGATTTCCCAAGAACCACTACGCCGATCCCCATAATGACTGCAACCATCAGCATAGACAAAATCGCCATGGCACATGCTGCTTGGTATCCACCGCCGCCATCCCACACATCCATGATTGCTGTAGAGATCGTATCAGTCCCGATATGCCGCAGAATGATGCTGGCACTCAATTCAGTGAGCGACTGGAGGTAGACCAAAATCCAACCAGCCGTGAGTCCAGATTTGACGAGGGGGAAGGTTATCGTCCTTGTGACACCGCCCCAAGTGGCTCCCGCCGACCGACCGGCTTCCTCCAGGTCAGAGCTGATCTGCATCATCGAAGTCTGAACCGGCCGCAGTGCCACGGGATAAAACCGAATAACATAGCAGACCAGCAGGATTGTCAAGGTACCATAGAGCTGGAGATTTCTGAAGGGTTGATTGGTAAACGTCATGATCAGAGCAACCGCCAGCGCGGTACCAGAAATCCCCAAGGGAATAACGGAAATGTAATCGATCATTGAACTAGTCCTGGTGCGCTGCCGCACAGTAATATACCCGATCACGATCGTGAGCAGGACACTGATGGTAGCGGCTCCCATGCTGAGGAGAATGCTGTTTCGAAAAGCATTGATGGCAAACCTATCCCGAAAGACATAGAGGTAGTTGGCCACTGTCCAATTGCCCGCGGTGAATCCATAGCCCATGGTCCTAAAGAAAGAGACAAGCAGCAGGGTACCAATGGGGAGCACGGCAGCCAGCAAACCATATAGGATTGCCGCAAAACCTAAGATGTATTTCGCCCTGCCTGTTGTAAACAATCCGGGCCTGTAGCCCCGGCCAGTAACGGTGGCAAAACTACCCTTGCTGATGCTGCGGCGGTAAAGCAGCAGAACGACTAATGATACCAGTGTCAATACAACCGAGATCGAAGCCGCTTCGGGGAAATTTCCCCTGACCATTGCTTCTCGAATCCGCAGGGTTAGAATGGAGTATCCCAGCATATGCGGAGACCCGTATGCGGCCAAAGCAGTGGAAACCGAAACGAGGGCGGCTCCGAAAATGGCATTCCGGATCAAGGGGAGGGTGACTGTGCGCAGCACTCGCGCTCTGCTGGCACCAGTTATGGCCGCTACTTCTTCTAACTCGGGTGGGAGCCGCTCGAACGCAGCTGCGGCCATCAAATAAGTCATGGCTATAGAGCGGGGGCTGCCCAGCAGCAGTACACCTGGCAGACTATAGACGTTAAAAGGCCCACGAAAACCCCTCAGGCCGAGCAGCTTCCTCAGAGCGACATTGATAAAACCAGCATTGGGTCCGAGTAACGTGACATAAGCCATCGTTAAGAGAAACGGCGGTGTAATAACAGAGACCAAAACTGTAAGTCTCACCGCGGCCTTAGCCAGGGGAGAGATGTCTGTTCTTTCCACCAAGAAGGCCAGCGGCACACCGACACACAGACTGATCAGTGTAACCCCGACTACATAGATTACGGTGTTGACGATAGATTCCCGTGCTCGCGATGTTGTGAGGGCATTGATGGCTGGAGCTAGACTGATGCTTTCCCCGCTGAACATGGCCTCATAGGCCAGATAGGCTGTGGGGATAATGATCATTCCCGCAACAAGCAGGATGGTCATTAACCACAGCAGCTGAGCCGGGTTGCTCATCACTTGCTCGTAAAGCGAGAACCTCTTCCTGCTGAGTGCGGCTTCTGGCAGCGGCGCTTCCATGACGAGATTACCTCCCCCGTATCAGATTGAACTGGGCTTGGCGGGCCCATCAGGACCCGCCAGACCTGTCGGCTTCAGTCACACTAGTCCATCAGTTCGGTGAAGCGCTGGATCGTCTCTTGCCGGACTTCCTCAGGGATGGCGATACTGATGATGTCAATATCACTGATCCGTTTCCCATCAGGGGTCACCCAGTCCACATCATAGCGCGCCGGCACGGTGCCCCAATTGCTCATCAGGAACTCTTGGCCTTCTGTCGATGCAAGAAGTTCATGCAGCTTCTTGGCATTCTCAATGTTGCGGGCGTTTTTCACGATACCAGCGGTGTTCGGCACGGCGGCATTACCTTCGGCCGGCCAAACGATACCGATCGGTTCGCCTCGATTGATCGCGGCGATTGTCTGGGAAATTGGCATTTCAGAGCCGATCAGTACCTCGCCCGAGGCCACTAAGTCCATCAGGCCTCTATGCCCGGAGGCGAGTCGTGGATTCAGCTTCGCCATTTCTGCGATGAAGTTCCAGCCGAAGGGCTCGCCAATGCGCTCCTCCAGATAATACGTCCACAGGCGGATGGGCGTTTGAACACCGGCAGCCGTACGCGGATCGACAATCCCGATGGCGTCCTTCCACTTTGGATCGAGCAGATCCGCCCAGGTTTTGGGAGCTTCTTCGGGAGAAACGAAGCGAGTGTTGTAGACGATCACGTATGGTCCGTTGTCGATCGCGAACCAGTACCCTTCAGGATCGTAGAAGCCCGGACTCATATACTGCATACCCTCGGGTACGTAAGGCTCAATATACCCGTTCTCGATATAGCCCACCATGTAATCGAAGTCCGAGAAGATGTAGTCGGCAGTGGAAATTCCTTGGGCCATTTCCCGGTTGAAGATCGTGGCCAATTCAGCTCCCGCCGCCCGCAAGTAGGTCATTTCTACGTCCGGATACTTTTCCTCGAAAAACGCTTTCAGTTGGTCCATGTAGTCCCTGGGCCAATTGGAGTACACAACAAGTTCCGAAGCAATGGCACTGAAAGATGCGAGAATCACCAAAGCAAATGACAGCACGACTGTGAAAATCCGCTTGCGCATGTGTTGGTTTACTCCTTTCATTTAGTGTTGCAGGCACAATGCTGCAGCCAAACCATAACTTGTACTCGGTGTACTAGACAGTATATCTGGATCGATCACCCCCCAAGGTGGAAGAGAGTGCGAGGTAGGAGATGCTACAGTCGTATTTCCAACTCTCTCAATACATCCTCATCGATTTCTACGCCATTTCCAGGCCCCTGCGGCACGTTTATCAGCCCATTCTCGTCTGCATTCAGGATATGGGCGTTATTCATGTAGCTCGCGTACATAAACTGCCGCGGATCCTCTGCTTCCAAAGAAATGGGAAACTCGACCCAACCTCCGCTCGGGGCGGAGGCGACAACGTGAAGAGTACCGCAGAACTTGATGCCTCCACCAAAGGCATGTGGTATGAACATCTTGTTCCAGATATCGCACAACAAGCTCACCTGTTTTGACTGGCTGATTCCGCCGCAATAACAGATCCGCGGCTGATAGATCTCCAAGGCGTTCTTCTCGAGATAGTGCTTCATCCGGAAGACGCCGATCTCGGTTTGAAAGCCACTGATGGGGGTCTTAAAGCGCCTGTTCAACTCGGCGAGGCCCTCGACGTCTGTGTGGGGTACTGGCTCTTCCAGCCAGAAGATATCGCACTCGTCGCAGACTTCTGCCACCTGCATCGCATCAACCAGATTCTCATAGTACCCGTTAGCATCTACGGCGATCTTGATTCGACCTTCCGCCGCCTCTGTTACAGTACGGATGAACTGGCGGTCATTCTCGACGCCGTGGCCGATCCCCAGTTTGGTGGCCTTAAAGCCCAGGTCAGCATAGCGCTTAACGTTGGAGATTATCTGCTCAGGTGCTTTCTTGCCCGGGCTGCAGGCATAGGCATGGATTTTATCCCGGACTTTACCGCCCAGCAGCTCGTAAATGGGGACCCCCAGCCACCTGCCCTTTAGGTCCCACAGGGCTTGGTCAATGGCACTGAATGGGTTCATCAACCCTTGGCCTTTAGCGTAATTCCAGAGTTTCTTCCACAGATAAGTGATTTCTCTGGGATCCTCACCCACCAAGAGCGGCTTAAAGACGCGTTCGATGGCCCGCGCGTTGACAGTTTCCTGTTCTTCTCCAAACCCAAACCAGGTTTCGCCCCTGCCGATCAATCCTTCATCGGTTTCGATCTCCACGATCGTGGAACAGTAACTCACATCCCACGTCAAGCCCCCTCCGATGCGGAGCGGACGGACTGTACCTCTGACTGTGCGACCTCGAACATCAGCGATCTTCATTGTGTATTCCCTCCCGAATTAGCTCTTTGTAACGCGAACAGCCGATTTGTTTTGAGATCTCTTCTGCCGTCTGCAGACCAAGAGGCGCGAAGTCAACCAAATCATCACGACTCAAACGGTGAGCAGGCCCGGATATACTGACGGCCGCTACAACCTGGGAATTGTCGAAAATCGGGAAGGCGATGCATCGCAGCGATTCGTCCAGCTCACGGTCATCGATCGCGTAACCACAGCGGCGAATTCTGGTCAGTTCAGCCCGTAGGCTCTCGATTGGCACGGACCAGCGCTTGCCAATTTGCTGGAGATGCGTCTCTCTCGCATCCGCCGGCAAGTACGCCAAGATCGCCTTTCCCAGCGCAGTACAGTACGAGGGCACCGAAAACCCAATGGGATAGTCCACTCTAAGCAGCCGGTTGTTGACAACTTTATCGATGTATACAACCTGGCTTGCTTCGTTGAGAATTCCCAAATTGACCGTTTCATTGAGGGTTTCCCCAAGTGATTCCAGAAGTCCACGGGAAATCGAGCCAAATCCCAGCTGGTTCTTGGCATTCAGCCCCAATTCGAGCAAGAGAGAGCTTAACACGTACTTCCCGTCCCTACACTCAATCAAACCTGCTGCTTCGAGGGTGTAGATCAGTCGGAATGCCGTTGCCTTCGGAAAGGGGCTCTGTTCCAAGAGTTCTGTGAACGTTGCCGGGCTATTGGACGCCACCAGCTTCAGCATCTGCACAGCCTTCATGACCGACTTGATCGCGTAATCGTTTCCGTTTTCCTGCATCTCGACCCGCCTTTGTTTCACAATACGAAACTTAGTTTCACACTATTAATACTCTGTTTCGCTGCATGCGTAGGTTTTCCTCCACGAAACTCCATCTTTTTTTAAAATTTCTCTTTTTGCCTCAGAACGATAAGCTGGACTTCTTCGTTGTTGTTTGTAACAATTTAACTTGATTTACCACTTGGCAAGGCCTCACCCAGTCCAAACTGGTCCCGGTTCTGCAGTCCGAGCAGGAAACTGTCGCATAGGCAAGGAACTCAAATACGATGGTCTCACAGCTGATTGGAGGAACAAACGCGATGTATCGCAGATTTGACGTAAGTAGAATAAAGCTGAAGCCGCTAGGAGAGCGTAAGCACGATACGCTGCTGGAAGATATCAAGCCCCTTGGCTGCAGCAGCCCTATGGAAAATGCAGACCTGGATAAGCTTGCAGGGCATATAGCTGAGGCAAGAAGGCGGGGTTCTGCCGTTATTGTCTTGATGGGTGCGCATGTGATCAAAGTGGGGATGAGCCGCTTTATAATCGATCTTATGGAGAGAGGGTTTATCACCCACCTGGGCCTAAACGGCGCGGGTGTCATTCATGACTTTGAGCTTGCTTTAGTGGGCGGCACGTCCGAGAGCGTGCAGCGTTATATCAGCGAGGGTCAATTTGGTCTCTGGCAGGAGACAGGCCGGATCAACGACATAGTTAAGGAAGGGGTCACTCAAGGTTTAGGGATCGGGGAAGCGGTGGGTAAAGCCATCTACGAAGAAGAGTTTCCCCACAAAGATGTCAGTCTGCTGGCGGCGGGCTATCGCTTGCGTGTCCCTGTCACCGCGCATATTTCCATCGGGCAGGATATTATCCACGCCCACCCCAATTTCGATGGGGCGAGTTTTGGGGCAGGCAGTCATACAGATTTCTTGGTTTTCGCGGAGAGCGTGCGCAATCTCGAAGGAGGCGTCATGCTTAATATTGGCACCGCGGTGATGGGCCCCGAAGTCTACCTCAAGGCCTTGTCCATGGCCCGCAATGTCGCGCATCAGGAAGGCAAGCAGATCTACCGGTTCACAACCGCCGTTTTTGATATGCAGCCTATAAAGTCTAGGGATTATCATTCTGAGCCCAGCAAAGATCAGCCTGAGTATTACCACCGCTTTTGGAAGACGATCTTGGTGCGAACAGTCCGCGACGGCGGTACCAGTTACTACATCGAAGGCGATCACCGCGATACCATCTCTAATCTTTGGGACAGGTTGGTAAATCGAGCGTAGACTGCAGATACGGCGCAGGAGGGTGCTAGTTTGATGGATACGATGCAGCTGGAACAGATCCTAAAGCAGGCCGAGAAACTCAAGATTATGGTGGTGGGCGATTATTTCCTCGACCACTACTTGTTCATAGATCCGACCAAAGAAGAGTTCTCCCGGGAGACTGGGAAGCGGGTTTATCAGGTTGTGCAGGTAGAATCAAGCCCGGGCGCGGCCGGTTCTGTCGTGAGTAAACTCAGCGCCTTAGGTGTGCCGGACATCATCGCGGTCGGCGCGATTGGCCGTGATACCTACGGATTCGAGCTGAAGAGGCTGCTCCAAGCAGAAGGCGCAGACATCTCCAACTTACTGGAAAGCCATGACCGTGTCACGCCGACATATATCAAACCGACACTGAGGTTTGAGGTGTACAACGAAGAACTCAACCGCTTGGATATCAAGAACTGGTCGGAAACGCCGCGCGAACTGGAGGATCGCTTTATCTCCACAATCAAGGAACAAGGTCCAACGTGCGATGCTGTGATCGTCATTGACCAAGTGGACGAACCAGAGTGCGGCGTCATCACCAGCCGGGTGCGGCGTGCCCTCAGAGAACTGGGCGAGCAGCATCCCCAGCTCATTATCCTGGTGGATTCGCGAAGTCGCATTCACGAGTTCTCTCAAGTTATGATCAAGCCCAACGAGTTTGAGGCCGGTAAGGCTCTGGGACTAGACGGTCCAATCGACGATCCTGCGCGGGCCGCTCGCACCCTATTTCAGCAGACTCTCAGGCCCGTGTTCTTAACGTGCGGCGAAAACGGGCAGTGGGTGTACGACGGAACTCAGGCGGTGCATGCTCCTGCCCTGCGGGTCGAAGGGCCGATTGACATTGTGGGGGCCGGAGACAGCACAAGCGCAGGTATAGTTGTCGCGCTCGCCTCGGGGGCTGCGCCTCAGGACGCAGCATTCTTTGGCAACTTGGTTGCGTCCATCACAATTACAAAGCTCGGCACCACCGGCACCGCCAGTCCCCAGGAGATCCGGGCCCGGTTTGATGAGTATTCCGGCAAGAGCAGTGACGATACGAACGCAGAGTGACAGCCAGGCACAAAACGAGCAGTGCCTTGATGAAGTAAGTAAGGAGATAGCTGATGCAATCCATAGAATGGCGGAGCAGCAATGTGCGCAGAGATTTCAAAGCAGCCCTGTTCGACTTTGACGGCACCATCTCCCTGATCAGGGAGGGATGGCAGCCCATTATGTATTCTTATTTTACAAAAGTGTTATCCGAGGTTTCACCGAATGAGCCCATCGCAAGCCTTGAGACACTGGTAAGGGAGTTTGTGGATGACTTAACTGGCAAGCAGACCATCTACCAGTGCATCAGGCTGGCTGAAGAAGTGGAAAGGCGCGGGGTGAAGCCTGAGGATCCTTTCGTATATAAGGATGAATATAACCGGCGGCTGCTTAGGCACATTTCTCACCGCGTCCAGGCCTTGCAGTCCGGCGAAGCCGATCCAGAGGAGTATCTCGTTCCAGGCAGCGTTGAGCTGCTGAAGGACCTGCGCCAGCGAGGCTTAACCTTGTATCTGGCCAGCGGTACGGACCACGAGTACGTGCTGGAAGAGGCAGCAGCCCTCGGTGTCGGAGAGTATTTCAACGGTGGAATCTACGGTGCCGTCCGTGATTTCAAGAGCTTTTCCAAAGAACAAGTGATCCGCGACTTGGTCCTGCCGAAAATCGAGTCTGGAGAAGCACTGCTTGGCTTCGGCGATGGATTCGTGGAGATTGAGAATGTCAAGGCAGTCGGCGGGATCGCTGTTGGTGTAGCTTCCAATGAGAAGGACAGGCAGGGTATCGATCCCTGGAAGCGCGACAGGTTAATTAAGGCTGGGGCGGACGTTATTATCGGCGACTACCGGTCACGGGAAGCGCTGCTTAGGGAGTTATTCTGAAACCTAAACGCAACTTCTCTGCACCAATGGAGATAGGTCTGATTACCCCTCAACGGGCTGAGTAGTGTCGAGTGGACCGTTCCGGGTCTGTGTCTAAGGCGCTGAGGGACTGTGTCTGTCCTGCTGAGATAGAATGACTAAATCCTTGTTGGGTGTAGGTGATATGGACAAGCGGAAACTGGTACAGCAGCTTCGGCTGACTAGGCAGCGCATTACCCGGCTTGAAGCAGAGCTGTCTCGCGAGAAAC
>JAAYMI010000080.1 GCA_012521465.1 Bacillota bacterium | reverse complement strand
TAGAGAACCAATGAGCACGAAACCTTCCTCGTAAGCATAATCCCGCATCACATCAGACAAGCGCAGTTCCAACATATCCCGGCGTGCCAAGCTGTAGTCCTCCAGGAACAGCACGGGCTGCTGGTTCGCATACAAGCTGTACACCGATGCGGTCACCGTTTCCCTGGTGTCGTTAATCAGCCTCAGCTGTAGAGTAAAGTCGCTGAAGGACAGCTGCTGCCAGAAGTTTTCCTGCACATAGGCAGCGGCCTCAGCGAAGCGGTCCTTGTTAACGGCCACCCCAAACCACACGCTCTCATCTTCCTCGTCAAAGGCTACCACAAAGGCGATGATATCCTCGGGGAACACTGGATCGAAGTAAGTGATGTCCACCACCGGAATCTTGACATCAGCCATAGTGTAGCTAGTATAGTCCCGTGATTGATCCCTGAAATTGCTGGGCTCTCTGAAGAACAGGTTGAAAAACTCGATCATCTGATCCATGTACTCCGGGTCCACTGACTGAATGGACACAGTGCCGATGGTGAACACATCATCCTCAAGCTCCATGGCATCAATAATATCTTGCACATACAGATCACCAATAACGTCCCCAGCACAGCCGGTAAGGAGCAGTGCTACCCCCAACAGCAAAGCCAAATGCCACGTCCGCATGCTTACTACCTCCCATGTAAATGTCTTGGGTGGGTGAAACGCCCTTCACCCACCCCTGGCCATACTCAGCGTTTGGTATACTTCTCGTACAAATTCACTCCGTTAGCTAGCACATCGTAGAAGTTGAAGCGGTACTCCCGGGTGAAGTTATCGACAGTTACTTTAATCATGAGCTCCGCGGCTGCATACAGTTCCATTTCCTCGCCTGTGGCATCTGGGTCGGGCTCGAGGACGTGGTAGACGACAAAGTGATCGTCCTCCACAATCACGCCCATGCTGGCATCATCTTGTGAGACCTTCAGTTCCACCCCGCTATCCAGGGCTTCCTTCACATTATACACCACTTCTGCCCCGTACCACTGGGGCCCATTAAGCTCCCTGTACTCCATAAACTCCCGCTGCGCATCGGAATACTCATCGTAGGATTGTGCCTTGAACGATTCAATGAACATTGGCGGGATGGTATCTTCCTTAGACATGATCCGCACAATCCTGGCAATCTCATTCCCCTGTCCATCAAGCTCCATCTCGAACTCTACTCTCACACACCCGCTTACCAGAACAGTCACGAACAACAAAACCGCCAGCACAATCCACTTCTTCATGATAGGCCCCCCTTTGTTATAAAGCCACGCACAGGACATGCGGGCCTTTGGGGTCAAAATCAAACAGGCGTTCCTCTAAAGGTGATACAAGGGCCCCATGAGCAGTACAACGTCAAAGGCCTCTGAGGGGAACATCTTCCCAACGTCGAGGGCATTACCGCACAGCGCTCTCAAAGCCAAGCCCTCTTCCTCCGCCTTGCCTTGTGCGTACTCAACATTCCTCCGCATTCTCGCCCATTTTAAGCCCCTCCACTTGCCAAGTTCCATCCCAAGAATCTGCATTCCTGCAACCATCTTTTCCAACCTGTAAAACATTTCAAAAATTTCATACACTCCCTCCACGCAGTTTTCTGCAAAAACAGGCATATAGGATGCTTGAATTTTCCTGTTTAGATGTTATGATAGACTTATCACAATGTTACACTGGAGGTTGCAGATGGACACAAAACTGAGGATCGGGATTTTAGGCTGCGGCCCCATATCTCAGGCTGCTCACATCGAAGCATGCCGGAAAGGCCGCAACGTTGAGTTGTACGCCCTCTGCGATGCTGCAGAAGACCTGCTCAGTGAGATGACCCTTGTGCACAAGCCCAAGTTCTCCTACCAACGCTATGAGGATATGCTGGCCAACGAAGACATCGATGCAGTGATCGTAGCCACTAACGATTACTTCCACGTCCCCGCCGCGATTCAGGCACTGCGCGCGGGTAAGCACGTCTTAGTGGAGAAACCTCTAGGGACCTCTCTGGAAGAGTGCTTAGAGCTCGAGCAGGCCGTTATTGAGACAGGCCTCATTCTGCAGGTAGGCAATATGAAGCGCTTTGACGGGGGCATCATGGCTGCCCGGGAGTTTATCCAAACAGAGATGGGTGAGCTTCTGGCCCTCAAGGCCTGGTACTGTGATAACGTGGGGCGCTACACCGTAACAGACAATGTCATGCCTATCATAGTCCTCAGCGCCAGCACGATTCGGCCGCCATTTGACCACAAAGCGGACAAGCAGCGCTATTACCTCCTTGCCCACGGCAGCCACCTGGTGGATACCGCGCGTTTCCTAGGGGGCGAGATTGTGAGCATTCAAGCCCATCACACCGAGCGGTTTGGCGCGCACAACTGGCTGGCTACCGTAGAATTTGCGAGCGGCAGTTTCGGCCAGCTAGACCTCACCATAGGGGTGCGGATGGACTGGCACGAAGGCTTCCAGGTCTACGGCGAGTACGGCAGCGTAGTGGGGAAAACGTACAACCCATGGCTGTTTAAGTCCAGCGATGTGGAGATCTACTCCGTAAGGGATGAACAGTTCCGCAGGCCGTTGGCTATCGATGGGCACTTCTACCGCCGGCAGGTGGAAGGTTTCGCCGATGCCATCTTGGAGAACAAGCCCGTGCACGGGGCCACGGTGGAGGATGGCGTGGCAGCAGTCAGGGCGCTCATTGCCATATCCCAATCGGTCAAAACAGGCGAGCCTGTAAGACTAAAAGACGTGCAAGGAGAGGTGTAAATGGAACTCGGGATCTTTGCAAAGGTGTTTCAAAGAGAGAATGCCCAAGATGTGCTGGAGGCGGTTCGCTCCCACGGCATGCACTGCACCC
>JAAYMI010000079.1 GCA_012521465.1 Bacillota bacterium | reverse complement strand
TATGATCGAAATTGAAAAGCCTAAGATCGAACAGGTTGAGTTAACAGAGGACTATGGCAAGTTTGTGGTGGAACCACTGGAGCGGGGATACGGCATCACACTTGGGAACAGCCTGCGCAGGATTCTGCTTTCATCGCTCCCCGGAACAGCGGTGACCTCGCTTCGCATCGACGGCATTCTCCACGAGTTCTCCACTATTCCGGGCGTGGTAGAAGATACAACGGATATAGTTTTGAACCTCAAGAAACTCTTGGTCAGACTGCATGTGGATGAGCCAGCGACGATCCGCGTCCAGGCCACTACGCCTGGGGAGCTGCGGGCCGGGGATTTCACCGTAGATCCCAGCGTGGAGATTCTAAATCCGGACTTGTACATCGCCACAATTCAAGAAGGCGGCAAGCTGGAAATGGAGATTACGGTAGCAAAAGGGCGGGGTTATGTCAGCGCCGAGAAGAACAAGCGCCCAGATCATCCGATTGGCTTGATCCCGGTGGACTCAATCTTTACTCCAGTGACGAAGGTCAATTACACAGTGGAAGATACCCGTGTGGGGCAGATTACCGACTATGACCGCCTTGTTCTGGAGGTCTGGACGGACCGGACAATCGCCCCGGATGAAGCTGTGAGTTTGGCGGCGAAAATCATGATGGAACACCTGAAACTGTTCACCGACCTCACCGAGAGTGTGGACAATGTGGAGATCATGGTGGAAAAGGAAGAGGAATCCATCGACCGCCTCATGGAGATGACAGTGGAGGAACTGGATCTTTCTGTGCGTTCCTATAACTGCCTCAAGCGCGCTGGCATCAATACGGTGGAAGAGCTTGTCAAGAAGACCGAAGAAGATATGATGAAAGTGCGCAATCTCGGCAAGAAATCACTCCAGGAAGTCAAAGAGAAACTCGCTGAATTGGGGCTCTCCTTGCGGAAATCTGATGAATAAGGTAGGTGAGTTAGGGTGAAACTCAGAAAACTGGGCAGAAGAGCTGATCACAGAAGGATGCTCCTGCGCAATCAGGTAACATCCTTGATCCTCAACGATAAAATCGAGACTACCGAAGCAAAAGCGAAGGCCATCAAGCCGCTGGTGGATAAAATGGTAACCCTGGGCAAGCGAGGCGATCTACACGCCCGCAGACAAGCCGCAGCCTATCTATTGGATCCCAAGGCTGTGCAGAAACTGTTCAATGATATCGCTCCTAAATATGCGGAGCGGAATGGCGGCTATACTAGGGTGATCAAGACCGGTTTCCGCCGTGGCGATGCAGCACCCATGGCAGTTATCGAATGGGTGTAGACAATTAGCTGCCGGTGAGGTCGCAGAGGTTACCCCTCTGCGTTCTCTGTTTTCGGGAGAAGAGAGTAGGTTGTGGGGAGTGGAGGTGTTGTTGTGGCCGAGCCGCTCATTCGATTTGAAGGTGTCCATTTTAAGTACAACCCAGGTACAGAGCGGGAATGGGCTGCACTGCAGGACATCAGTTTAGATATCTACCCTGGAGAATTCGTGGCAGTCCTAGGACACAACGGGTCAGGGAAGTCAACTTTGGCGAAGCACTGCAATGGGCTTTTGGTTCCCTCCAGCGGCAGAGTCTTGGTCGCCGGGCTGGATACCAAGGACGATGCTGAGATCTGGCAGATCCGTCAAACTGTGGGCATGGTTTTCCAAAATCCCGACAACCAGTTGGTGGCCACCACTGTTGAAGAAGATGTCGCTTTTGGACCTGAAAACCTTGGTATACCTTCCAAGGAGATTCAGGCCCGAGTTGATGAAGCACTGCGGGCGGTGGGCATGGAGGCGTACCGCTTGCACTCGCCTCATCAGCTCTCTGGAGGCCAGAAACAGCGAGTGGCTATTGCAGGCATGATCAGCATGCGGCCGCGGTGCATCGTGCTAGACGAACCGACGGCGATGCTGGATCCTGAGGGGCGGCGTGAGGTCATGTCCACCATCCACCGCCTCAACAAGACCGAGAAGATCACAATCGTGCACATCACCCACCACATGGATGAGGTGATCAATGCGGATCGGGTAGTGATTATGGTTGATGGCAAGATCGCCCTTCACGGCACACCGAAGGAGGTATTCTCCCAAGTGGACCTGCTGCGCCGCCTGCACCTTGATGTGCCTCAGGTGACCGCATTGTCTTACCGCCTGCGAAGCCGTGGGCATGGGCTGCCGGAAGGGATAATCACTGTGAATGAAATGGTGAACTGCCTATGTCCATAGTAGTCGAGCATCTATCCCACATTTATTTGGAAGGCACACCCATGGCCAAAGTGGCGCTTCGGGATGTGAACCTGATAATCGAAGATGGTGAATTCGTCGGTTTGATCGGCCATACTGGTTCGGGAAAATCCACTCTCGTGCAGCATCTCAATGGCCTTTTGATGCCGACTTCTGGCAAGGTTTATGTCGATGGCGTAGACTTGACGGATAAGCACACCAGTTTACGGGCTATTCGTCAGAAAGTAGGTATGGTGTTCCAGTATCCTGAGCACCAGCTGTTCGGGGAAACGGTGTACGAGGATGTGGCCTTCGGCCCCCGCAACGCAGGGCTGGGTGAGCAAGAGGTGGAGGCGAGAGTGAAAGAAGCTCTGGGCATGGTGGGCTTGGACTACGACGCCCTCAAGGATCACTCCCCGTTCGAACTCTCCGGTGGACAGAAACGCAGGGTCGCCATTGCAGGCGTCCTGGCCATGCGCCCCGCAGTCCTGATCTTGGATGAGCCGACAGCGGGTTTGGATCCTGAGGGTTCGGCAGATATCCTTGGCAAAATCCAGGCGCTGCACAGAGCAGGCAGAGTTACCGTAATCATGATCACGCACAGCATGGAAGATGTCGCCCGCATGGCCACCAGGCTGATCGTGATGGAACACGGTGGAGTCGTATTTGACGGGCCGCCCCGAGAAGTCTTTGCGCAGGTGGATCGGCTCAAGGAGATGGGGCTTGGAGTACCGCAGGTCACTGAACTCATGCACGAGCTGCACAGCCGGGGCCTGCCTGTGCAGACCAATATCCTCACACTTGACGAAGCAGAGGCGGAGCTAGTTCGGGCATTGGAGTTGAGACGCAATGGCACTGTTTAAGAGTATTACCATCGGTCAGTACATTCCGGGAAACTCCACTATTCACCGCCTCGATCCCCGGACAAAGATTATCGGTACGGTGCTCTTGATCGTGCTGCTGTTTATGGTTGACACCTTTTGGGGCTATGCCTTGGCCGCCTTGGCCATCGCTGCGATTGTGCACCTGTCAGAGATTCCACCCCGATTGGTTTTGCGGGGACTGCGGCCTCTGTTTGTCATTCTGCTCCTCACTGTGTCACTGCATCTCTTCATGACTGAGGGCGATCCTATCTTCCGGTTTTGGATTGTCGAGGTGACGTGGCAGGGTCTATCGCGCGGTATCATGATGGGTGTGAGGCTGGCTCTGCTGGTGATGGGAACCTCGCTTTTGACCTTGACCACCTCTCCTATCAACTTGACAGACGGGATTGAGGGACTGCTCAAGCCGGGCAAACGTATTGGGATCCCCGCCCACGAGCTGGCCATGATGATGACTATTGCCCTGAGGTTTATTCCCACCCTACTCGAAGAAGCGGAGAAGATTATGAAGGCGCAGATGGCTAGGGGTGCCGACTTCCAAGGTGGGGGGCTGCTCCAGCGGGCTAAGAGTCTCATTCCCCTGTTGGTGCCGTTGTTTGTGAACGCGTTCCGCAGGGCCGATGAGTTAGCCATTGCCATGGAGGCGCGGGGCTATCGCGGTGGAGAGGGCCGCACCAAGTTCAAGGAGCTGCACTTCGGCCGAAGAGATGCCATTGCACTTGCGCTGGCATTCGGGTTTGTAGCCGTAGTGGGCCTGCTGTTTTAGGGGGGCCGAGGGTGCAGAACTACCGCCTGACGGTACAGTATGATGGGACCGATTTCGCAGGCTTTCAGCTTCAGCCGAACCAGCCTACGATCCAGGGGGAATTAGAACGGGTTCTGGCCGTTCTGGCTAAAGCACCCATCCGCATTATCGGTGCAGGACGCACAGACTCTGGTGTGCACGCCGAGGGCCAGGTGGTAAGCTTCAAAACCGACTGCCTTACAGTGCCGATTGGACGAATTCCAGCAGCCATGAACAGCCTCTTGCCAGATACCATCAGAGTTCTTACGGCTGAGTACGCTCCGAGCGACTTTCATGCTCGCTACAGCGCGCTGAGGAAAACATACCGCTACCAGGTCTATCACGGGCCGACGGCAGATGTCTTCTTGAGACGCTTTGCTCTTTGGGAGCAGGAGCCTTTTAATTGGGCAGTGGTGGAACAAGCCGCCTCCCTGTTGGTGGGGCGCCACGATTTCGCAGGTTTCGCCTCCACAGGCAGCAGTGTAAGAACAACGACCCGCACCATGTATCGGGTTGAAGTGGACACCTCGCAGCGCCTTAAACTGCTGCGCTTTACTGCCGATGGCTTTCTGTACAACATGGTGCGCAGTATCGTGGGTACGCTCTTGGAAATCGGCCGCGGCAGCCGGGAGCCCGAATCCATTGTCGAAATCCTGGCCACGTGTGATCGCAGCGCGGCAGGCCCAACCGCTCCCGCCGTTGGACTAGTGCTGGAAAGCGTGGATTACGCTTGACACGCAGCCGCGGGTGCTGTAAAATGAGAGTTGGCGATTTTGCTTGTAACAGCCTGAGAAGGATACGATTGCCCCGTTTCGTTTCCTTATCTGGTTTACTAGATGAACAGTTGAAGCAAAGGGGGGAATCCCACATGAAGACCTACATGGCAAAACCCAGTGAAGTTACCCGGAAGTGGTACGTAATTGATGCCAAGGATCAGACATTGGGCCGGTTAGCCTCTCAGGTTGCTGCTATCCTGAAGGGTAAGCATTTACCTACCTATACACCACACGTAGATACAGGTCATCACGTGATTGTGATCAACGCTGAGAAGATTCGCTTGACTGGGAAGAAGCTTCAGGATAAGAAATACTACCGGCACAGTGGTTATCCAGGTGGAATTAAGGAGATTACCGCCGGCGAGCTGCTCCGCCGCCACCCAGAGCGGGTGATTAAGGCAGCTGTCTGGGGTATGCTTCCCCACAATAGGTTGGGCCGCAAGATGATCAAGAAGCTGAAGATTTACGCTGGTGACCAACATCCTCATGCTGCACAGCAGCCTGAAAGTTACGAGCTTAAGTATTAGTTACGAGATAATCCCAATGCGAAGGGAGGGAGACTAGATGGACGTTATCCCAAAGAAAGAAGCGCATTACGGCACCGGCCGCAGAAAGAATGCAGTAGCTCGGGTACGGATTCTCCCTGGTAATGGCAATATTACCATCAACAAGAGAAGTATCGACGAGTATTTCGGGAGAGAGGTATTGCGCACTATCGTCCGCCAACCTCTAGTTCTCACCAATACAGAAGGTAAGTATGACGTCATCGTAAACGTCAAGGGTGGAGGCATCACTGGCCAAGCGGGCGCTATTCGCCACGGTATTGCCCGTGCCCTTTTGACCGTTGACGGCGATCTGCGTGCTCCTCTGAAGAAGGCAGGCTACTTAACTCGCGATCCTCGCATGAAGGAGCGGAAGAAGTACGGCTTGAAAAAGGCTCGCAGAGCACCACAATTCTCCAAGCGCTAATTATTCAGCAGTGGACCCGGGATATCCCCGGGTTTTTGCTCTATTGCTCTATGGGAGCCATATCTTCAGGAGATGGTTCTGGCGTTGGGGCGGGAGCGGGCTCAGGAGGATCTACAGCAGGCGGCTGCGGGACTACAGGTGCCTCCGGTTCTGCTGGTTCCGCGGGAGCAGGCGGCTCTTCTGGTTGTTCAGGCTCCGCAGGCGGAGGTTCTTCCGGAGTTGGTTCTTCCGGAGTCGGTTCCTCCGGCGGTTCCGGCACTGGTTGTTCCGGAGCGGGCTCTTCCGGTTGTTCAGGCTCAGGTTCTTCCGGCTCTTCAGGCTGCTCCGGTTCCTCAGGCTGTGCGGGTTCTG
>JAAYMI010000009.1 GCA_012521465.1 Bacillota bacterium | reverse complement strand
GTTTGACGCTTACCTTAAAGTCAACGTTGCCAAAAAAGATTGCAGTAAAAAGTGCAGTAAAATGACAAAAAGCCAGTATACCCACTAGGGGTACTGGCTTCAACCTCTTTATTCATCGATATTAAATGGCGGCCCCGGCAGGAATCGAACCTGCGGCACACGGTTTAGGAAACCGCTGCTCTATCCCCTGAGCTACGGGGCCGTTTCAGTTCCCCGTTATTATACCACATCTCCCGCCGTAGTACAACGACTAACAAGTCGCTCTGTTTAACTGGGAGCAATGCGCAAGTCGTGAATGCGATCCGAAGCTTGGCGGCGGTAGCGCTCGCTCCCGCCCTTAATATTCAGCACCTCCCGCAGATAGCGAAGGGCTTCGCTGCGCCTGTCCAGGCGCAGGGATAGCTCGGCCATAATCAAGAACAGTTTCTGATCTCCCGCATCACTGCGGAGCCCGGTCATGACGGCCTCATTGAAATAAGCGAGTGCCTTTTCTGCCGCTTGCCGTGCCCACCGCTGGTCTCCCAAATCTTCGTAGAGCCACAACAACCGCAGCCACATGTTGCCAAACTGCGCAGGCGGGGCATTCATGAACTCAAACGTCCTGAGGACGAGGAAGTAAGATAGGAAGACTTCCTGCAGGGTGCGGTTCGACGAGAACTGGAACTGACCCTTTAGAGGATAGCGCTGCTGCTGTCCCCTAATCCTCCCAGCCACCATGGGACTTAGCTGTTCAAATTGCGTATACGGTTGGGCATAGAGACACTCAGGGCAAACCCAGGCATAGTACCACAGAAGTTCAAAGTTTGAACTGATCACACGGAAATCAGGGCAGATCTTCTCGGTAACCAAGCGCGATTCTCTGATGCTGAACACAGAAAACGCGGCATGACATACGGGACACTCCACGGTTTTGGCATACAGGAAATCAGTGTCACTTGCAGGCCGGCGCACTTCACTTTGAGGATGTCCGGGTGGAAGAATCTCCAGCAAGCTTTCGGGAAGCTGCTGCACAGGTCCGGCCTGGGCTGGAATGGTTTGATCCGCTCCATTCGGTATGCGCGCGACAACAGCTTTCAGCAAAATCAAGCCCAACTGGGGCTGCCGCTGGAAAAAGTCAGACAGGTTTTCTTCGTTCAAGACCAGTACACTAGTATCAGTGACGCATAGAGCAGAACCCCGATATGGTTCCTGCCGGAGAAATTCCACTGCGCCCAAGACTCCGCCAGTGGTGTGCTTTTCCGTCTTGCTCCCATCTACTAGTTCCACCGTGCCCGCGACGATAAAGTACATCTGCCGCGCGGGATGGCCCTGGACAAAAAGCGGTTCACCGCGCCTGAATTCTGTGACAGCAATCCCGTTCAACATTACTCAGTCCTTATCTGGCAAGTGATTTTTGTCCCAAGTCTAGTTTACCATGATTTCACAACGGAAAAAAGGGGAGGTGGCCTCCCCTTTTGGCAATAAGTACTCGCCTATCCAGCAGCCGGCAGTATACTGCCGCCGCTTATGTCTGTGCCGGTTCTTAGAACGCAGTAAACTGTGTGCGAGGAGCGCTGCACACTGGGCATTTCTCGGGCGCTTCTCCTTCGGCGGTATAGCCGCACACTTCACAAATCTGGATAGTACCGATAGTGATATCCTGCTTGGTTTCGACTACCTTCTTGGCATTGGCATACCATTCAGCGTGAATCTTTTCCGCTTCCAAAGCATAATGGGTGGAGCGTACCGCACCCTTCTCTTCTTGCAGCTCTGCAACGGCATGGTAGGCGGGGTACATTTCCTCCACTTCGAAGGTTTCCCCGTTGTAGGCATCTTGGAGGTTTTCTACGGAATCATTCACGCCGCCCAGTTCTTTAAGGTGATTGCGGGCATGCACCAACTCAGCGTGGGCAATGGCCCTAAACATCCGAGCCACGTTGGGCAAACCTTGCTTTTCTGCCACTTGGCTGTAAATCATGTACTTCATGTGGGCCTGGCTTTCACCAGCAAAGGCATCCCTCAAGTTCTGTTCAGTCATGATTCGCACAGCTGCATTCCTCCTAAGTTAGTTGTTTGTTTATGGTAAGATTCACTATACCACATCTCTTAATGGTTATCAATCCTAATTATGCCACCTGCCAACATACTGCTATACATTCTTAATAATCGGTTCCCCTAAATGTTGCCATAGAACACCCGTTTCCCGCGTCATCTTGTGGGTAACCTGTGCATACTGTGGATAACTCCCTCTAGCTGGGAGAAACATACAGCAGTCTGCTGCCGCTTTTACCTGCCTGATGAATAATCCCCGCTTCCCGCAGGGTATATGTTACGGTTCTTGCCCGCGCGGTAGAGATGCCGAGTTCTTTCCCGAGTTCCTGATTCGAGAACGGGCTGGGGAGGCTTTCCGGCAGCAGGCTGGAATAATGCTCTGGCGCGGACAACACATGGTGTCCCACGACCTCGACCACCCGCCGATCCACAATGCTCACCCCACTGCGCCGCCAGCTTCCTCTGCCATCGGCGCACCGCACCTCTTCTTCGACGATGAAAATCACATCCAAATGGAGATGAGGATGGGTAATCAGCTTTGGGATGTACACCAGTTCCGAAAACACGTCCCACAGCGCACCCCGCTTGGGGGATTTCCGGCGGCTGATTTCCTCACCCGTTTCTGGTGATATATGGACAATGTACTTCACCGCCGCTACTGGATAGACTAGGTGAACCACATGCTGTTCCAATAAGGCCGTAAGCTTCTGCCTGATAGAAGCGAAACTGCCGCTTTGGATTTCTACCACCCGATCCGGTTTAACCACATCCACTACAAACCGGCCGAGTTGGCCTTCGAGGCAATCTCCCGGCTCGTAATACAGCATCTTGAGGGCAGAATGGAGGGACATCTCATTCATCGTGCCGATTCCGCCCCTGGGCAGGCCGCTCACAAGAATCTCTCCCAACCATATTAGAATACGCCATTTTCTGTCAGACCATACTTCACTCTTACTATACCGGGCAGATGCACTACTGTCAAAAGCCCATGGAAAGCCAGGAGATGGCCCAGGCCCAGGCCCTGCCAACTGTTGACTTTCCCAGGCAAACTTGCTACAATGACAGAAGATTCATGGGCAAAAAGCGCTGAATGGGAGTAGTAGGGCAACCTTGTCAGAGAGCTGCCGGGTGGTGCAAGGCAGTAGCCGTGCCTGAACTCGCCCAGGAGCTGTTGGGGTGAAATGCAGTAGTAGCTCCAACCGGTAACCCCGTTAACGGTTTCGAGTGAGCACAGCTCGTGTGGGGGCTGTGTTAATTAGAGTGGTACCGCGACCCGTTCGTCTCTAAGGCGAGCGGGTTGTATGCATCTGTAGGAGGGAATGACCTTGCAGCAGAAATACAACCCGGCTGTAATCGAGCCAAAATGGCAGGAATTTTGGGAGAAGGAAGGCAGTTTCCGTACTTCTGAGGATCGCACCAAACCGAAGTTCTATGCCCTGATCGAATTCCCGTATCCTTCAGGCGAAGGGCTGCACGTAGGGCACCCTCGTCCGTATACCGCCCTAGATATTGTGTCCCGCAAGCGGCGCATGGAAGGATACAACGTCCTGTTCCCGATGGGTTGGGACGCTTTTGGCCTGCCAACGGAAAACTACGCCATCAAAAACAAGATTCATCCCCGCGTCGTCACAGAGCGGAATATCGCCCGCTTCAAGCAGCAGCTCCGATCACTCGGCTTTTCCTTTGATTGGTCCCGGGAAGTAAACACTACCGACCCTGATTATTTCAAGTGGACGCAGTGGATCTTCCTGAAGCTGTTTGAAAAGGGCTTGGCCTACAAACAAGAAATGCCCATCAACTGGTGCCCGTCGTGTAAGATTGGCTTGGCCAATGAAGAAGTGGTGAACGGGAGCTGTGAGCGCTGCGGCAGCGGTGTAGAAATGCGTGTGAAGAATCAGTGGATGCTGAAGATCACTGCCTATGCCCAGCGGTTAATTGATGACCTAGAGCTCGTGGACTATATTGACCGGGTAAAGGTGCAGCAGCGCAACTGGATCGGCCGTTCCGAGGGAGCAGAGGTGGATTTCGCCGTAGTGGGTACCTCCCGCAAACTGCGAGTGTTTACCACACGCCCTGACACCCTGTTTGGGGCCACCTATATGGTCATCTCCCCAGAGCATCCCCTGATTGAGGAATTCAAGGACAGAATCAGCAATTATGCTGAACTAGCAGCTTACCGCGAACAGGCGAAGCGCAAATCTGATTTCGAACGGGCTGAGCTGACCAAAGATAAGACTGGTGTGGAAATCAAAGGGCTCAGCGCCCTCAATCCAGTAACAGGCAAGGAGATCCCCATCTGGGTATCAGACTATGTGCTGATGACCTACGGAACGGGCGCTATTATGGCAGTGCCGGGCCACGATGAGCGGGATTGGGAGTTTGCCAAGAAGTTTGGCCTGCCTATCGTTGAGGTTGTGGCCGGGGGCGATGTGGAGAAGGAAGCGTACACAGATACAGAATCAGGCATAATGGTAAACTCCGGCTTCCTCAATGGCTTGGAGGTATCGGAAGCGAAGCAGAAGATCACCGCCTGGCTGGAAGAAAAGGGACTCGGGGAGCGGAAAGTAAACTACAAACTGCGGGACTGGGTCTTTTCCCGCCAGCGCTATTGGGGCGAACCAATTCCCCTCGTTCACTGCGAGAAGTGCGGTTGGGTGCCGGTTCCCGAGGACGAACTGCCCGTGCTCTTGCCGGAAGTGGAGAACTATGAACCCACGGATACGGGCGAGTCTCCCTTGGCTAACATCCGGGAATGGGTAGAAACCACCTGCCCGAAATGCGGCGGTCCCGGTGAGCGCGAAACCGATACCATGCCCCAATGGGCTGGATCATCGTGGTACTTCCTGCGCTACACCGATCCTCGCAATGACGAAGAACTAGCCAGCAAAGAAAACCTGGATTATTGGCTGCCGGTGGATTGGTACAACGGCGGGATGGAGCACACAACTCTCCACCTGCTCTACTCCCGGTTCTGGCACAAGTTCCTCTATGATTTGGGTGTCGTATCCTATCCGGAGCCGTACAAGAAGCGCACTTCCCACGGGATGATTCTCGGCGAGAACAACGAGAAAATGTCCAAGTCCCGCGGCAATGTGGTCAACCCGGACGAGATTGTGGCAGAATACGGGGCCGATACGCTCCGCCTGTACGAGATGTTCATCGGCGACTTCGAAAAGAGCGTACCCTGGTCCACCGATGGAGTGCGGGGCTGCCGCCGCTTCCTAGAGCGGTTCTGGCGGCTGCAGGAGATCGCTGTTCCTGGCGAAAGCTACAGCGCCGAGTTGGAGACCAATTTCCACAAGACCATCAAGAAGGTCAGCCAAGATTACGAGAATCTGAAGTTCAACACAGCCATCGCGGCCATGATGACTCTCCTCAATGACATTTCTGACGTGGCCCGCATAACCCACGCTGAGCTGAAGACACTGCTCATTTTGCTCAACCCGGTGGCGCCCCACATTACAGAGGAAATGTGGGTGAACATGGGCTTCCCTGGCTATGTGCATGAGCAGGCATGGCCGAAGTGGGATCCTGACAAGGTCGTCGACGAGACGGTGAACATCGCGGTGCAGGTAAACGGGAGAGTGAGGGGAGAGATCACGGTATCTCTAACCGATCCCGTGGAAAGGGCTCGGGAGCTCGCGATGGCCAACCCGAACATCCAGCGGTTCACCGCCGGGAAAACGATCGTCAAGGAAATCTACGTTCCCGGCAAGATCTACAACATCGTTGTGAAGTAGCAGCAAGCCCCATCGTTCCCGATGGGGCTTCGTCGTGCTCAAACCCGTAACCGCAGCTAAACCTTCCCTTCCCTGGAGAGTCTGCGCCATAAATCGCGGTAAAAGTCATCCCGGACAATACAGCCGGTAATGTGTCCAGCACGCATCAACTTCGTACAGCCGCTGCAGGCCGTACATACCTCATTTGGCTCTAGTCTTCCCTTCTGCAGGATGTCGTTGGCGAAGTTGGGATTGGCAAAACTGAGGCGTCCAAAGCCAGCTATTTGAAATGCACCGTTCTTGACTACTGCGGCTGCGGCATGGGGACCCGCGATACGCAGGTAGGAAAACCCAACTCCCACCACGGGAACGCTCCCGGCCGCTTCCTGCATCATCTGCGAAAGTTTGAGCAGCCTGGCGATGCCCACCAAGCGAGGTTCTGGGGGCTCGTAACTGCCGCTGGTGTAGGGGCGGTTGATGTGCGGCTGATAATACGGATTCCCCGCGGTAGCGTTGAAAATCTGGACACCATCTGCCACAAGGTCCTTAATCAGCTGCTCTGGCTCACTGAAATCAAGAGTGCCATCTGCGTGGGCACCCCAGCCATCCGGCTTGGGTAGGCCATCATACAGGTTGAGACGGACCCCCACCAGCAGGCCATCCCCGTGATCTGCCCTTACCCGCTGTACAATTGCCCGCAGTAGTCGGGTGCGTCCTTCATATGTGGTACCGTATTTGCCTGGCCGGCTGAAAGCACTCATGAGCTCCGAAAAGAGGTATCCATGGCAGCTCTTAATGTCAACACCATCAAAACCAACCTCTTTTGCAAGCGAAGCCGCCTCCCGAAATACCGGGATCAAGCTGTCGAGATAATCATCATCAACGAGGACGTAATCAACTTCATCAAGCCTCGACGCCTTGTCTAGGTAGGAATTGTGGTATGCAATCATAGGCCTGGGAGTGCCCTGGGGTTTGCTGTAGCGGCCGGAATGGGTCAGCTGAGCGATCAGCAGGGGCTCATGGCCGCATTCTTTCAGAGCAGTCTCCTTCGTTTCCTCCACCAGCCGCTTAAAGTCATCCTTGGTGTCAGCATGGAGAAAGAGCTGGCGGGGATTGGCCCGTCCTTCATCTACCACTGCCACTGCTTCGGTCCAGATCAAGCCGGCACCGCCCGCGGCAAAGCGCTTGTAGCGGCGGAAGGTGTGTTCCGATGGACCTCCTGCCCTAGTCCCGTCCGCACCTTCCATGGGATGGACTGCCAGGGCATTCGGCGTAACTTTATCCCCCACTTTCACCCGATTCGCCAGCGGGGTCAGGTCATCGCTGATGGGAATATCCACCTGGAGTTCCCCGATCTGGGTGCGGAGATCATCCAGATCCTTCACTAACCTGCGCTCCATCTCTTCACCTCTTTAGAAGATTTCCTTGTTGACGTAGGCACTCCAAACCGTTTCAAACCAGAAATCATCTGCTGGTATCGGCCGCACTTCCTCCCACTCTGTGAGATGCTTCCCAGCGTGATACCGGTAAAGCAGGATCTGCTTGTGGAGAGCCGCGTTTTCTGGGCGGTAGCAAAACTCCCCCAGCTCCGGGTGAACCTGCTCTCCTTCTGGGTCAACAACCAGATAGGACCCTCTGCTGCCCCCACCGGCATCTAAATACGCGGCAATGCTGTGCAGAACAGCCAGGTGAGTTAGGCACAGCTGTTTGTTCTGGAAATAAGCAAGGAGATCCCGATCGGCCTCCAGACATACCTGCCCGGAAGAGATGAGTTCATACTGCCGCTCCCCTTCACGGATGGCCTGTTTCACAGCCTGAGGATCCCGAATGTGCGCGGCGGCTGCGGTCATCCGCTGCTGCATCTCCCGTCGAAATTCTGCCATTTTCCTCCCCGGCGTTCCCCGGCGGCGGAGTAGTTCCTGGCGCAGCTCCAAGAGACTTTCCACAGCTTTACTGGTCTGGGCCAGCGCCTCCTCTTCGGGAAAGGTGCTTTCCCGATACACCTCGGCGATATACTCAGCGGCCCGATAGCCGCCCACCTGGCCGGAATTTAAGGCCGACCCGCCTGGGCGGTATACACCGTGGCTGCCGTTGGCCTCACCAATCGGAAAAAGGTGCTTGATGTTTGACTCCCACCAAATGTTACCCTGAAGGCCGCCGTTATTGTGCTGCGCGCACACCGCGATCTCCAGAGGCTCAGCGGTGAGATCAATGCCATGCTGCCTGTAGAGCTCGATGGCCATTGAGTTCATGTGCTGCAGCCGCTCGATGGGTGTGCCAAAGAGGGCACCCGATTTGTGTAAGTACAGATACGCCTCTTCCTCCAGGTCGGTGAAGTCAAACTCGCCAATCCGGGCGTCACCTTTGGGATTGCTGCGAAAGTCCAGGAAAACGCGGCGGCCGCGCTGTACCGTTTCGCGATAGACTAATAAGTCAATGAGGGACGAGCCATAGTTTGCAAGTTTCCGGGGATCAAACGGCCATTGGTACCCCTTGAGGAAAACAGCGGTGGCTAGTTTCCCCATGGAGGGGAAGAATGGATTGAGAAACTCCTGAGGATCTGACCCATCCTGGGCTGTGCTGATGTAGCGGGGGATCACCTGTTGGTACGTACCAGAGACATTCCACCGGAACTTTACCGATGCCAGCCCATACTGCCACTCCGTAAGGTTGGCAGCCACAGCCCCTGCTGCGAGGGCAACGCCAGTGCTGCCCAGATGGTCCTCCGGGTAGACCGATGCGGCATAGATTCCCCCGGGTCCGCCGGTGCCCAGCACGACATTTTCAGCGTGGAAAACCACAAACGGATCCGTCCCTGCCGGGAGCTGGGCTTTAGAGATGGCAACAGCGCCGATTACCCGCTCGCCATCTGCTGTGGTCAACAGCTGAATCACTTCATGCCCATCTAGGATAAGTATATCGGCCTTCTGTACCTGTTCCAGCAGCTTGGCATACATCTGATTTGACGTCCACGGACCGGCGGACGTAGCCCGCTGCTTCGGATCGTGGTCCGTTTTGTAGCCCACATATCCACCGTAAGCATTATGGGGAAAGGGCACCCCGATCTGGACCAAATGGAAGAACTCCTGGGTGGACAGGGCCGCTTCCACCAAGGCCAGATCGCCGTGCATGGCACCTCCAGAAAACAGAGTGCGAGCCATATCATAGACCGAATCCGGTTCTTCTCCAAAAACCGAGAGCTTATAGTACGTCTGTTTATCCGAACCGGAGTTGTTGGATGTGCCACCGCCTAACTGTTCTGTCACGATTAAAATGTCTTCAACGCCAAAACCGTTGAGATGGACAGCGCAGTTTAGGGCAGCTGCTCCGGAGCCTATGATTAGGGTATGGCATCTATACAGCGGCAGCAGGGTTCCATTCACCGCAATTGTCGCTCTTTCCATCGCCAACGCTCCTTGTGTTTTGTGCTGGAGTCAGCTCAGCTTTCTGATGCTGAAGGTGTGCTTCAGATTTGTGTAACCGCTGAAGTACAGGGTGAACTCAGTTTCACTGGGTGCTGCCATATAAGGCAGATATGCGGCCCTGCCCAGGCCAGGCCCGATCTCCACCTTGCTGCCGTGCCTAGAAATCTGCACCAAACCAGAGGTGATTGAGATGCCATCACCTGGTTTGCCTTGCAGCAAGAAGCCTTCACCTTCAATCAAGCAGTGGGGAGAGACATGCGCGATGAGCTGAATCGGCACGTGGTCGCAGCCGGCAGTCTCCACCATGACTTCCACTCCTGCATCAGTTCCCCGGATATTGACGGTGATCTCGTGGCGAACAGGAGTAGTCGTCCTCCGCCGGCTGTGGTCCATTTCCGCATATACAGGAGTGGTGGGCGGCGTATCAAAGGGCAGGAAATAGGTAGCCCATGCACTGAATCTCAGGCGGTACCCATCTTCTGTCAGTTCAATGGGGTATGCGGTGCTGGCTCGATTCCAGCGCCTATCCTCCTGGCTCACGTTAAACTGGCCGATGGCGAAGAAGGCAGATCGGATCTCCAAATCCAGGTGCAGGTCCCCCACCATCACTGTGAGAAATCGGCTGTTGTTCTGAGTAACGGAATAGCTTAGTTCGCCTCTTCTCACTCGCACGAGGCCGGACTTGGGATAGTACTTCTCGTAGTTGGTGGGCAGGTCGGATTCTGCCAATTGAAAACTCTTCAGCTCAGGATAGAGCAGGAACATGTAGAGAAAATCCGATTCTGGCAGCAGGAACCTGCGCCCAATATCCCGGCTGACTGCATAATAAGACGCCATGAGTTTATTGGCCATGGCCATGAAGCGGCCATCTTGGTCGCGCCAGCCCATGAAAAGGTACAAGTGGTAATAGGATAGGGGATAGACGGTCTGGAAAACATCCTGCCTAGTTGAGTTCCCGGTATAGATGGAACCATCTGGTTCCATATGGTACAGCATGAACTCAAGGTTGCGCCTGACAGGCTCCAAATACTTCTGCTCCCCTAGTTCCTCGGCAATGATGATAAAAGCGTTGTCGCACACCACGTTATATACGCCGCTGGACCTTTCGGTCCACTCACCTATTTCGTCGCAGTCGATACCTTCAGCTAAGTACTGCTCCGCTGCCTCCTTAAAGCTGCTCTCACCAACTATGTTGTACGCCATCAGCAGAGCTGCCGCAACAACCCAGCGGTGGTTGGGGGTGTGGAACCCGCCTGTGCGCATGGCCCTCCCGGCAGCACTGAGAACATCCCGCAGATCATCTAGAACACCAGCGATCTCCATGCCGCCGTACCGCTCAATGATCCTGTAGGCTGCGACCAACCGCATGGCCATAAAAGCGGTGTCCGGTGATGAGCAGAAATTCACGGATACCAGATCAAAGCTGCCATCTTCCCTCTGGACGCCCTGGATGTATGCCATGAGCAGCTTGATGGCATCGAGTAGTTCGGAGCTTTCAAAATACCGCGAATCTCTGCAGCAGTAGGCTGAAACTAATGTCTTGAAACTGTAAATGGAGAACTTGGGTTCCACGAGATTGCGCTCTTCGCTAAGAATCCCCCCGCAGTCCCGGATCCCTTCTTCCCTTACCTGGCTTCTCAACAAGTACTCAACTTTACGGTCCGTTGCCTCTACGGTCATTTCATAATGGGTCATGCAAACCACTGCCCCCTTGTTGTGTGTCCATTGCTCACCGCCGTGGGCCAATAGACAAGGTTCATTCTGTGAGCATTAGTTGGGGATTTCCACTTCTATCTCTGCGAAGTACACGGAGTCCGGATCTTTGCGTTCCGCGAAATGCTGGTAAATAGCTTCCGCGGTGCGGGGCACAACTCCTTCAAACAGCACCTGCTCGCCCATGACTACGCGCACTGGTTCATCTAGATTGAGCATTCTATCGTGCAGGCGGATTTTGAGGCGGGGTACATCACTCCGCTCAATGGTTATTTCCTGACCAGAGATGCTCGCGATCACCATTGCCCGTTCCTGCTGAAGCTCCGGTGCTACGGCCAGCCAATAAAACCTGGTGTGGGTCACATCATCCTGCAGCCACACAACGCGCTCGGGATAAGGATTACGAGTGAACCTGGCCATCCACGGCACGGCCGCAGCTTCCGCCCGGCGCAGGTTGTGACCGAAAGTTGGGTAAATCTTCACCCAGTGTTCATAGCCATCCGGATCTGCTGCTCTTAGCTCAGCCAGCCAGTCGCGCCACTCGGCAGCCACTTTGTTGCGGTCATAGGCGGAGTCTCTGCCACCCATGTGCAGAGTAAAAGGCAGATTTCTCAAGCCGTAGGGCTCGGTCTCATTGGGATGCCCTGCTGCCATAGCAGCCGCGGCAAAGCGGTCAGCCATGCGGGGCGCCAGCTGGTAGACCCCATCGCCACCGGCAGAATACCCTATAGGATAGACTCTGTTAGGATCGACATCTTCCAGCACGATCAAGCTTTCGATGAGATATGCAAACAGAGGATCGATGTGCTCCTCATGCCACATATTCCAGGTGTCCCGCGGGGCGCGGGGCGCGAGATAGATCCCTTCCTGGGGATGGTACAAGCCTTTTTGGTTTTCCCACTGCTGATCGTTGACTTCCGGTGCAACGTTCCCGCCGCCATGCAGAGAAATATACAAGCTGCGCTTGCCATCTGCGGGCTCGCCGTATATTGTGTACCAGAACTGCATGGACACACCGTTCACAGTAATCTGCCGCTGTTCTATCTCCGCACGGCGCTCTTGCGAGATCTGAGCTTTCCACTGTTCCCAGATCGTTTCCGCAAGTCGCTGGGCTTCCTCCGCAGTTAAACCGTCCATAGATGATCCTCCCCATGCTGTGCTGGCTGTCCAGACTATCAAGGACAATACGGCTGACAGTACCACTGCGACACGAATGCGCACGCTATCCCCCCTCGTGCAGGTATCCACGGGCAACAGCATCCCGGATCAGCTCTTCCGCGAATTCGCCTAGTTCGGCTGATGCCTCCCTGATCGGCTCGAGGCGCTTTTTAACCTTAGCTAAGGGCACGTTGTGTTCTACCCACGTGCCCCCATAGGTGTAGTAATTGTGCAGCATGGGTTGAAGGCGATCCAAACATGCCGCGAACCGCGCTTCCGGAGTTCGACGCTCCTCGAACTCCTGCCATATCCCGAGGTATTCTGCGCGCTGATCCTCCGGCAGCAAAGCGTAAATTCTCTCTGCGGCGGCTGCCTCTCGTGCGGACTTGTTTAGGTTAGCCGCCTCGTCATAGCAGAACGCATCACCAGCATCGACTTCCACTAGATCATGCAGGAGCACCATCTTCAGCACTCGCACAAGATCAACGGGTTCATCCACGTACTCCTGGAGGATGCAGGCCATCACCGCCAGATGCCAAGAGTGCTCTGCATCGTTTTCCCGGCGAGAACCGTCGATCAAGAGATTCTGACGGAAAACCTGTTTGAGCTTGTCTATTTCAACGATAAACTCCAACTGCTGGCGCAGGCGTGCGTTAGCCACAGCTTCACTTCCTATTTCTGAAAGTACGCCACTGTCTCTTTCAGGCCCGTGGGAAAATCAACCTGTGGTTCCCAACCCAGCACTTCGCGAGCGCGGGTAATATCCAAGGCGCTGCGGCGCAGATCACCCACTCTTGCACCTGCGGGAATTAGAGGTACGTCGTACTTGCCCGTCGCTGCCTGAAGATAGCGGTAAACCTGGCTGGTGGAAACCTCCTGGCCGGTGCCTATGTTAAAGATAAGATTGTCCCCCTTCTCCAGGGCCAGCACATTTGCGCGGGCGACATCGCCCACATACACGTAATCGCGGGTACAGCCATCGGGCATATCTGGGTAGGCATACAGCTTGCTTGGCCTGTCATTGAGCAGGTTATCTAGGAAAATGGGGGTAACTCCGCACTCTCCTTCTGCAATCTGCCGAGGCCCATAAACATTGGCATAGCGGAGAACCACGTATGTTAAGCCGTGAGTCAAGCGGTAAAACTCCAAATACTTCTCGCTGGTGTACTTCGTAATGGTATATGGTGAGATGGTCTGCACCGGCGATTCTTCAGGAGTGGGGATAACCTCGGCATCGCCCAATAAGGCTCCACCCGTTGAACTAAAGATCACCCGCTTTACGCCGTACTCTACGGCTAGCTCCAATAGGTTTAGGATTCCCAAAATGTTAATCTGGGCATCAAGGATAGGGTCTTCCACGGAGTGGGGCACTGACTTTTGGGCTGCATGGTGGTTGATTACATCGATCTTCTCCAGCTCGAACACTTTCTTCAGATCCGGTGAGCGCACGTCCATCAGGTAGAATTTTGCCTGGGGATTGACATTTTCCATCCGTCCTGAGTCAAGGTTGTCAACGACCACCACATCGTGGCCTGCCGCGATGTAAGCATCTACAACCGTCGAGCCAATGAAGCCGGCTCCGCCCGTGACCAGTATTTTCATAGCTAACTTGCTCCTTTCACTGTGTACCACTCTGGGGGTACTGGCGAGTCATCGATGAATAAGTCGGGGTTCCTCTTCAGAAAAGCAGTTGTGAGGTCTACCATGGGCACCACGTCCACAACTATGCTGGCAGCCCGGCCGAATGTCCCCCGGCGAGCAAAGCCCAGGGCCAAGAGAGGGGCTTCCAGTTTGCCATAGTTGGCCGAAACATCGCCTATGGGGCAGTAATGCTGGTACATTGGCCGGTGGATCATCTCCCCGTGGGGAGTCCTGATCCACAGCTCTTGAGGCGTAGAACTTATCCTGTTGGGGATCTGGTTCCACTCCTCTACCCCGTGAATCGTGGTGTTGCGGTCAAGACCGCAGCCGATGAACAGGATTTTAGCCCCCCGGTCGTAGAGCTTCCCGTAACAGCCAGCCCGGGGACAAGGCGTGTCATGCTGCTCTTCCCCGCGGGTATACTCCGCCGCGTCTTTGCCGTAGGCGGCCACAGAATGGGTGGGGTGCCAGGATCGGATCACACCTGGCCGCTGACGGAAAATGTTGGTGAGGATCCCCACACACGACGGTTCGTGCAGGACATCAAATACGTTATACTCATCATTGATCTGCTTCCAGGTGTGGGTAGGCAGCACCAAAAGACCTTTATGCAGGTAATCCATGAAAGCATCTAAAACAGTGTCAGCGCCGCCTTCAACTTCACCGATGGCTTTCATGGAGGAATGAATGAGGAGTGTATCGCTGGGCAGGATGCCCATCTGCTCGATCTGCTCCTGCAGCTGCCGCTGGGAGAACAACAACATCAACTCCTGTTCAGTTATGCATACGAGCCAGGCACGGAGATTATGCCCTGAAGGACACGCTATGCCTTAGCTGCAGCCGCTTCACTTTCTGGATTTGAGTCCTCCAGCTCGTCGAGGATGGGCGCAGTCCGCACCAAATTCACAAAAGCATCCACCAGCTGCGGCTCATAGAGAGTGCCAGCCCCCACCTTTAGTTCTCGTAAGGCACTGGTCACGCTTACCGCCGGTACATTGGGCCGTCCAAACAGCAGCACATCGAACCGATTGGTTATGGCATGCACCCGGGCCGCCAGAGGAATCTGCTTACCCTTCAGGCCCTTCGGGTAGCCGCTGCCGTCCCAGTATTCGTGATGTGCAAGGATTGCTTCGGCAGCATGCTGGAAGTCCGGAGCGATGCAGGCGATCCGGTAACCAGTTTCCGGATGAGTGCGGATAATCTCCTGTTCCTCGCTGGTTAAGCCACCCCGCTTGCGCAACAGTTCTGCGGGGATGCGCACCTTCCCAATATCGTGGAAAGTAGCGAGGAGGCGGATCTGATGAAGGTGCCACTCGTCTAAGCCAATCGCCTGACCCAGAGCCAGCCCCAGAATCTGGAGATTGCGCATATGAGCTTCAGTCTCTCCGGTCCGTTCCAGCAAAATGCGTCTGAGGGATTCTGCAAAGGCGCTGCGGGTATCCCGGGCACTGAGAGTCTTCTCCTTGTACATGATCTTCTCGGCCTCATTGAACACCTCAGCCATTGTCTGGCCCCGGTCTACCTTGGTAGCAGCTCCTACCGATGCACTCATCGGGATGAGCTTGCCGGTCTGTGCCTCACACAGCAGCTTGATGCGATTGGCAATATGCCACGCCTGCTTATGGTCGGTCTTGGGCAGCAGAATTACAAATTCGTCCCCCGCCCACCGCCCCACAATATCCTCAGGACGGCATGCCTGCTGGAGAACGTCCGCCATTGTCTTGAGAAGAACATCTCCCTCCTGGTGCCCAAGGGAATCGTTAACTAATTTCAACCCATCCACATCTGCTAGAATAATACTGATGGGCAGTTGACTTCCCTGGTCCAAGCGGCGCATCTCCTCTTCGACAAAGCGCCGGTTGTACAGCCCTGTGAGGGAGTCAAAGTAGGTGCGCTTCCACAGCTCCTCCTCGACCTGTTTCAGCGCCGTAATATCCACGCCAATCCCCAGCACACCCACAACTTCACCATTGTCTTTCCGAGAACTGTCTTGATGGTCCGGAGGGTATGCTTGGTACCGTCTCTAAAAGTTATGTCCTCTTCAAACTCTTGGGGTCCATCGCTCATGAGGGTTTTCATATCCGTGCGGCGGCAAACCGTACGCTCTTCGGGAGTGAGACTGCAGCACGACGTGCCTACTCCTGCATCCTCTTCATAGCGCCTGTTTACCATGAGGCGGTTGCCGTTGGGATCGGTGAGCCAAATAGCCACGGGGGCGTTATCTAGGATAGACTGGAGAAACCGCTCGCTTTCCCGCAGCTGGTTCTGGGACTCCTCAAAGGCCCGAGCCGTCTCAACCCAAGCAGTAATATCTTCCACAACCACGCTCACCCGGTTTGGAGCCGGGCAATAGATAGAGGCTTTCAGCCAAGTGCTGGAACCCTTGCGGAACGCGTCGATTTCTGTATACACCTGCGACTGAACGGCGGCGGCAAGATGATCGCGCCACATTTCCATGATCTCCGGAATTGACTGGGATACCCGTGTGCGCAGTGCGGTCTCAGCGGCACAGCCGAAAATCTCCGCGAATTTGCTATTCACACTCACAATCACATAATCAACCGGTTGCTTGCTGGAATCCCACACAGTTTCAAAAACAGCCAGTCCCCGCTGAGATTCGCGAAGAAGCAGACGATGGTGCCGTTGAGCCTCCTTGCGGCCACGAAGCATCCACCCAAACCCCCTTGTGCGTCCGTTGATTAATGATCTTCAACGTATGTTTTGAAAAACCTGTCAGATGATAGACTTTACAGAGAGCATTTGTGGAAAGACTCGCGGATTCCTTGCAAAAACTAAACTTTCCCTTGCCTAATACCAGTTTCTTGCTATAATGAAATAAGGCAGCCTAACCAACGGAAAGAGGAAGGAATATGAAGTCACTCAAGCTGTTATGGAATTATATGGATGGAAATCGGCTGACATATCTGGGAGCGATTCTTAGTGTAGGTTTGGCCGCCTTGTTTGCCATAACGGGTCCACTTGTAATCCGCATTACAATTGACTCGATTATCGGCGACCAACCGCTCACTGCCCCTTTCCCCTTACTGAGCTTTATAGAGGGCTACGAGGTTAAGCAGTTTCGGCAGACACTATGGGTCCCCGGGGTGTTGTTGATTACCATCACAATCCTGCGGGGACTTTTTATGTTTCTGAGGGGCAAGCTTTCCGCGCAGGCCAGTGAATCCACTGCCAAACGGCTGCGGGATCAGCTGTATGATCACCTGCAGCATCTCCCGTACAGCTACCACAAGCACGCCGATACGGGAGACCTCATTCAGCGCTGTACCTCTGATGTAGAGACGATCCGCAGGTTCTTGGGCTCGCAATTCGTGGAGGTGGGCCATGCGCTGTTTATGGTAACACTGGTTACATACATCATGCTCTCCCTCGATCGGCGCATGACCATGATCTCTCTGGCTGTGGTGCCTGTCATCTTCGGCTTTGCGGTGGTCTTCTTCCGCAAAGTCAGGGCAGCCTTCCAGGAGGCAGATGAAGCAGAGGCGGAAATGACCACGGTCCTGCAGGAGAACCTCACGGGCGTGCGGGTTGTGCGGGCCTTCGCCAATCAAGCCTTTGAAATCGAGAAGTTTGAGGCCAAGAATTCTGAGCACCGCGCGAAAGTATATCACCTGATTAGGCTGCTGGCCGGCTATTGGTCTTCCTCAGATTTTCTGGCCTTGACTCAAATTGCGCTCGTGGTATGCGCTGGTGCCTACTTCACCGCACGCGGCAGCTTGACAATTGGCACGATGGTGGTTTACGCATCGTACACCGGCATGCTGCTCTGGCCAGTGCGGCAGATGGGCCGCATCCTCACAGACATGGGTAAGTCGCTGGTTGCTGCCGAACGCATCCAGGCTATCTTCAACGAGCCCCGGGAGATTCTCGAGGAAAACAACAATCAGCCAGAAATTAAAGGCCGGATCGTGTTTGACAACGTATATTTCGGGTACGATCCAGACAATCCGGTGCTCAAGGGGATCAGTTTTACCGTTGAACCAGGGCAGACCGTGGGCATTTTAGGACATACGGGCTCGGGAAAAAGCTCTTTGATGCATCTATTGGTGAGGCTGTACGATTACCAGGCTGGATCGATTACAATCGACGGAGTGGAGCTCAGGGACATCGACAAAAAGTGGATCCGCCGCCATGTGGGCGTTGTCCCGCAGGAACCTTTCCTGTTTGCCAAAACGATTCGGGAGAACATCACTCTCGCCCGCTCCGACGTGGATGATGAAGAAATCTTCCGCATCGCCAAAGAGGCAGCGATTCACGATGTGATCATGAAATTTGAGAAAGGCTACGATACCCTTGTGGGTGAACGGGGCGTGTCCGTGTCGGGAGGCCAGCGGCAGCGCATTGCCATTGCCCGGGCGCTGATTACCGACAGCCCTATCCTGATCTTTGACGACTCACTCAGCGCAGTGGATACGGAGACTGATCTTGCCATCCGCCAGGCTCTGCGGTCGAGGGCGCGCCGAGCCACTACATTCCTCATCTCACACCGCATCACGAGCCTGCGCAGCGCCGACTTGATTTTGGTTTTGGAAGACGGCCGGGTCGTGCAGGCGGGAACCCACGATCAGCTTGTGAGCGAACCGGGATTGTACCAGCGCACATGGGAGCTGCAGGCATCGCTTGCCGATGAAGCTGTGGAACGAAGGTGATAAAAATGCACAGCATGTTTGAAGAACAGTACTCAGAAAAAGTTGACCTTAAGCTGTGGCGCGAGATTCTGAAATTCGCCAAGCCGTTTCGCCGGGAACTGCTCATTCTCATCCTGGTGGTGATGGGGGTAGCTTTAATCGACGCGATCTTCCCCTATATGAGCAAGATTGCCATCGACCAGTTCGTGGTTCCTCAGAGAACAGAGGGCCTAGGCTGGTTTCTTGCGGGATTCATGGTGGTGGTGGCGCTGCAGGCCCTAAATATCTACGTTTTCATTGCCGCCGCCGGCAAGGTAGAAACGGGGCTCGCTTACGAGATCCGCAAACACGGGTTTGTCCGCCTCCAGGAACTCTCCCTCTCCTTTTACGACAATACGGCAGTGGGCTGGCTCATGGCTCGCATGACTTCGGACATTAACCGTCTCGGAGAGATTGTGTCCTGGGGCTGCGTGGATATGTTTTGG
>JAAYMI010000078.1 GCA_012521465.1 Bacillota bacterium | reverse complement strand
TGCAAAACCCCCTCCTGTATGCGGAGGGGGCTTGAGAATCACTGATTCACAACGGTGTGACACCGCTGGCAGAGGTCGGGATAATCGTGAGACTGTCCTACAGTGTCAGAAAAGCGCCAGCAGCGATCACACTTCTCACCGCCTGCTTTAACCACGTGCACGGCGATTTCGGCCTCAGAGTCCACATGCACGCCTGCATCTGGTCGGTCCGCCCAAGGCTTGAGGTCCACTGTGGAGACAATGAAGAGCATGGGCAGCTCTGCCTCCAGTTCCTGCAGAGTCCTTAGGACTTCGTCCGAACTGTAGATGACAAGGCTGGCTTCATTGGAAGAACCGATCAGCTTTTCTCCCCGGGCAATCTCTAGGGCCTTGGCTGCCACTCGCCTGGCTTTGAGCAGCTCTTCCCATTTGGACTCCAGGGCCGAGTCGCGATACTCTGCCGGGAGGTCCTCCCAGACCGTCAAGTGGACACTATCCTCCGAGCGCAGCCCAGCGGGCAGATGAGACCAAATCTCGTCTGCAGTAAACACCAAAACAGGTGCAATCAGCTGAGTCAATTCTTTCAGGATGATGCACAAGGCAGTCTGGGCAGATCGCCGCTCATGCGAAGACTGAGCATCGCAGTACAGCCGGTCCTTGAGGACATCAAGATAAAAGCCGCCTAGGTCCACAGCGCAGAAGTGATGCACATTGTGATAGACAAGATGGTAGTCATAGCTGCGGTAAGCGGACCTCACTCTGTCGCTGAGCCGCGCCAATCTCAGCAATGCCCAGCGATCCAGTTCTTCCATGTCCTGGTAAGGAACCCAATCGGACGCAGGATTGAAGTCGGAAACATTCCCTAAGAGGAAGCGCGCTGTATTGCGGATGCGGCGGTACGCTTCCGACAGCTGGCCGAGAATGTCTTCGGAGATGCGCACATCGCCTCTGTATTCTGCCGAGGCTACCCACATCCGCAGCACATCAGCTCCGTATTTTTCCCAGACCTCAGCTGGATCGATAACGTTGCCGAGAGACTTAGACATCTTCCGCCCGTCACCGTCAACCACAAAGCCGTGGGTCAGGACGGCCCTATAGGGTGCCTGATCCAGGGCCGCGATCGCGGTGGACAAGGAAGACTGGAACCAGCCGCGGTGCTGGTCGCTTCCTTCCAAATACAAGTCTGCCGGCCAATGCAGGCCGTCCCACTGCTCTAACACAGCTGCGTGGGAGACTCCTGAATCAAACCAGACATCCATGATATCCGTTTCTTTACGGAAATTAGTGCCGCCGCATCTTGGGCACGAGTAACCGGCGGGCAGCAGCTCCGCAGCATCCTTAGCATACCAGGCGTTCGATCCTTCAGCCCGGAAGACTTCCGCAACGTGGTTGATGGTCTCAGGGTCGGCAATGGTCTCGCCGCAACCGCAGTAGAACACCGGAATTGGCACTCCCCAAACCCGCTGCCGGGAAATACACCAGTCGCTCCGGTCTGCTACCATGCCGGTAATCCTGTCGATTCCCCAGCCTGGAATCCACTTCACCCGCTGGATTGCGTCCAGCATCTGCTGGCGGAACTTGTCAATCGAAACAAACCACTGCTCGGTAGCACGGTACACGATAGGGTTGTGGCAGCGCCAGCAGTGAGGATACGAGTGATCAATAGTAGACACCTTCAGGAGCGCGCCGGCAGCCTCCAGGTCTTTAACCACGGCACTGTTGCCCTCCGTGAGGGTCAGGCCTGCATACTGCTTTGCTTCTGCCGTAAAGCGCCCAGAATCATCAACTGGTGAGAATGCAGGCAAGTTGTACCTGAGGCCCACGACATAGTCTTCTTGGCCGTGACCTGGAGCAGTATGGACACAGCCAGTGCCTGCATCGAGCGTGACATGGTCACCGACGATCACCAGTGAGTCACGGTCATACAGCGGATGCTTACAGACTAACCCTTCCAGTTCTACGCCGCGCATTTCCTTGAGGATTGCCTGCCGCTCCAGTCCAACCTCCTGCAAGAAGGAATCGAGGAGTTCCCGTGCCACCACCAAATTACCCTTCTCTGTCTGCACCACCACATAGGTAAAGTCGGGATGGACAGCGATGGCTAGGTTGGCCGGAATCGTCCACGGCGTTGTTGTCCAGATGACAAAATACGCATCAAGGCCGTTGAGGATCATTTTGGGATCACTCACCGCGAAGCGCACGTAGATGCTGGGGGAGCGGTGATCATGGTACTCGATTTCGGCCTCTGCTAAGGCCGTCTGACAATCTGCACACCAGTAAACTGGCTTGTGGGCTTTGTAGACATAGCCGCGCTTCACCATTTCTCCAAAGATCTCGATTTGGCGCGCCTCGTATTCTGGCCTGAGAGTAAGATAAGGGTTATCCCACTCGCCCCACACTCCCAGGCGCTTGAACTGGTCCCGCTGCCTGTTCATCTGGTTTAGGGCATAGTTTTTGCAGTATTCCCGAAACTCGACCGTGGTCATGCTTTCCCGCTTACTCCCCAGTTCCCGCAGGGCCTGAAGCTCGATGGGCAGGCCGTGGGTATCCCAGCCGGGCACGTAAGGCGCATGAAAGCCGTCCATACTGTGAGAGCGCACCACAATGTCCTTCAGCACCTTGTTCAGCGCAGTTCCAATATGAATATCGCCATTTGCGTATGGTGGACCATCATGCAGCACAAAAGCTGGCCGCCCCGCAGCGCGGCGCTGCTGCTGCAGGCGCTGATAATACTGGTTTTGTTCCCATGCTTTGAGCATCTCAGGCTCCCGCTTGGGCAAATTGGCCCGCATGGGGAAATCGGTCTTGGGAAGTTGCAGCGTCGATTGATAGTCAGATTTGGATGCCAAGCCTATAACCTCCTGTATCTAAACTAAAAAGCCCGCCCCTGAAAAGGGACGAGCATAACCCGCGGTACCACCCTAGTTAAGGCAAGTAGCCTTCACTTCCGTGCAGATAACGGCTGCAGCCGGCACCGCCTACTGAGAGTTCAGCGGGCAACTCAGGGGTGATCTTCGTAACTGCTTCAGATACCTGTTCTCAGCTACCAGGCTCTCTGTAACCTTCCACAGCTAGTACTGTCCCCGTCATCGTCTTATTACCTCGAACTTGATTGGTGATATTATATCCAATTAATTGGAAGAGGTCAATCTTGTTCCGACATCTCTTGCCCGAGAGCGGCAGCCACATCGCGGTAAACCTTGGTCTCTTCCCCTACCTCATCCAGTTCCGCCTGTTCGAGCATTTTCCAGGTAGACTCCATCAGCGCCTGCATGCGGTGCCTAAACATGCGCTCGGTTCGCTTGACAGCTTCTAGGCGGGCCTCCGCTTCGGCAATGATTGTCGCTGCCTTGCGCTTAGCCTCATCGAGCACCGCACTAGAGCGGGCATTGGCCAAATCACGAATTTCAGCAGCAGTCTGCTTAGTCAAGGCAATGAGATCCAGGACATCCTGCTCCCGATCTTGCTTTTTCTCCAACTCTTGCTTTAGCGCCTTGATCTCCTCCTGGAGGCGCTTATTCTCTTGGTACAAATCTTCATAGTGACTCACAACTTTAGCGACGAACTCGTCCACATCTTCTTCGTTGTAGCCCTTGAACGAGCGCCGAAAATCAGTATGAAAGTCCAACGGCTTCAGCACTGCCTTTCACCTCCCCCTAGAGATAACGCTGCAGCAAGACGCTAATCCGGCCTTTGCGGGTTGTACCCCGTACTTCTTGGAGAACCAGCCGTCCACGGCCTCTGAGGGATATTACGTCTCCCGATTCCACCTGAAAAGCCGGATTATCAATCACCCGCCAGTTTACCTTCACCCGTTCTGCCTTAATCTCGCGCACCAGTTTTGTTCGTGACACTCCATAGCCAGCCGCGGCCACCGCATCGAGACGCAGCGATGCCACCGTGGCACGGATCTCTTTTATCCGTTCTGGTTCCACAGCCAGCTGCTCTTCATCAATCAGCTGGAGTTGGATTGGATAGCTGCCTACATGAGTCCAGTGCGTCAATAGATAGTTAACGATCTCAGCGGCCACTACTACCTGGCACCCTTGATCGATGATAATGATGTCACCAACCTTGTCGCGCTTAATCCCGGTCCCGAGGAGGGCGCCGAGAAAATCCCGGTGGCCAACAGAACTATGTCCCCCAGTGACCTGCAGCACCGCAATGGGAGATTCTATGGCCTCAGTAAGGAAAAACTGCGGATAGATCACCATTCTCGCTCGCTCGGCTCGATTGTACCCTCCAAAAGTAAGGGCAGCCACCTCGGGGATACCAGCCAGGACACTTTGCGCGACGCGCCGTTCGTAGGGATCAAAAAAGCGCGTCACCTGCGGACGGTTGTGATCCCACGCTTGCCTAGCCAAGTCAACTATAATCGCGCCTATCTCCTGCTCAGCCTCACCTCGGAGGTGAGCAGTGAGCTGTTCTTTATCCAAGACTTATCCCCCCTGCCTACCAGCGCAGTGCCCCAAACAGCAGACTGTTGATCAGCCGCTGCACAAGGCGCAGCAGGAAAAAGACGATTACCGGTGAAAAGTCAACCATCCCAAATACAAGAATTCCTTGGAACGGCCTAACAAGGGGATCCGTTAAGCGCTGCAGCCATACCACTGCAGGATGCCGGCGATCCAAGTTAGGCAGCCAACTCAAAAGAAAGCGCGCTGCTAACAGCCACCACAATATCTCGAAAACCGTATTCACCAGACGAATCAAAAACATCTACCCACCAACCTTACTCACTGTCGAGATCGTAGAAGTCTGCTGCAGCATCTCCCTCAATTTCCACCGTGGCTGGAGCGAAACAGAATATTCTCTCCCCAAGCTTACGCATGTTGCCTTCTAAGGCATGAGTGGCACCACTCATGAAGTCCACAACGCGCTGAGCTTCGCCTCGGTCCATCCGGTGGAGGCGCACGATTAACGCCCTTTTCCCCTTAAGGTGCATCACGTAGCTCCGCACATCGTCAAACGCCAAGGGCTCGAGGATGAGCATCTTGGTCTGTACCCGCTGGCCTCCAGCGAGACTCACGAGGTTCGCCTTGCGGGGCTGGATTTCCTCTTTTTCCGCCATCCGCCGCGGCCGATTTGCCCGAGCTGGGGTGAAGGTGGTTTCCACCCTCTCTATGGAAGGCACATCAACCCTCTGTTCCTCCTCTTCGTCATACTCGTCCTGGACACCGAGAAATCCCAGGATCTTATCAAACACACTGGCCATGTCACTCCTCCTCCCTGAATAGGGCAGACCCAATTCTCACAAGTGTCGCTCCTTCTTCAACGGCTACCTCGAAGTCATCACTCATACCCATAGACAGAGTATCCCAATCTAATCCTAGCTCAGCCTTTATGGTTTCATACAGTGCCCGCGCCTTGCGAAAGAACGGCCTTACCTCCTCAGCCGCTATGTGAGGTGCGATAGTCATCAAACCTCGCGTTCTCACATGCGGGCATTCACGAGTTATTCGCTGAACGAACTCAAGGGCCTCTCCGGGGGCCAGTCCATGTTTGGTTTCTTCGCCGCTGATATTAACCTGAACCAAAACCTCTTGCTGCTTACCCCAAGCCGCTGCTCGCCTTTCTAGCTCAGCGGCGAGAGGCATGCGGTCGAGGGAATGAATCAAGGCAAAATCCTGGCAGTACTTCACCTTATTTCTCTGCAGAGTGCCGATGAGATGCCATTCAAGATCAGGGCCAAACCGAGCCATGCGCTTTAGGCCATCCTGGACCCTGCTTTCTCCTAGGCAGCGCACGCCAAGGTCAATCAGTTCTTGTACAGCCCTATCGGATGCGTATTTTGTCACCGCCAACAGCCGTACCTCATCTGGCTCACGACCTGCGCGAATACAGGCCTGGGCGATCCGATCCTTAATCAGAGCCACGTTTCGTGCAATGTTCATGATTTCTTTCACCCAGGTTCTAATTTCTGCAGAGATCCGATGGTTCCTGCAAGCACGGCGTACCGGTTAAGCGAAGATCAGCACCAGCAGCCCTACGAACCACGTATAGTAGGAAAACCACACCAACCGGCCCCCGCGAATGACAGCTAGGAGCATGCGGATGGCAAGATACCCTGTAAGTGCTGCCGCCAGCATGCCTGCCAGCAGCACACCAGTCGAAGCAGGAGTTCTGCCCTTGGCAAGGTCAGGGAGTGAATAAACAAGCGCACCGAAAATGCTGGGAATTGAGAGCAAGAAAGAAAACCGCGCAGCCTGCTCCCGACTTAGTCCTCTCGCTAAACCGCAGGCAATAGTTGTACCTGAGCGCGATATCCCAGGGAGAAGGGCAGCGGCCTGTCCGATCCCTACCCAGAGACTGTCTGCAATAGTCTGGGACCTCCCTTGGGTCCTTCGGGACGCACGGTCTGCAAGAAAGAGAATTAGGCCTGTGAGAATCAGGGTGCCACCCACTAATCTGGTATTGGAGAACGCCCGTTCGACCTGATCGTTCAGGAGCAGAGCCGCAGCGACTGCAGGCAGTGTTCCCACCACCAGCCAGATAAATAGACGGCATCCGGCATCACTGTCGTAAAGCTCTCTCCACCGGCTGGGAGAGCGAATCAGCTTAAGAAAACCTTGCACCATCTCCACAAACTCGCCCCAAAAGACCACCAGCACAGCACCAAGCGTTCCCACGTGCACCAGCACTTCAAAGACAATCGATGACTGCTGAAGATTGAGTAGACTTGAAAACAGCACCAAATGGCCAGATGAGCTCACAGGCAAGAATTCCGTTAGTCCCTGGATGATCCCCAACAGTACTGCGCTGAACAGACTCAAACATCCCACCTGCTTCCCAAGGTTTTTCTAGTATTTCTTCCTTCCCCCAACGATTCCTGCCCAAAGCCAGGCAAATCCCGCAAGATAGCGGATTAAGGGAAGTGCGATTACCGCTGTGCCGAGATTGAACAGTGTATGGGCGTTGGCGATCTGGCGGGGAAGCTGGGTGCTGGTCCGGGCTACTACGGCCAAGAACGGGTCCAGCAAAGGCAGCACTAAGAGAACTCCTAGGACGTTGAACGTGAGGTCGGCCAAGGCAGCCGCCTTGCTTTCCCGGGATGTCCCGATACTGGCTATTAGAGTGGTTAGCACAGTGCCGATGTTGCTGCCCAGAGAGATGCACACTGCCGCCTGCAGGGTGATGGTTTCTGCTTGAGCTAGAGCCACGACGAAGCCAGTAACGGCGCTGGAGGACTGCACCACCGCCGTCACCCCGATCCCGACCAGCACTGCCTGCCACCGTTCGCCAACGAGGCTTGTCAAGGCGAAGCGGGCCGCGCCGCTGTCCAGCCAGGGCAGGAGCGCCCTGTTAATCAAGGCAAGGCCGAACAAGAGCGACCCGAAACCGAACAGGGCTTCGCCTACAGTCCTGCGCCGCCATCCCCAGACACTGACTAGGCCAGCTGCCATCATCAGCGGCGCAAACCGATCCAGATCAAATGCGATGAGCTGAGCAGTAATCGTGGTGCCTACGTTTGCTCCCAAAATCACAGCGAAGGCTTGCGATAGGGTGAAAATCCGAGCGTTAACAAGTCCCACCACTGTGGCTGCTACAGCGCTGCTGCTCTGCACTGCGGCCGTAGCAGCAGCGCCCAGCAGAGCACCCTGGAGGGGCGTCTTCACGAAGCGGGCAAGGAGGCCTCGCAGGCGCCGCCCAGCCGCGCTGCCCAAAGCGGTGCTCATTAGGCGTAGACCGAGCAGAAAGATGGTGACACCCAAGCCGAATCCGCACATAGTCAAAAACGCTCTCATATTGGACCATATGAGAGCGCCTGTGTGCCTATACTATGTCCAGCGCAAAATACTGCCTGGCTGATACTGAGGGTTCAGATAGACCTGGGGGTCGGAGCTGATGATCCGTTCCACACGTCCTGAAAAATGGGAGAGAGGTTCCACCTGCAGATGCACTCCTCCCATCACCACGTCCACTTTCGGCGGGAGTTCTCCGTCAATACCCTCCAACACATCTTCAATGGGTATGATCGTATAAAGCATCATTGCAGGCCTCCTTGAGTGTTCCTCGCGGCCACAAGCCGGTTGAGGTGGCTGATGGCCTGCCCTACACCCCCCACGCCATCGATCAAGCCCACCCGAACTGCTTCTTCCCCGACCAGAACTGTACCCACGTCTCGGACTAGTTCGCCAGTGCGAAACATCATCTCCCTCAGTGCATCGGGATCGATGCGTGAGTTCTGCACAATAAACTGGATAACCCTTTCCTGCATTTTGTCCAAATACTCATAGGTCTGGGGAACCCCAATCACCAATCCCGTCAGGCGGATGGGATGGATAGTCATCGTGGCAGTCTCGGCTATAAGCGAGTAATCGGCTGCCACCGCGATGGGGGCACCGATAGAATGACCTCCCCCCAGCACCAATGAGACAGTGGGAGTGTGCATGGATTTGATCATCTCAGCAATTGCCAGGCCGGCCTCGATATCACCTCCAACTGTGTTTAGGACTATGAGCAATCCTTTGATCTTCGGGTTCTGTTCAATCGCCACCAATTGGGGAATGACGTGTTCATACTTAGTAGTCTTGTTGCGAGGAGGCAGGACCATGTGCCCCTCGATCTGACCGATGATAGTGAGGCAGTGGTACGGTGTGACACTATCCTCCACGACACCAGTCTGGCCCAACTGTTTGATGGTCTGCACAGCGGCCTGCTGGCTGGCAGCTTCGGATTTGTTTTCAGAATTAGGAGTCTGTTCAAACGAATCCACACAAAATCCTCCCTTCTATCACCAATAGTATGGTGTGAAAGGGAGGATGCTAAACAAGCTTAGACTTCCATTATGATGGGCAGAATCATGGGTCGGCGCTTGGTCTTTTCCCACAGATAGCGGGAGAGCGAGTCGCGAATGGTGCTCTTGATTGGCCCCCACTCTGTGACGTTTTCCGCTTCACAGGTGTCTAGAGCGTCTCTTACCTTTTCTCTCGCCTCGTCCAGAAGTTCTTCGGATTCGCGGACGTAGACAAACCCGCGTGAGACGATGTCTGGCCCCGCCAAGACTCGGCGGTTGAGACGGTCCATTGTCACTACCACAATCAGGATACCATCTGTAGATAGCTGCCGGCGATCCCGCAGCACGATATTGCCCACATCACCTACTCCTAGTCCATCCACAAAGACCTGCCCGGAGGTAACCCGCTCACGAATTCGCACTCCCTTGCTGTCAAACTCCACGGGCAGCCCGATTTCACTGATAATTATGTTCTCTTTGGGCACACCAGTGGCTTCCGCAAGTTCAGCGTGCTTGAGCAGCATGCGGTGCTCTCCATGAATTGGAATGAAGTAGCGCGGCTTGCAGAGATTCAGAAGCAGCTTCAATTCTTCCTGTTTAGCATGGCCCGAGGTATGAATACCTAAGTGCGGCTCGTAGACAGCCTGGGCGCCTTCCTTAAACAGCTGATTGATGATCCGCCCTACCGATCGTTCATTACCCGGAATTGGCGTGGCCGAGATAATCACAGTATCACCAGGCATAATGGCCAGCTTGTTGTGTTCAGCCATGGCCATACGGCTCAATGCAGACATGGGTTCACCCTGGCTGCCAGTAGTCAAAATTACGATTTTGTTCGCTGGCAGCCGGTCCACCTCATCAACATCAACCAGCATGCCATCGGGAATCTTCAGATAACCCAGCTCAGTGGCTACTTCTACCACTTTAATCATGCTGCGGCCGGTGACGCAAATGTGCCGTTCTTCCTCCTGAGCCGCATCAATAATCTGCTGAATGCGGTGTACGTTAGAGGCAAAGGTGGCCACCAAGACGCGACCCTCTGCTCGGGCCATTACCCGACGCAGGGTCTCACCTACCGTCTTTTCGGACTCTGTGTACCCTGGACGCTCAGCGTTGGTTGAGTCGGACAGCAGGCAGAGCACGCCTGCTTGACCCAGCTGTGCGAATTTGTACAGATCCGCTACCCGACCGTCGTAGGGCGTTTGGTCAAACTTGAAGTCACTGCAATACACCACAACCCCAAGGGGAGTGTGGAATGCAAGGGCAACCACATCGGCGATGCTGTGATTGACATGGATAAACTCGATATCCAGGCTGCCCACTTGAATTCGGTCTCCAGCCTTGATCTCTCGCAGATCAGCCTGGCGCTCTAGACCGTGCTCCACAAGTTTGAGGCGGAGCAGCTCTAAGGTAAGCTTGGCCCCATAGACCGGTACATTTAGCTGACGCAGCACATAAGGAACGCCGCCGATGTGGTCCTCGTGACCATGTGTGAGGAATATACCCCGGACTCGGCTGGCGTTCTCCATCAGATAGGTAATGTCGGGAATAACCAAGTCGACCCCCAGCATGTCATCTTCGGGAAACATCACGCCCGCGTCAACTACAGCGAGGTCATCGCCAACCTCGACTACCATCATATTCTTGCCTATTTCCCCGATTCCACCCAAGGAAACTAGGCGTACTTTTTCATTTTTTGCCATGTAAATCAATACACCCCCACAAAAGTGCGACTTCTGTTTCTAAGTAAGCATGCGCTGACCACGTCCCGGCCATTATCGTGGTCTGAATGTGCAAACCCGAACAAGTCTCATAGACCTTATTATATACACATCCCGGCAATTAATCAATCCACTAAGTAATCGAGCGCCCCGCATCCGGAGCGCTCGCCATCGCTATTTTCGCCATCGCCTAAGCTCAGAAGCCTAGACCACTGGCAGTTAATACATCTTTAATTTTTCGAGCTTCTGCCTCTGTCAAGTCTACGAGAGGCTGGCGCAGCGGTCCGCTGTCGAACCCCACAAACTCCAACGCTCGTTTTACTGGGACCGGGTTGGTGGTGATGAACAGCACTCGCATAATCGGCAGCAGCTGCAAGTGCAGCTGCAGCGCTTCTTTCACTTTTCCCGCCAAGAAGGCCGTCACCATGTCTTTTAGCTGCCTGCCCACCAAATGCGACGCCACACTTACCACCCCATCGCCCCCCACGGCCAAGATCGGAAGGGTAAGGGAATCATCCCCAGAGTAAATCAGGAAGTCATCTGGCACAAGAGAGCGGAGCTGGCTCACCTGATTGAGATCGCCGGACGCCTCCTTGATAGCCACAATGTTGTCGATCTCGGCCAGGCGGGAAACTGTTTCCGGCAGCAGGTTGACCCCAGTGCGGCCAGGCACATTGTACAGCATGATGGGCAGAGAGCAGTTCTCTGCGATTGTTTTGAAGTGCTGAAAGAGACCTTCTTGACTGGGACGGTTGTAATATGGAGTAACCAGCATGATGGCGTCCACACCCGCGCTTTCCGCTGCCTGGGTTAGGGCGATGCTTTCCGCAGTGTTATTCGAGCCGGTTCCTGCGATGATCTCCAGGTCACCCCCTACTGCATCGGTGATGCTGGCAAAAAGCCTCACCTTTTCGTCAAAACTGAGGGTGGGACTCTCGCCCGTGGTCCCGCTCAACACCACCCCGTCTGAACCGTTCTCCGCCAGCCGTTTGGCAAGCCTGATAGCCTGCTCATAGCTCACTTTTCCATCCTGTTCCATAGGCGTTATCATTGCTGTGATAACCTGACCTGACTTCATGAATTTACCTCCTACGCACTGCGGTCAAGATTGAACTCGCGATGCAGAGCCCGGACCGCCTGTGTGATCTGCTCTTCTCGAATAAGGCACGAAATATTGGCATGGGAGTCCGTAGTCTGGAAAATCGGTATATTCTCCCGCTCCAGGCAGTTCACTACCCTCGCCATCACGCCCGGCACCCCATGCATTCCAGCACCTACCACGGAAACTTTTGCAAATCCTTCCTCTATTCTAACACGCAATCCAAGGGTGGTCAAAACTTGCCGAGCAAGAGAGGCCATGGAGCTGTCAATTGTAAAGGCGATCATGTCGGTGGACAAAAAGATCAGGTCCACACTCACTCCATGCTGAGCTAGACTGTCAAAGACCCTGGGAGCAGCGGCCGCTCGATTCATATCCCCTTCGCCCGTGATAGTAACCTGGGCGCGATTGGTCATGTGGGCAATCCCTACTACTACTCTATCGCCCACCGGCTCTCCGCCTCTGCCGGTAACGGCACTGATGCCGTTAGCAACCAAGGTACCGCCTGTATCGTCAACAGTTGAGAGAATCCGCAAAGGAACCCCCTCCTCTAAGGCAATCTCTGCCGCCCTGGGGTGAATCACATTGGCGCCCAAGTGCGCTAACTCCACTACCTCTCGGCCGCTCACTGCCGGCAGCGTACGCGCTTCTGGAACTAAGCGCGGGTCGGCGGTCTTAATGCCATCTACATCAGTGTAGATCCCGACCCATTCTGCTTTCAGGACCACTCCCAAGGCGGCCGCGGTGGTGTCACTGCCTCCGCGCCCTAATGTCGTTATTTCTTGGCTGGCACTGATCCCTTGAAATCCGGCTACCACAGGGATTATACCCTGCTCCAGTAATGCCAGCACCCGCTCGGGATTCACCTCTTGGATGCGGGCTTGAGTGAAGGCTGCGTCTGTAAGGATGCCACACTGCCAGCCCGTGAGGGCTTCTGCCGGATGGCCCGCGATGGACAACTGCTCTGCGAAGATCACTGCTGAGATAATCTCACCACACGAAAGCAAGAGGTCAACATTCCGTCGGTTGGGCTCCGGATTGACTTCGTGCACCAATTCCAATAAGCTGTCCGTGGCATAGGGCTGACCCGCCTTACCCATGGCCGAAACAACCACAACTGGAGTATATCCCATTTCAAGAGCTGAAATCACTCTTGCTACGGCATGCTGCCGGACTTGAGCATCCGCGACGGACGTACCGCCGAACTTCTGCACCACAATCCGCATAGTATCACCCCATCTGCCGGGTCACGTACTCGGCAATCTGCACGGCGTTTAGCGCCGCACCCTTCCTGATCTGATCTCCTACAATCCAAAGATTAAGCCCATAGGGCACAGTTGGATCTTTCCGGATCCGCCCCACATAGACCTCATCTAAGCCCGACGTAAACTGCGGCATTGGGTATGCCTGCTCCTCCGGGGAGTCTAAAACCTTTACGCCTGGAAACTGCGCGAGAATCTCACGGCAGCGCTCCGGAGACATAGGCCGTTCTGTTTCCACGTTGACGGCCTCGCAGTGGGACCGCATAGTAGGCACCCGAACCGTTGTGGCCGTGATGGGCAGATCGGTGATCCCCAAGATTTTCTGGGTTTCCCGCACCATCTTCCATTCCTCTTTCGTGTAGCCATCTTCAGCAAAGACATCGATTTGGGGAATTAGATTAAAGGCGATGGGATAATGCCTCTGCCCCGAGGCTACCGGCAGTACCTTGGCTTCCAATTCTCGCCCCATAACATAGTCTTCTGCCTGCCTGCGAAGTTCCTCCATTGCCGCAAAACCGGCACCAGACACCGCTTGGTAAGTGCTTACCACCACCCGCTTAATGCCGGCCTCATCAAGGATGGGTTTGAGCGCCATGACCATAATAATCGTGGAACAGTTGGGATTGGCGATGATCCCTCGATGAGCGAGGGCTGCCTCACCGTTCACTTCAGGCACCACCAAAGGCACATCCGGAGCTAGGCGAAAAGCACTGGTATTGTCGATCACAATAGCTCCTGCCCGCACTGCTTCCTCGGCCCAGCACTGGCTCACGCTGCCTCCAGCACAGAAAAACGCGAAATCTATGCCTTGGAACGCCTCCGCACTTACCGCCTCCACAAGATAGTCACGCCCACCCACTGCCACCCGGCGACCAGCTGAGCGAGGCGAAGCGAGCAGGCGCAGTTCAGCGTAGGGAAACTGGCGTTCGACCAGAATACTGAGCAGTTCCTGTCCGACTGCGCCGGTAGCACCTAGAACAGCAATGTTGTACTGAGTCATCTAGTTAAACCCCTTTCAACGAACACTTCGCAGTTCACGTGATATAACTGTCGGCTGAATCTGCTCTCCCCTCAGCGCGTGTTCAATAGCTGGGACAATTAACGTCATATCAGCAACGAGCGACCTGGGCTTTTCCGTCGGATTGTCCTGGCCAAAAGGCACAAAATACACATTCGGTGTGCTGAGGAGAATCCCCAGATTCTTGGCGTTCAACCCCAAGGCGTCATTGGTGGATATGGCCAGCACCAAAGGCCTTCCGTTTCTGAGCTGTGCTTTTGCCGCCATCAGCGGAGCGGTGTCCGTGATGGCGTTGGCAAGTTTTGCCATAGTATTACCAGTGCATGGCGCAATAATCATGCAGTGAAACAGTTTCTGCGGGCCAAAAGGCTCCGCCTCAACTATCGTGGATATCACTTTTTTGCCAGTCAGCTCCGCAAACTTCGCCACAATGTCCCGCCCTCGGCCGAAGCGGGTGTCAGTCTCAGCGACACTGCGGGAGACGATGGGATACACCTCGGCACCTAGCTCGACGAGTTTCCCCACTTCTGACCATATTTCTGCATAGGTGCAGTGGCTGCCGGTTAGGGCAAATCCAATTCGCTTCCCCTCAAGATTCATAGCTGTCCTCCTCCAAAAGGTTCTCGAGCAGGCGGGGGACGGCACGAACCAGGATTTCGCCAGCAGTGATTGGCGCTACTTTGGCGGGCAGCGACAAAGCGTGGATTGCTCTAAGGCCCAGCTGTCGAGCTGCCTCGAAGTCTGTGCCTCCCGGGCTGGAAGCAATATCTATAATCACCACGTCCCGATTTACAAGCCTAAGATACGGCCAATCCAATACTAGGGCTGGGACAGTGTTGAAAATCAGATCAAAGTCCGTCATAGTCGCGAGCTTCGCGAGGTCCAAACCCCGGGCACCCAAAACGGCCGCCCTGGCTAAGTCGCTGCGTGAACGGGCGGCAACTGTGACGTGCGCGCCTAGAGCCAAAAGGCGCTGCACAATCGCTAGACCGCAGCGGCCAAAACCCACCACGAGACAAGTGGAGCCGTGGATCGTGATTTTGGTCTCCTCCATTGCGACTTGAATGGCCCCTTCCGCGGTCGGAACAGAGTTGAGCACGGCTATCTCGTCAACGTCGGCTGTCTCTACTATGCGCACGCTATGCGTTTCGGCCAGCCGCTTAATCACGGGCTTAGCAACGCCAATCAACAGAAGGGTGCCCGGAGAAAGGTGCGGTATCACTTCTGGTAGGGCGATGGGCGCAGCACTTGGGTTCGGAGTGGTGGTGATCAAACCCTGCAGATCGGTGTTGGACATGGGAGCAATCACCGCCCGGCAGCCTTCCACCGCCCGAATGGGTTCGGAGAAATGCCCTGCCTTGGCAAGGCGCCCCTCGAGGCAAAACCCGACTAGGCGCAGGTCCGCTTCTAGTTCAACAAGAGCTTCAGCCAGCATTACTTCGCGAGTATCACCACCCAGCATACAGATGGGTACATTCGCTAATGGGCTCGCCATGAAACCCCCTCCCCCGACCAACTCACTTTTACTATATGTGTGATGGCTGCAAAGGTGTGGGGGAAAACAAGAACTGTTCTAGGCCGATCACAACGCCTTCCACCCTGCTGACGTGTTCAATGGCCAGTTTAACGCCGGGCATAAAACTCTCCCTGCTGATGGAATCGTGGCGCACGGTGAGCGTCTGACCGGCGAGCCCAAAGATCACTTCTTGATGTGCCACCAAACCTGGAAGGCGTATGCTGTGAATAGGTATAGGGCGGCCGAGGATATCCTGAAGCTGCTCCGCGGTGCGGAGAGCGGTACCAGAAGGAGCGTCTTTCTTCTGGTCGTGGTGGTACTCAATGATTTCTACGTTCCTGATGAATTGTGCTGCATCCCGGGCAAACTTCATCATCAGCACCGCCCCCAAAGCGAAATTGGGGGCTATTATTGCCCGCCATCCGGTTTTTCTACCTCGCTCCTGCCACTTCGCCAGATCAGCGGGCGACAGCCCTGTCGTTCCCACCACCATGGGGATTCGAGCCTGGCAGCAGATTTCCATATTAGCCTGTACTGCCTGGGGCGTGGTAAAATCAACCACCACATTGGGGCTAACCCTAAGCAGGGCAGAGGCGAGATCGGGAAAGACCGTTTCGTCAGCAACCTGTCTGCCCGACGGGTCTACCCCTCCCACAAGCGCAAATTCAGGGGTGTTCTTTACCAATTTTACGACTTCTTGTCCCATCTTGCCGGCAGAACCGGCCACTAGTACATTCACTGCATCAGCCCCTTTCCAATGTTATTAACTGTGTGACTTCTCGCCAGTAATTAACTGTTCCTGCTGAAGGGCTGTCAAAAAAGGGACCGCTGTCGCGATCCCCTTATGGATTGGTCTTATGTTCGTTTATCCCTGTCCTCCGTGGGTTTCCACGTCCTTGGCACCATTTTGGCGCAGGATTTCGCTGGCTTCGTTGACCTTATCGTCGCTGGTCTCCACCACAGCCAACACGCCTCCCTGCTTCAGCTCATTCTCATACTGCCGCCCCCGCTCTTCCGGTATGCCCAAATCAATTAGCCCCCCGGCAACGCCGCCAGTTACTGCTCCAGACAGTGCTCCAGCCAAGGGCCCTGCAGCCACAATTGGGCCGATACCGGGAATGGCCAGCGCTCCGACACCAGCCAATAAACCAGCGACACCACCTAAGGCACCGCCCCAGGCTGTTCCATCCGAGATATTCTCTTGACCCATCCCCATTTCGCCGCCAACTTCCATATCCTGCTTGCCGGTTCTGCGTTTATCGTCCTTGGCGATGATGGAGATCTCATTCTTGTCGAATCCTTTGTTCCGCAGTGTCCGTACAGCTTCTTCAGCTGACTTTACATCGCGGAAAACTCCGATAACGGTAGACATCTAATCCCCCCTTCAATATCTGCCGGGCAGCACAAAACTGCGCGTGCCCGTGTGGGAATTATTCTACCCGGAAAACAGAGGCTTATGCGGTCTGCCTCCCTCTCCGATCCGCCGCATAGTGTCGCTGTAATCTTTGGCCGTGCTTAGGTCAACTATAAGGAAGTCCCTTCCGATTTTGGTTATTCCCCGCCAGGGAATCACAACCACCCTGCTGCCCCACAATCTGCGGCCGTAGGGAATGATGACCGAATCCACCTCGCCCGTTCTCGCGTTAATCACCAAATCTGTGTGATCGACAACGCCTAATCGGATCCCCTCGTCTACCGCGATAATCTCTTTCCCAGCCAAATCAGAATAGCGCATGGGCTCACCCCGTCACAGAGTATTCTGGCATACTGTCTCCTAGAACTTGCATTCCCATGATATGCGCCATGTTGGCACCTGGTCAAACCCAGCTCGGAGATTACCCCGGTCGTACTCGCCCCATTCGAGCTGTAGAAATCCACGCTTAAGCTTCAGGCGCGCCAGCGCGGAGAAGTGGGTCAAGCTGCGGTCATAGTCCCGTTTATAAACAATGCGCCACTCGCTTCCCAACGTGAAAGCCGTCTGGAAGCGCGCGATTCCTCCTTGCAGATCCAAGTTGAAGCGGTTGGTCGTTCTCCCCAACTCCCAGTCAACTCGCAGCCAGTGCCGCAGTGGATCGAACTGCCAAGTGGAATTCTCGTTCTTCCAGGAAAAGATCAGAGCCTTCGTGGGCAAAAGGCGCAGTTCTGTGGAGATGCCAAGCCGGTGGAAGTCAGCTAGCGCTTCCAGGCGGGGGTAGGTGCGGCCGCCCTCTACATTCCATAGTGCCCGGCCGCGTAGTTCCAAGGTTACAGGCCCCAGCTGGCGAGTTAGAGCAGCCGTCCAGCCCTGTCTGTTCGGCGTGAGGCGGTTGGTGGAGGCAAACAAGCTTTCAAATCCAGGATCGACGCGTAAGGCTTCCAGCTGGAAAGCAGTCGCCGAGCCCCTGCAGTCCGCGGCGTAGTACCAGGCGCGCGCTAGCTGATCCCCTTCCTGCCAATGCCAACCCGCGGCGAAAGTGCTAGTATAGTACTCTGCTGCCCGAGAACCTTGCAGCACCGCCACCCGACCGGCCCTGCGCTGGTGGTTGAGGAAGCCAGTATCGTAGTTGATGTGCAGTCCCAGCACATTAAATCCGCCTAAACTCTGTTCAAGCAGCCCGAAAACTGCTCCGGCCAGCCGATCTTGGAGGGGCAGCCTGGAGAAAACCCCGACCGTGCCTCCTCCCAACCTGGCCACAAACATCTCTGTTTCC
>JAAYMI010000008.1 GCA_012521465.1 Bacillota bacterium | reverse complement strand
GGTAATGTTGACCTGCTCACCCTGGAGCATCAGGTTTCCTGCGTGTTTCGGCCGAGCGCCATACAGCGCTCGGAGAAGCTCGGGTTGGCCGGCGCCAACAAGGCCCGCAATCCCGATAATCTCACCCTTCCGTACGGTGAAGGAGCAGTCGCGGTAGACATGTCCCTCGCAGAAACCGTCCACTGCCATGATGACCTCGCCGAGTTTGTGTTCTCGCTGGGGGTACTGAATCTGCACAGGCCTGCCCGCCATCATCTGGATGAGCTCGTCTCTGGTTGTCTCCGCTGTACGCACAGTCGCAACAGATTGACCGTTGCGGAGTACCGTGATCCGGTCCGCGATCTGGAAAATCTCATCCATGCGGTGGGAGATGTAAATGATGGAAACGCCTCGTTCAGCGAGGGTGCGGATGATGCTGAACAGCCGGGCAACATCACTTTTCGGGAGGGTGGAGGTGGCTTCGTCGAGCAGCAAGATCCGGGGATTGGTAGATATGGCCCTCGCGATGGAAACCAACTGCCGCTCCGACATGTTTAGGTCCTCCACACGTGCCCGCACGTCGATCCGCACATCGATTGATTCGAGCAGTTTCGCAGCTTTGGCAAAAAGCTCTTTCCACTGCACCTGCCCCGGCAGCTTTGCCTTGGGCAGGCGGGTGAGGAAGAGGTTTTCTGCCACTGTCAGCTGGGGCACGAGGGGAAACTCCTGGTGGACAACGCCAATCTGCTGCCGGCCTACCGTTTGCAGATCCTGTGCTGACATGGGCTTACCATCAAGCCTGATCTCGCCCTGAAAACCGGTATGGACGCCTGCCAGGATCTTGACAAGCGTTGATTTTCCGGCTCCGTTTTGACCCAATACTGCATGCACTTCGCCCTGCAGTACTGTCAAACTGGCGTTGTCCAGGGCACGGGTCGCGGCAAAGTCTTTGGTCAGACCGATGATTTCCAGCCTTGCAGTTGCTTCCATTTAGCGCATCCCTCCAGACTGCTTCCGGGCCCTGACGCGCAGCGCCGCGGCGGTGATGTTTGCTGCGTATAAGCCGCATTTTTCAGCTAACTGGGGAAAGGGCATAGTGGGACAGAATCTATCCGGCACAGCCACGACCTCAGCCGACACCGGCCAGTGCGTGGCCAGGTAAGTTGAAATCAGGCCGGTGAGCCCTCCCATACTTGTGTGTTCATCGACTATTACCACCGCGTTTGTCTGCTGCACTACCGCTAGCAGGGTCTCCTCGTCTAGTGGTTTTATGGTCGGAAAACCTACAACGGCGGCACTAATTCCCTGCTGCGACAGCTCCAGTGCACTGGCCATCACTTCTTCCAGGATGGGGCCGCAGGAAAGCAGCGCGACGTCTGTTCCTTCCCGCAGCACCCGCGCCTTACCCAGCCTGAGTGGGGCGCCGTTTTCGAAGTGCCTTGCCTTGCGCCGCGATACGCGCATGTAAAACGGTCCAGGCTCCTGAGCCATGATCAGCGTCGCCTCGTAGGCTTCTTCCGCACTAGCAGGAACCAACACTCGCATGTTGGGTAGGAGCGTCATGAGACCCACATCGTCTGGGGCCAGGTGGGTTGGCCCGGCTTCACCCATCTCAATGCCGCCCGCACAGCCCACAAGTTTGACGTTGCTCTGAGAATAGGCAGCGCTGACTCTCACCACATCATAGCACTTGCCAGTGATGAACGGAGCGAAGGTATTGGCAAATACGGTCTTGCCTGCGTTGGCTAGACCTACTGCCACGCCCACCAGGTTTTGCTCGGCAATGCCCAGGTCTAGAAATTGGGCAGGATGCTGGGCGCGGAACCGCTCTGTCCGGGTCGACTTGGAGTTATCGGCATCGAGCACTATCAGGTTGCGGTCTTCCTCGGCTAGAGCACACAGGGCCTTAATATAGCCGTCAACCGGCGCTGAATTAGTCACTTGCCTTCACCACCTCTGCCGCGGCATCCAGTTCCATGAACGCTTGG
>JAAYMI010000077.1 GCA_012521465.1 Bacillota bacterium | reverse complement strand
GAGACACCCCGACAACATCACCAGCACGGCCAGCGGCACGAGCAGCCAACCAGGGCGACTGTGCCATCTAGTTATGGTTCACATCTCTCCTTTCTCCGTAGTGAATATTAGAACAAGTGCCTTGTTCCCCGCAAGGTCAAGGTAGTATAGGCTCGGCAGAACGCCGAATCGCAGTTCGCTGATCTCATTGGCTGCAAGCCTGAGTACTGCGAGGTTCTGCAAACCCGCTAACGGGCTGACGTCCTTGATGCTATTGCCGGTAACAGCCAGATACTGCATACCCATCAGGCTAGACAAAGGACTGATATCCGAGATCGCATTCTGCTCAAGGCTGAGCCATTCGATATTGGTCAAGCCCGATAGCGCACTGATGTCGGTGATCTGGTTGGCATCGAGAACAAGGTATTTGAGCCCTGTCAAGCTCTGCAGCGGAGTCAAGTCCTCGATTTTATTCCCGCTCAGGTTAAGAGACGCGAGATTCACCAGATACTCCAGCCCCGTTAAGTCGGTGATGCCCAGCTCCCGAGCACTCAGCTCGGTGATGCTGCGCAAATCATCTGGGGAAACTGGACCGCTGGGCTTGCCTAGAACTTCCCGCACCGCCTGCTCCAAGGCAGGGTCTGAGAACAGCACATCCGGGCCAGATGCACTCGCGGAGACTGTGAGCGTGAGGGAAAGAAGCAGCAGCAAGACGACTGCCACCGCCAGATACGCGGTCTCCCCGTTGTTGATCATCCTCATCTGGTTATTCCTCCATTTCGATGCCACAGCTTCTCCGAACCCAGCTGCGAAGTGAACTTGAGCCAAATCTTCCGAAACCTTGTGCTCAAATCCTGCCAGAAAACAAACTGACACATCTGTGCAGCACAGTGTGTCAGTTCAAGCATACCTCTCGGGGTGAGTTTATTCCGCCTTTTTGCCCAGGTTCTTGACTGTGATTCTCCCGGTTGCGTTTTCACCGCTCACCCTGAATACATATTCATCTGTTTCCGAAATCCCAATGGTGAAGATGCGGGCGGGCAGACTGCTTCCCGCGTACGGTTCGCTGCCGCGCATACCGCTGATCACAAGACCCATCTCGCCGCCAGAGCGGCTCACTTCCACCTGCAGAACATCACCAGCCGCCAGGGAGAGCTGGCACTTGTTGGTACCGTGAAACTTAGTCAGGTTCATGGTGAAACCTGTGCCGTTGGGGTTCTCGAGGATCACTATACTTCCAGTCGGCGTGCAAGCGGAGAACAGCAGAATTGCCGCAAGAAGCACCATTCCGACGTTTAGCTTTCCAAGAAACATGCGATTACCTCCCTGGCGAATTTATCGCGCTCATTGATCCATGGATTGTGACCTGAATGCTCGAACCACACTATTTCCTTCTTGGGCGCCTCTAGGAGCTGCTCGTACTCTTCAACCAGCACTGTAGGTGCATTGAGATCATAACGTCCCAAGAAAAAGTACACGGGGACATCAAGCTTGGTGTAGCCGGTTCGCAGATCGATTTCGTAGAGCTGCTGATACACATGGTTGAAAGTGTTGACAATACCCCGGACGAAGTTGATCTTGTCAAGCAAGCCGTACTCAGAAGAAGCGAGATCTCGCAGCGTGTTATAGCCGGGATTCTGGATACCAGGCTGGCGCGCCATTGCGTTGTTCAGGTAATTGAGGTAGACCGCGCTTTTCCACGTCACATCGCTGCCGTAATACGGCGGCGCACCGTTGGCTCTGAGTTTTGCTACCAGAGCCGTGTCACCTTTCTGCTCAGCGATCTGCATAGCAGTAGCGTAATCAATTCGTTCAGTTTCGGCGAAGGCAATCATCTGACCTGTACCGATAAACCCGTGGTAGGATTCAGGGTATCTGCTCGCCAGGAAGATCCCAAGCGCGCTTCCCCACGATTCGCCCACCAGGTAGATTTTCTCCTGTCCAAAACGCTCTTTGAGGTATTCCGTCAGTGCCCGGCCGTCCTCAATATAGGTTTGGGCGGTGATGTTGCGGATTTTGTCGGCGTTATAGGACTTGCCCGCTCCCGGTTGATCCCAGTTCACTACGACAAAGTGCTTTTCCAGTTCCGCCAGCTCGTGACGGACTGCCGCCATCTGTGTACCCCCAGGACCGCCCGCTAAAAAGAGCAGGACCGGGTTGTCCCTATCCCAAGCTCGCAGGCTGATCCACTGCTTTCTTCCGTTCAGCTCAACCTCCACCAGCTCCGCAATACTGTTTTCCCCTTGAATGGGTGGTGTCGATGCTGTCAGCTGCGAAACAGCGATCAACGCCCCGTTGAGCGCTATGAGAACTGCTAGACATAGAACCGCTTTCTTCAAACGAGTAATCTGGCTGGAGGTGGCCCTGCTCCGCACATACGCAATGCAGTAGTCGGCCAGCAAAAACAGAATCACGGCAAGAACAACAAGAGCCACAATGGTAAGTACTAGAAAACTGACTATCTGGCTCAACCCAAAAACCTCCGTGGATAAAAAAGACTGTACTTAAGGTCCATCGCTACCATCGTCACTATAGCAGCGGAACCTGTCGTACAGCTGAACCGAACCTTAAATCTACCTTAAATGGTGGGAAGGACTAGGAGAAATGCACTGCCTTTGCGGCCATCGCTGAGGAGGCTGAGTTCACCGCCGTGAGCTTCGGCAATCCGCTTGGCGATAGAGAGCCCCAGGCCGCTGCCGCCCGTTTCAGAACTGCGGGCGCTGTCGGCGCGGACAAAAGGCTTAAAGATATCCGCCTTGAGATGCTCAGGAATTCCGACCCCATCGTCCCGGAATGTAATGAAAGCTTGACCGCTGCTTCTTTTCAGGCTCACCGCAATGGTGGTTCCTGGTGGATTATATCGCAGTGCATTGCTGGCCAGATTCTGCATAAGCCGGCCGAACCGGTCTCTGTCGACCATAGCAGCAGTACTCTCTTCAGGAATATCGAACTCCCATTGAAAACCTGCCCGTTCGAGCTGGGGCACAAGTTCACCGCACTGCTGCCGCAGGAGCTCGCACAGGTCAACCCGCTCCCTGCGCAGGGAAAACTCTGGACTGTCCATTTGGGAAAGCTCGAATAACTCTGTGAGCAGTCCATTAGCCCGCTGCACATTTTGGCTGATCACCCTCAGGTACCCATCGCGCTCTTCCCTGCTCATGTTCGGTTTCTGGCAGATATGCTCCGCATAGCCCTGAATACTGGCCATGGGATTCTTAAGATCGTGGGAGATGTCAAGAATCAGCTGCCGCCTGTCGTCCTCCGACTTTTGGCGCAGCGCGATTTCCCGGTCAATGCGGGCAGCCATGCTGTTAAAAGTGTCCTGGAGCTCAGCAAATTCATTCTTGAGGTGCAGGTCCACCCGGGCTGCATAGTTCCCTTCCCGCAGCAGCCTCGTGCCCTCGCACAGCCGGCGCAGGGGCACGGTAATCTGCACTGCAGTAACTATGGAATAGAGTGCAGTTAAGGCAAAGATCAGTAGCAGATAGGCGGCAATTACGCCAGCCAGGATAAGCACCGCTGTTCTTAAGTCACCCGCTGCAGCTTCGGTGTTAAGGATAAAGGCCCAATCAATCCGGATGGAAGCTGGAAAAGTCACAATCAGCCAAAACTCCCCCGTGGGGCTATAAAGGATGTCGTGATGGAACGGTGTGTTCTTATGCTTGCTCCAAACCAAGAAATCCGTAAACTCTGCTGCAGTGAGCTGCTGAGGAGTCATGGCATCTTTACCTTCCGAACGGACGACGCGGTAGTCCCGATCGATCACAGTGATACTGCCGCCATCTCTTACCACTGACTCAGCCTCGATCTGATGGTAATCATCCCGCATAATGGCGCTTGCGGGGTATCGGTTTTTGGCAAAGGCGTTGGCGGCGATGCGGCTTGAGAGAGATAGCAGCGAAACAGCAAACGCCGTTGACAGAAGGACAAGAGCAGATACAACCAAGTAATGGGCAAGGAACTGCCTGGAGATTGAGGTCCTCATGATCTCTCACCAGTATAGTGCAGCTTGTAGCCGATACCGCGAATCGTCTTCAGATACATCGGTCTGTGTGGATCGTCCTCAATCTTATTCCGCAGTCTGCTGATGTGCACCATCACCGTGTTGTCATCGTAGTAGAACTCCTCATCCCAGACTGCCTTATAAAGCTGCCGTTTGGTAAAGACACGCTCTGGATTCTCCATGAAGTACAGCAGCAGCCGATACTCTTTCGCACCAAGGTCAAGGTGAACACCGTTCTTCGAGGCGCAGCAGGCTTCTGTATCGATGGACAGCCCTCCGTATGTGATTTTGGTCCCAGCTGGTCCGTTGGAGCGCAGATACTCTTTACTCCGGCGCAGCTGCGCGCCTACGCGGGCAATCAGCTCAGCAATGGAGAACGGTTTTGAGACATAGTCGTCGGCCCCCAACCCCAGCCCTAGGACCTTATCCACATCGTCGCCTCGCGCCGTTAAGAGGATAACCGGAACGACGCTGTGTTCTCGTATCCGCCGCAGTAGACTAAACCCGTCTATGATAGGCATCATCACGTCCAGAATTGCTAGGTCCACATTCTGTGTTGACAGGATTTCCCATGCTTCCTTACCGTTCCCCGCAGCCAGGACAGTGTAACCATTTTCCTCAAGACTGATCTTCAGCAAATTGCGGATGTCGGCTTCATCGTCTGCAATAAGAATTCTCATCTGTTCCTGTGCCTCCTGGCTGCCGATCAGCACTGTGCCAACGTTTGTTACCTTGCCGCCCCCAGATAGGCCTCCTGTACCTTAGCGTCCTCCAGGACGACCTGTCCGGGACCTTCCAGCACCAACTGCCCTGTTTCCAGCACATAAGCGTAATCAGCTATTTCTAGAGCTTTCTTGGCATTCTGCTCCACTAGCAAAATGGTGTTTCCCCGCTCCCTGAGCAGCAGAATGATTTCAAACACCTCTTTGATCAGCAGGGGTGCAAGGCCCAAAGAAGGTTCATCCATCATCAGGATCTGCGGGCTGCTCATTAAGGCCCGTCCCACCGCAAGCATCTGCTGCTCGCCTCCAGACAGGGTCCCAGCTTTCTGCCAGCTGCGTTCCTTCAGTCTGGGAAAAGTGCTGTACACGCGGTCCATATCCTCGGCCACCGCCTTTTGATCTCGACGCGTATAGGCACCCAAGCGCAGGTTCTCTTCCACGGTCAGGTTGGCAAAGACTTTGCGGCCTTCGGGCACCATGGTAATCCCCATGGCCACAATATCTTTGGTGGGCAAGTTCGTAATGTCCTGGCCCTTGTAGAGAACTCTGCCCCGCGCTTTCGGCACTAACCCCATAACGGCCCGCAGAGTCGATGACTTACCCGCACCATTGGCTCCGATCAGGGTTACGATCTGGTTCTCTTTAATGGTAAGGTTTATGCCCCGCAGGGCCTTGATACCGCCGTAATTGACGTGTAAATCGAGTACCTCCAGCACTAGCCCACCCCCAAATAGGCTTCGATCACTTTGTCATTGCTCTGCACTTCGCTGGGGCTGCCTTCAGCAATCAACACCCCATGGTCCAAGACATAGATCTTCTCGCTGATCTCCATCACCACTTCCATGTGGTGCTCGATTAAGAAAACAGTGAGCTCAAATTCCTCCTTGATCTCCTGGATGAACTCCGTAAGCTCCAAAGTCTCCTGCGGATTCATGCCGGCAGCAGGCTCATCAAGGAGAAGCAGCTTGGGGTTTGTGGCCAGGGCACGAGCCATTTCCAGCCTGCGCTGCATGCCGTACGGCAGAGAGTTTGCCTTTTCATCTCTGAAGTCCTGCAGACCGATCTTCTCCAGTAAGTACAAAGATTTTTCGTAGTGCTCCTTCTCTTCTGCGGTATAGCGGGGGAGCCTGAGGACAGATGAAAAAACGCTAGATCTCAGCCGGAGATGACTCCCGATGAACACATTGTCCAAGACCGACAGCTCGCTGAACAACCTAATGTTCTGGAAAGTCCGGCAGATCCCGAGTTTGGCAATGTGATCAGGGCTCAGCCCCACCAGCTGGTATTGCTCACCTTCCCTAGGACTGAAAGTGATCCGGCCCGCGGTGGGCTTATACACACCAGTGATTACGTTGAACACAGTCGTTTTGCCCGCTCCGTTCGGACCAATCAGGCCGACGATCTGCCCAGGCTTAACTTCCGCAGTCAAGCCGCTGCAGGCCACGACCCCTCCAAACTGCATGGTTAGGTTCTCAATTCTCAGCATAGCTAGACTCACGCCCTTTTAGCCTGGTCATCAGCCCCGCCTTCCGCACAATCACCACGAGGATGAGGATGATGGAAAAGACCACCATGCGCATACCCGGCACTCCTTTGATCTCAATGAAGCCGAGATTGATGGACTCGTCGAGAAAGCGCAGTGCTTCCATCATTACGGTGACCACTACGGCTGAAATAACGGTGCCGGTGATGCGGCTAAGACCGCCCAGCACCACAATGAGCAGGATATTGAAGGTCAAAGTGATTCGGAACATGTTGGGATCTATGGTGCCCAAGAGCGATGCCAAGAGTCCTCCCGCGACGCCCGCAAAAAACGAAGCGAACGCAAAACTCATCACTTTGTGCTTGAAGAGGTTGATGCCCATGGCCTGGGCAGCGACCTCATCTTCCCTGATCGCCATAAACGCCTTGCCGTAGCTGCCTCGAATCAATGAGGTGACAAACCAGACGGTTATGAAGGCCACGCCCCAACTCCACCAGATATTGGTATAGTTGGGTATCCCCTTTAGACCCAGTGCTCCATTGGTCAGCGACTGAGTGTTGGTAAAGACCACCCTGATGATCTCCGCAAAGCCCAGGGTGGCAATGGCGAGATAATCGTCCCTCAGCCTCAGGACCGGCGCACCGATCAACACTCCCAGGAAAGCGGAAATCAAACCGGCGGCGAGCAGTGCCGGCAAGAAACCCACTTCCACGTTAGCCAGCCACGGTACGATAGGCTGAAAGAAGAAGTTCATCTCTTTCATCGAAATCGGCATTGTCAGCAGGGCTACTGTGTACGCTCCTACAGCCATAAAGCCGGCATGCCCTAGCGAAAACAGTCCCGTGAATCCGTTGATCAGATTCATACTCAGGCCCAGCGTCACATAGATGCCGGAAAGGTTGATGATCCTGATTTTATAGTCATCGAGGTATTTATTGGCTAAAAACAGCGCCACCACCGCGCACACCAGAGCAAGCAGGGCGGCCAGGTCTGTTCTCTGTTTATCCCGCACGCTCTCACCTTCTCCGCAGTTTTAGACTTTCTCCGTTTGCCCCGAACCCATCAACCCGGAAGGCTTGACGAGCAGAATGATGATCAGAACAACGAAGGCAAAAGCATCGCGGTATCCCGTCAGTCTAGGCAGTAGAGCCACCAGCATGATCTCCCCTAATCCGAGGAGGAATCCGCCCACGACGGCACCGGCGATATTACCTATGCCTCCCACAACGGCAGCAATAAAGCTCTTCAAACCCGGCATCACACCCATTAAGGGCATCAACTGGGGATAGCGAGCTCCCCACATAATGCCCCCCATCGCGGCCAGAAAGGAACCCATAAAGAAAGTAATGGATATGATCCTGTTGATATCAATACCCATCAAACTCGCCGTTTCATAATCCCTGGACAGAGCGCGCATGGCGAGGCCAGTCTTGGTTTTGGTTATGAAATACGACAGCCCAATGAGGAGCAGGATGGTTACAACGGGGATGATGAAAGTGATGACGTTGATGGACACTCCCCTGACTTTTACAACATGATTCAGAATACGAGGAACAGGGAAGGCGCGAGGCCTTCCCCCGAAAAACACGATCCCCAAGTTTTGTAAAAGAAAGGAGGCGCCAATTGCGGAAATTAGGATGGTAATCCTGGGTGATTCCCTGAGCGGTTTATACGCCACTGCTTCGAGCAGGATACCAACCAGCCCTGTAACTGCTGGAGCGATGGCGAATACCAACCACCAAGGAATGCTGGTATAGAGCACTCCGAAGTAAGTAAGGTACACGCCAAGCATGAAAATATCTCCATGGGCAAAATTGATCAGCCGCAGAATCCCGTACACCATCGTGTAACCGATAGCGATCAGCGCGTACAGACTTCCCAGGGAAATCCCGTTGGCCAGGTGCTGCAGGAACAACGATATACTACCCACTTTGGCCCCCTCCTACGGTGTCAGATCGTACACTACTCGGGCTCTACTGTTGTAAGATAGACAAACTTGCCGTTATCCACCCTGTTAATTACAGCCGATTTCACAGCGTCGCCGTTCTCATCTAGCGAGATGATACCTGTGGCACCAACAAACCCCTCCACCTTGGCCAGGCCATCGCGGATCGCTTGCGGCTCAGCAGAGCCTGCCTTTTCAATCACGTCGAGAATGAGCATGTAGGCGTCATAGCCCAAAGCTGCAAAAGCATTGGCTTCCTTACCGTACTTCTGCCGGTAGATCTCAAGGAAACGGTCCGACTCGGGCGTAACGGGTGCTTCGGCAGTAAAGTGGGTGCTGAACACGGCTCCCTCAACCGCTTCGCCACCGATGGACAGGAACTCGGGAGCCTCCCACGTGTCACCGCCCAAGAACGGCACATCGATGCCTAGATCTCTGGCCTGTCGAATGAGCAGAGCCGATTCGCCGTAGTTGCCCGGTGCAAAGATCACGTCAGGGTTCTTGTTCTTGACGTTGGTGAGCTGTGCGGTGAAGTCCTGATCGCCTGTGTTGTACGAAGAGATCTCCACAATGCTGTTAGGATTACCGGTCAGCCTTCTAAAGGCATCGATGAAGTACTTAGCCAGGCCGACGGAATAGTCCTGCGTCACGTCTTGGATGACCGCTGCGGTTTTCGCGCCGAGCTCGTTGACCGCGTAGTTGGCCATGACTGTTCCTTGGAAAGGATCGATGAAGCATACTCTGAAGTAGTAATCGTTGTTCAACGTCACTAACGGGTTAGTAGGCGAGCAGCCAACGGTTGGAATCTGCGCCTTCTTGACAATGTCACCTGCCGCCATGGAGAGCGAACTGCCATAGCTGCCGATGATGGCCACTACTTGGTCACGCTCAATCAATCTAGAAACCGCGTTAGCAGCCTCCACTTTGTCTGATTTGTTGTCCACCACAATGATCTGTACTTCTCTGCCCAGAACCTCTGATCTCACTTCCCACGCCAGCTCAATTCCTTCCACCGTCATTTCGCCACCCGCTGCGTTGGGTCCGGTCATGGGTTCAAACACGCCGATCTTGATGGGCTGGGCAAAAGCAGCACCCACCCAGGACACGCAAACTGCAGCCAGTACGAGCAGTGCTAAGCCAAGTCTTCTCTTCACAAACACTCCTCCTTTGGATTAGGTAAAGATACCCTGCAGGCAAGTGCCGTGTATAGTGGTGCGGCATCTGGAACACAGAACTGCGACTAATGTTAGTTTTCCTAATTTTGCATTTACCAAAAGTATACAAACTATTTGATTGGAAGTCAACACTCGCCGCGCCGCCGCTTACTACTGTTTCGCTTAGACGCGTCGAATAACAAAAGCTCCTGCCCTGAGGCAGGAGTCCAGCTTGTAATATAGTTATAACTTACCCGTAAACACATTGATGGGCTTCGTCCACAAAGGCCTTGATCAGCTCGAGATCTGCATCGAAGAAATGATCCGAGGGGGCAAGGATATAACCACCGTTTTCCCCCGCATCGGCGAAACACTTGCGGACCGCCGCCCGAGTCTCTTCTGACGTGCACCCCTGGAGATAGTGGAACTGGTCAAAGCCGCCGATCATGCAGACTTTATCGCCAATCCGCCGTTTAGCTTCCTTGAGGTCCACATCACCGCCCATGGCAGGCGGAGTAAAGGTCTCCATGGCATCAGGTTTCATAGCGGCAATTGTTTCTAAGATAGGCATCATCCCACCGCACGTGTGATACACAATGCGCTGGCCGGCGTCATGGGCAGCCTGAATCAGTTCCGCATCATAGGGGGCAACAAACTCCTCAAAGATCTGTGGGGAAATCACGGTGGTGGAAGCATCACCGCCGCCCAGCTCGAGAATGTCGTAGTTGGCTCCTGTCATTGTTCTGATGAAGTTCAGCTTCCGCCGCTGCAGGATCTTTAGGAGGGTATGCACCCATTCGGGATCGTCAAAAGCAGCCATGATCATCTTTTCCGTACCCACAATGCAGCAGGCATCCTGCCAGGTCCCTGGTTGACCGAATACGTCAAAAGGGGGAATGTGGCCCCGAACAATACCCCGCTCACCAAACCGCTCAGCGACGCGGTTTACTTCGTCCACATCGCAGGTGGGATAAGGCATATACTTAGCGAGGAGGTCTATGTCCCGCTTATCTTTGATGAGGCATTCCGCCACCCAAGTGGTGTGCTCATTACTCTGCAAAACCATGCTCAGCTTACCGCCAGGGGTACAAAAAGTATGCCGCACGGTCCGATAGCGCGAATTGGGTATCTCTTCTGCCTCAATCCGCCACTCGGAGTTGAATATCCGGCGGCTTTCTAGGAAACCTAACTCGCCCTGATTGGGATCACAATACTCTCCCTTTGCTGCATCTGGTTTGTGAGGCACTGTCCACACGATGGGGTCAAATCCGAAGTAGTCGAAAAACTCGTCATTGGTGGCTCCATGCATGTATGTGTTGAGGAAGTACGGCATTACATGGTGCGTGACTACGGGCAGCCGATCAGGTACTCTTCTTTCCAGAGCAGTTAGCACTCTCTGCCGTGAAGTCATGGTCATACCTCAGTCCTCCTAACCGTTCCCTAAGTGAAGCTCAGGCGCGCCGCCCCAACCTATGATCGATAGGCGACGGGCTTGCACAGCGCTTTCAAGTTCTCATGGGGTGTAGCGACAGGAACTTCACAACCGGCACCCACCATTAGTGGATTACCCACTTCCTGGTAGAGCTCTTGCACACGGCGGACAATGTCTTCCCGAGTGCCATCTTTGACTTCCCGCACAGGATCGAGATTAGTCACGATCACCTGCTTCGGCCCAACGACTTCCCGGGCGGCCCTTAAGTCCACGGGGCTGTCTAAATCGAGGATATCTACATTAAGCTCCTTGATTTTCGGCAGAAGGTGCGTGATGTTCCCGCAGATGTGCAGGCGCACCAAGCCGCCGAGAGCGTGTATTCCATCCACCAGGCGTTTTTCGTGGGGGAAAATCAGCTGAGCATATGTGTCGGGAGATACCTGGCTGACAATGGCATCACCAATTCCAATTGTATCCGCCCCGGCCTCAAGCTGGGCCTTGGCAAAAGCGATTCCCACATCCACGCAGAGGGCCATCAGCTCATGACAAAACGCCGGATCGTCGTACAAGTCCATCAGGAAATTAGTCACACCCCTCAAATCTGCCGCTTCGGCCGCGGGCCCTTCCACCCAGCCCAGAATAGAATACTGCTCCTTAAGCTGGGTACTCATCTGTGCGACTGCCTCAACCCGGTCTCGCATGCGGGGCGATGTGAGCGGATCAGGCTGTTTTAAAATGCCGAGGTCCTTTGCATCTTGGAGTGGCGGTTTCAGCAGTCTGGGCACACCATGGGGGATAAACTCAACTTCCCCCCCAAATCCTGTTGTCTCTCGGTAAGGATCGGAGATGGCGCTTACTTGGTCAAAACCAAAATCCTCCACGCAGCGGAGGTTAGCTTCCACCAGCACCTTGTAATCCGCGGCGAACTCTCCGTAAGTAGCCCCAATGTACTTGGCGGCAAAGGCCATGAGAATGGGCAGCCGCGGGAGAATATCGCAGGGTTCTCCTCTGAGTACCGCCATATACCGTTCATAACTAGTCACTATCCCGGCCTCCTTCATAGGCTGTAGTGAAAGAAATCCTAAACTCTGCGGTTTCACCCGTAATGGGCAGGGTAAGGTGAACCTCCTGCCCATAGCGCATCCAGCCCGGCAGCGCCGCCTCAATCTCCGGTGAATATGCGATCGTGAGGACAAGCCCCGTATGGGTGTTCTTGATCGCCACTCTACCCACTCCCAGCTCAGTCTGGAGCGCTCCTCGTCCGTGCCACAAGAGCGCAGCGGATGATGGGGAAACGCCATTTTCCACGCGCCATCCGGTCACAGCGGGAGATAGGCCTACCGCTCTGTATTCCAAAACAAGGCCACCCTCGTGCAAGATATAGGACTTCTCGATCTCCACGCCCTGATATTCAGCATGAAATACAATGCGATCCTCTGCCAAAGTGAAAGTATAAGGCAGGTCTACGATCCGGTAATCGTCGCTGAGTACTGTCTCAAAGACGTCATTGCCCACCCGCCTGCGGACCACATACTTTTTCTCCGTGAGATCACCCAACAGTTCCGGCTGATTGAGCCACTGCCACAGGGGAGCTTGGTACTGCAGCGGGGGAACATAGACACTGTCGTTGATGAACTTCTCCTCGTAGTAAAAGGCGTTTTCACTGCCTACGATTTCGTCGCCGGTGCTCAGGTCAAACCAGTAGAGCAGCTTCCCTCCCAGGGGAGTAAACACAAAGAAATTACTTCCACAGACAGAGACAATTTCTTCTATTCCGTCAGCGTTAATATCAAAAATTTGAGGATTATCTGCCATTCCTAAGGCCGCCGCCTCGGCGGCAAAGGCCGGTACCAAAGCGGTGCGGGCCAACTCCCACATGGCATCATCCGATCCACCGGCACCCACCGCCGCAAACTCATATTGGCAAATGGCTAAACTCAAGCGGGCGTGGTGGATCAGCCGATTGGCGCCCACATGCTTTCCAGATATCCGCTCGTCCACTTCCGCAATGTAGGCACTCACCTTGTGGTAGAGGTCGCGGAAGTACTCCAGTTCCGGAGCATTGGCGTTGTAATCAAACCAATCGGCAAAGCCCCGCGCCCGGGAAGGGGCGATCATCCAATCGGCTTGGCCAGTTACCGCCGCCACCGGTTGGGCCGCGGCTGCTTGCTCCTGGACAAAGTCAGCGATTTTCACTATCTGGACGTCGGGATCCTCGATCAGGCGCACTAATACTCTGCGCAAGTTCTCCACGGCTTGAGCTGGTGAATTGCCCGCCTCTAGATCCCACAAACCTGTCGCTTCTGCATCCTCGGCGTAGACGATCAGGAACGAACCGTCCAGATCGCGGCGGTTCATCACCCGCAGGTACCCCAACGCGGCAGCGGGATTGCGCTGATTAATTGCGTTGCGAAAGTCCAGATCATCGGCAACCAAGTACAGACTGTGGTCCAATCCTTTTACCTGGTGCAGTCCCCGCAGCTGAGGAAACTCCACCCCACTTTTCGTAAGGATAGGGGTCTCGATAAAGCTGTAAGTGTACCCGTTCACGGCGATTAAATCGGTGAGGGCAGGATCCCACACCCGTTCTGCATTCCAAAAACCCACCGGTTCCACACCCAGCACATCTCTCAGCATGGCGCGGTGCAGCCGAATCTGCCACTCGTTGTCCATCCCATCAGGGATGGAGTAAATGATGTTTTGGGCAAGCGTACTGCCGAGAATTTCAAACTGTCCGTCAGCAATACCTTCCTTAACGAGCTGCAGCGCTTCTGAATCGGACCACTGCCACTCCATGAGCAGCGTCCCGGAAATGTGAAGCACGAACGGAGTAGGTCCGAGGCTGCGGAGCATACGCAGCAGCTCTACGTAACAGGCATGCTCCGCCACATCAGCGTAAGGTACAATGCTCTGGTTAAAATGGAAAACAAAGGCTGTCTTGATTTGGTCTTGCGCCAAGGCAGTTCCGCTGAGGACAAGGATGAGAACTAAGACAATCACTACCGCTCTAGTCCTCCGCACGGCAAACATCCTTCCCGTCGATTCTCAGATACTTGCACCGGCCAAAATCTACGCGCTCGATATCTCCCTCGGGAGTCAGCTTCAGGGCCAGGAAGTCCTCCCCGGTAAACTCCACTAAGCGGCCAAAAACGCGCTGCTTAACCTCCAGGGGATTGCCCACGTTTTTACTGCCTGTATTTGTAAAGATCACGGAACCATCTGTAAATACGGCACCGCTGCCGAAGTTGGTCACTTCCATACCCCACGTGTGCAGGACTTCCACCAGGGGCGTGACCTCTGCTAAATCCTCCCACCAAGGCAGGCCGTGCTTCCATTCCTCAAACTCTGCCTGGACATTTCTCCCACCGTTGAGGTGGGTAAGGGTCCCACACCCTGCCAGGAGGTATCCTTGGGCGCGATAGTCCTTAAGAAACTGCCACACCTCGGCTTGAATGCTTTCTGGGAACAGAACAACTAACGCGTCGTAGGTGTGTTCCTTCCCATAGCACAGCTTGCCGTTCTCCAGGCGCACGCTGCCGTTTGCCACCTCGGTGCTGGGCACCAAGTCGTGGAGGAAACCCTGCTCAAATAGGTCCCGGCTCAGCTCGAGGATGCGGTCCTGGGTTGGGCTGCTGCACCGCCACGCCGTCAGTCCCGGTTCGTTCATTACCCAGTTTGTCGCCGCTTCCATCCCGAAAACTACAAGGATGCGTGAGTCGGGCTGTCCCTCCTGAAAGGCGGTGATCCGCTCAACCAACTTCTCCATCTCCTCAATCTGCTCCAGCATGCCCTGCCCCCGCAGTTCTAGGACGACACCTTCATTGGGACACTCAAAACCGTGATAGTGTGTCCTTCCCCCATAGCGGGCATTGCGCCATGTTTCTTGGAAGTAAGTGTCGAGGCGGCGGGTGCCCATGGAGTACCACATATTGTACCAAACAGGCCCCCCGGCTTTACGCGCCAACGCCAGCCGAATGGGGATACTGATGGTTTCATCGGTCTGGCCGTAGTCTCGAGGTACTTCCCACCAATCCCAGCCATTCTTAATTACTTCTAGATGCAGTTTCGTGAAACTTCCCCACCAAGTCGGGTGCGCGCCGATAAAGGCATCTGGGCCGAAGACCTTTTTCCCCTCGTTGTAGATCCAGGTTTCGTTTTCCACCATTTTCTGGCGGAGTACATGGTTGAAGTCGTTTACGATTTGATAAGCCTGCTGTTCGCTGCCCTGCACCGGATACTTGAAGTGAAGGAGGTCCTGCCGAAGGTCCCGTCCACAGTGGGCTGTATACAGCGCAGCCAAGCCGTCCGCGTACGTTTGGCAGAGGGTTACGGCATCGTCATCAATCGCGCTGATCATGACATCCACTCCCCACTCGTCCACCTGGACTCCATCGAGGGGAATGTGAGTGAGATTCTGGAAAAGCTCTGCGTAGAAGTCATAGAAGTGAGGGGAAAACATGTTTGTGATGGCCTGGCGGAATGCTGGCAGCACAGCTATGCGCTTGTTGGCATGCGCGGCACCAGCCTCAACGGTGATGCGGGTCTTCTCCCCCATGTTGGTATATGTTGTGTAAACCAGCACGTCCGAGATTGTTCCCGGAATGATGGCTTTCCCATCAGGAGCAAGGGTAAAGGTCCAGCTACCTAGAATCTTCTCAATCCCCTTCACGCCACTAGCCTGGAAATAGTGAAAGGCGTGGGGGCTGTCAAACTCTATGATGCCGCTGCCGTTCTCATCAAGGGTAGTTTCGGCAAAGAAGAACGAGAAAACGAGGTCGTCTGGGTAGCGCTGGTTGAACACGGCGTATTGGTTGCGGGCGTCAAGTTCCATCACCAGTTTACGCCCTGCCTGGTGGAAGATGGCGCATGCGGATTGGATTTTGTCAATTACCCGTGGATCGCAGACAGGATAGCTGATCCAGTGGACGCCCACAAAGACGGTATCAAAGGTTGTCCTAGCAATTAGCTCTGCTGCCCTGCCTTCCAAAACTCCCGGTTCTAATATGGAATCATCCCACTTCCAGTAGATGATGCTGGGGACTGGCTGCATGACACACTCTCCTCGTCTTACGCGTAACCGCGCAGAGTTTCTTCGATCATAGCCTTGTAGTTCTCCACCTTCACATAAGGCGGAATGGTGTTGCTCGATCCAACGCAGTATCCACCGTTGTACCCCAGCTTCTCGATGCGGTCACGCACTAAAGCCCGCACTTCTGCTTCCGTGCCGCGGCTGAGGAGATCCACATCAATGTTCCCCACTAAACAGAAGCGGTGTCCCTCTTTCTCCTTTACCTCCACCGCATCCATGGAATTGGGCTCCAGAGGATGGATCGCGTTGATCCCTATTTCTGCGAAGTCGTCAAACACTGTCCAAAGATTACCGTCGGTGTGGTACAGGTACGGTACGTCAGCGCTTTTCGCCAAGTCCCCTATCTGCTTCATCCACGGGAAAAGCTGGTCACGGAAGAACTCAGGCTGTACCATGAGGCCGGTGCCGAACGCAATATCGTCGGTGTACCAGATAGCTCCTAAGCTGTCACCTAAGATTTCCACCGATCTGCGGTTGATCTCCAGCATTGCCTCACCATGCTGGCGCATGAGCTCGCTGACTAGTTCGGGGTTGTCAAAGAGGGCCAGACAAAAGTGGGTGAACCCCATGTGCATCCACACCCGGGTGAAGATGTCACCGGTGGAAAGAATGATCTTCATGTCCTTGGGCAGATGCTGTTTGACCGCGGCCAGCTGAGAATAATCCACATTAGCGTCTAGATCCTGCCAGGGCCATCTGCGGCTGCGCAGATCTTCCCAGGTTTGAATGACACCGGCACCCTCGATAGAATCATCGTGGTGATCCACGACCTGGAGGCTGTAGTCCGGGCGAACATGGACGTAATCGTAGCCCGCCTTGAGCCAAAACTCTACTTCGTCAGCGGCAGTCTGCAGAGGGCGGCCCAGAATAGCTTCCTTTATTCTGCGATCAATCAGAAACTCACCTAAAGGGGGGCGATCCGGTTTCCCTTCCAGCAGCAGAGTCCGCCGGATGCGGGAGAAGTCTGGGTCAGGTTTGAAGTCTATCGTCATATGCGTTCCTCTTTTCAGTCGATTCTCTTACCACAAGTTTCCCGGGTACAAGTACCTGACCGGGACTGGGGTTATCCTTAGCAAGTAACGTGGCAACGGCAAGTTCCACGATCCGATCAGCCTGGACATCGAATGCAGTGATGGAAGGATGGCTCATCTCATCAAGGCTGGTGCCCATGTAACCGAGAACCATGAAATCTTCCGGAATCCGCAGCCCAGCCCGGAGGACTTCCTGAACGAATTGGAAACGCACCGCGGCTTCGGAGATGAAAACGGCATCAAACTGGCGGCGGCGCTGAATAAAGTGCTCCACCACGGTCAAACGTTTTTCCGTGTCCCAGTCTGTCACGCAGCACAACTCGGGATTGAGTTCCAAACCCAACCGGCTGCACTCGTCGGCAAGGGCAGCTCTGATGCGGGCGTCCACACCGATGCTGCCGCTCCGGCCAAGGTGGGCAATGCGGCGGCAGCCCATTTCCCACAGGTGCTCCAGCCCGTCGCGCACGATCTGAGCCACATCGGCGTCCACATAGGCCAGGCCGCTGCAGTCGGCAGTGCGCCCCACCATGACAAACGGGAGGCCGTTCTCTCTCAGGTATTCCACACGCCGGTCTTCCATCTCTACCTCAAACAGGATATAGGAACCTACCTGACGGCTGCGGACGATGGCCTGCAGATCATCTATGTTGGAACTTGGCTTAGTGCTGGGATACAGTACCACCTGATGCTGGAAAAGCTGGGCATAGGTGATCAAGTGAGACACAAAGTCCAGGTAACTTGTGCCTGCCACGTGGTTTGGGTTAAAGGGATACAGAACACCTATGGACGTGTTGTACCCCCTAGCCAAGCTTCGGGCCGTGGCATTGGGTACGTAGCCGATCTCTTTCATGGCCTCCTTAACTTTGCTGCGCAGGGCGGGGTTCACCGTACGCTTGTTATTGATCACATTGGAAACAGTGCCGACTGATACACCAGCCCGTTTCGCCACATCGTAAATTGTCGCCACAACATCACCTACTTCACACGCAGGTCCAAGGTCCACTCGATGGGCTGTTCACTTTGGGGGGCAGCCGCAATCTCCGCTCCACACAACCATGCTAGAAAGCCCGACTCATTGGTACAAGTGATTTCCCCCACGCTATGGAGCTCGGCTGCGATTCTTACTTGACAGCCAGCGACTCTGTTAGCGATTACTGCTGTGAGCTGCGATGCCTGCACGTCCACTACTTCTCTACCCCGATCCATGAGCGAGAAGTAGTCCGGCGTGAGTTCGTTTTCCACCCGTACCCGCACTTCACCAACTGAGGGGTAGGGATGCAGTTTGTAGTGGATTCTTAAGCCATCTGCCGCAAAAGCAACGGCCTTTTCCAGGGTGAAGAAACTACCTGCATAGGTGAAGGTGACTGTCAATTCGTCATCTGCGCTGCACACAGCCTGGAAGGGGAAATCCCAAAGGCGAATAGGCTCGGAATCGCCAAAGGCGATGGTCTCGTTCAGGCAGCGGCGGCGCATCACAAATCGCCTCTGACACAGGTCCTCAATTTCCGGCTTTCCGTTCAGCTGCGGGAAGACATCGCGACCGCCGATCAGGTCTGGGACATAGCTGTGGTCGTCGCGATACGGCTCCAGGTAGCACAGGGCATTTTGGTTCCCCACGAGCTGCCAACCTTGCTCTAAGTTAAACCAGTACAGCAGACGCCCACCCTTAGGGGAAAACACATAGGCGTTGGCCCCATCCACGACGGTAAGCTCTTTGACGCCGTCGCCGTTGACGTCTAGTTCAGCCACTTCGCATGCCCCACCCGAACGCCGCAAAGCCAGCTCACTGGCCCATAAAACCGCCAACGCTGTGCGGGCTAACTGCCACTGAGCCTCCTTGTCCACGGCAATACCAATGCAGCCAAACTCATACTGGTGGGCCACAAGTGTGCGCACAGCCAAGTCATACAGCCTTTTGCTGGGTGCATGTTCGGGTGCATTGTCATCGTAAGCGGAAAGCACCTGTTCGTGTCGGCGAAGCTCCTTACCCACCTGATAATACAGCTCCCGCGTTTCGATGTTCTTAGCCGCATGGGCCGCGTAATCAAACCAGTCTTTATAGCCCTTTTCTCCCCAGGGCAGACCTTGAGAGCGAAGCGAATCCATCATCCAATTGGCCTGGCCTTGCGGGAGCTGCGGTATGGTAACAAGCCGAGCACTCCTCGCCAACTCACCCAGTCCACCCACTTTCAGCCACGGCAAGTTCTCCAGCTTAGTCAAGACCGCTTCTAACTTGGCATACACATCATCAAGTGTCTGGGAGCCGCCTTCGAACTGCCATAGACCCGTTGCTTCTGCATCCTGAGCATAGATGACTGCAAAATCATGTTCAGATGATTGGTTTTGGGCAAGCCAGATGTTGTAGAGGTATTCCACTAATTCATCCGCAGAACCGGAGCGAACTGCTTTCCCGAAAACAGTGAGGACATTGGTGTCATCGGGAAAGAGCACCAGCTGCCTGTCTTGATGTTTCGTTGCCCTAACAACAGCCTGGTGGTTTTCATCCCCAGCCCGGCGGAAGACGTTGGTTTCCAAGAACGTGTACTCATAGCCTGCATCCAGGATCAGCTCCGCCAACTCCTGACGCCAGCATCTTTCCGGATTCCAAAAGCCTCTAGGTTCAACACCGAGGATATCCTTCAGCTGCTGCCTGTGATGGCGCAGCTGCTGCACATTGTCCCATGGGTCCGCCGCAAGCAGAATATTCTGCGCATACGCGCTTCCTAAAATCTCAAACTGCCCCCGCGCGATTCCCTCCCTGAGCAGATCAATTGTCTCTTTACCCTCCCACTGCAGGGCGGCGAGAAGGGTTCCGGAAAAATGGATGGTGAAGCCAATCTGCGGGTGCGCCAAAAAGATCTCCAAAAGGCGCCGGTAGCACACCCGATCAGCCACAAAAGCATTGGGTACAGTGTTCTGATTGAAGTGATAGACTAATCCTAAATTGAGCTGCCGCATATCTTGTCCTTCCTCCCCATGTTAAGCCTTGGTGGCACCAGCTGTTAGTCCCGAAATGAAGTTCTTCTCCAGGAAAAAGAAAACCAAGAGAATCGGGATAGACACCAGCACCGCTCCTGCGGCAAACTGCGTCCAGCGCTGATCGTAATTTCCGGCGATGAAGCTGTGGAGCCCCACAGCGAGCGTGTTTTTGTGCGATGAAGTAATCACAATTCGTGCTAAAAGATAATCGTTAAAGGGCCCAATAAAGCTGAACAAAGATACTGCCGCAAGAATCGGGCGCGCCAAAGGCAGAGTGATCTTTCGGAAAATCTGCCCACGGGTGGCGCCATCCACCAGGGCCGCTTCATCAAGAGACACATCGATCGAATCGAGGTATCCTTTTAACAGCCAAGTGGAAAAAGGCACACCGCCTCCGATGTAAATCAGCGCCAAGCCCACGTGGGTATCCAGCAGACCCACAAGGTTTAGAAGCACATACAGGGCCACCATGGACATGGAACCGGGGAACATCTGAATGATCATGAAGGCCATCAAGCCATATTTCCGCCCCCAGAAACGGAAACGGGAAAAAACGTAGGCACACATAGTGGTGAGAATCACCGTGGCAGTGGCAGTCATGGTAGAGACTTTCAGGGTATTCTTAGTCCACTGCAGAAAGGGGTAGCGGGGATCCGTAAACAAACTCGCGTAATGCTGGAAGGTAAACTGCCGTGGTATCAGTGTTGAGCTGTACAGACTGTTCCCCACCCGCAGAGATGACATGAGAATATATACGATCGGTATGACTGCAAACAGGAAGGCACAGATCAGCACCACGTGGATTAAAACGGTTTGCAGCCCTTGCATAACTCGCCGCCTGGTCAATTTTAACCCTCCTTAAACGACCGAGTCTGTCGGAGATTGTAAACGCTGATAATGGCAACGGGGATAAAGATCATGATGCCAACAGCCGCGGCATAGTTGAACTTCGACAAATTGAAGGTTAACTTGTACATCCAGGAAATCAGGAGGTCTGTCGCTCCTGCACCCCGGTTGCCGAACACTGTCGGCCCGCCGCCGGTAAGCAGGTAGATCAGCCCGAAGTTGTTAAAATTGCCTGCCAGCTGGAGAATGAGGAGCGGTGCCACCGAGTACAGCACTGACGGCAGCGTTATATACCGGAAGCTTTGACGGTCTGTCGCCCCATCTACCCAAGCTGCCTCATATAGTTCTTTGGGAATCGCCTGCAGGATCCCGAGGCACAGCACCATCTGGAAGGGAAAGCCCATCCAGATATTCACAACAAACAGCGCGATCCGAGCCCACATGGCATTGCTCAGCCAGGGAATCGGGCTGACACCTAACATCCCCAGCACTTCATTGATGGGCCCAAAGGTTGTATTGAACAGCCCGGTCCACACCAGCGCGGAAATAAACGAGGGCATGGCCCACGGCAGAATGAATGCGGTGCGGAAAAACGCGCGAAAGCGGATATCCTCGCGGTTCATCAGGAGGGCCACTCCGAAGCCCGCGACAAAAGCGGTAATGGTAGAGACCACCGCCCAGACGATGTTCCAGCGCAGTACCGACATCATGGTACCCCGCCATGACTTGATGCTGAATAAGTCCACGAAGTTATGCAGCCCAACCCACTCTACTAGCTTAGCCGGCGGCGAGTTAAACAGGTCGTAAGATGTAAACCCGAGGCTCATCCCAAAGAACACAGGGAACAGCGCCACGAAAATCACAAGCAGGGTGCCTGGAGCCAGCCACAGGTAGGCTTCCGCGTGGATCCAGAAACTCCTCAGCATCTCCCTGAACGGCAGCGCTTTTTGGCCCGCTAAGTACCGCTTAGCTTGGGTGTGGGCATCTTTGATGTTCCCAATATACAGCAAAAGGAGGAGCACCGTAAGGATTAAGCCCAGCAAGCCCTGTGCTAACAAGAAAATAGAATGATCACGACCGGGTTCTGTACCAAGAGTAATTAGACCCCACCAAGCCTGCCTCAGTGGTGTCAAGCAAAACAGCACCACAAAGCCTTGAAACACCGCCAGTATTAGACCCTTGGCATATTCACCAGTGACGAATTGGCCTAATCCCATCCACAGAATGGACAGGCTCGTTAAGCCCCATCGCTTCAGTGTATTTACCTGCTCCACTCTCTTCACCCCCATAGGTGCAAGAATGCAGTGGCAGGGAG
>JAAYMI010000076.1 GCA_012521465.1 Bacillota bacterium | reverse complement strand
GCGAAGCCAAGAACCCGAGCTTAAGGGTGTTCCACAGACTCTGCCACATCTGGGGATCGCGCAGAACACCTGGCTGCCCAGACAGGATAGCTGGATCAGATTTGCCGATCCAGAAATGGGTGGTGAAGTTGGAAAGGCTGTAGTTACCCGGAACTTTTACCACAGTCTCAAGGCCCAGAACAATCAAGGGAACCACCACAACGCAGAATAGAAACAGATAGACCAAGAAGCTGATTAGATACTTATACCTGCCCAGTCTAACCATACTCTTAGTTGAGGCCTTGCCTGTAATTGTTACAAAGCCTTTCCTGGTTCCAATCACCTTTTGATTGAGATAAAGGAACAAAACTGCCAGTATAATCATGAAGATGGCCAGCAGATATGCCTCACCCGGCCTTCCTGTCTGCATGTTGGAGTAAAGCCGAGTAGATAAGACCTGGAAGTTGACGGGCCGACCCAAGATATTGGGAGCGCCAAAAGACCCCAATCCTCGGGCGAGAGTCAAAATCCACGATGACAGCACAGCTGGGGTCACTAGTGAGAACACTATCCGGCGGAGAATCACTTTTTGGTCGGCACCCAGCACGAGAGCTGATTCCTCTAAACGGGTATCGATGTCTCGCAGAGCACCCCCAATGAGCAAGAAGGAGAAGGGATAGTAGTGGAGGGCCATAACGCAGATGATGGGAATGGGACCAAAGGAAACCCAGTCAGGCAGGTTGAACCCCAACCACTCCAGGATCCCCGCTGCCCCACCGATCCGGCGGTTCTTAAACAAGGTGATCCAAGCCAAGGCTAGTGTCCAGGAAGGCAGAGTGTATGGTAGGATCGCAATTCTTGCGATCATTCTTCTCCCGGGTAAATCCGTTCTCACCACAAGCCAAGCTAGGACTCCTCCGATCAACAAGGCCAGTATCGACATGGGGAAGATGATCAAAAGGGTATTCAGCAGCGGCTCGAAGAACAGCACGCCTTTCATATTGCTGAGAAAAGTGCGCACAAAATAATATGTGGTGAACTGCCCAGGTTTCGCACCAGGCACAAACAACGCGTCCCTAGGATGCAGCGTAAATGCCGATTGGACCATCGTAATCAAGGGCCCAATCACGAGGTACAGCAGGGCAACCAAAAGCACGATACTCAGGATGAATGGGGGATTGGCGAAACCCCGCTTGGTTAGGTTCCACAACCTAAGAAAGAACAGATTAGTCTTGGACTGCCTGGCTGCTTGGTGCATCTGAATCCCTCCAATACTGTCACTCAGTGCGTGAACGGGGCCCCTGGAATTCCAGGCAGGGATTCCAGGAGCCTTCCGCTAAAAGCTGCAAATTAACGACGGTTGAGAATCCAGAAGTCCAGGACGTCGCGAGAATACTGCGCGGTCGCTTCCAAGGTAAGGGGCCAGGTGAGAGAAGTCCACACATCTAGGCCGCCCAGGGGATTTTCCGGGTTGTACCAGATATCAGGATGAGTGGAGAAGTTACCCCAATCTTGGGTCCAGGCCTCCATGCCTTCATCCGTAAGCAACGTGCGCACCAGCACTTTGGCAGCATTGGGGTGGGGACAATCTGTTACGATTAGACCGTAAGCGGGATAGTGGTACCCGTTGATGGGTGCAATGTGTTCAGCTACTCCCAGCACCAGGTTTTGCTCAACATTCAATCTCACTTTGCCTACGGTAGCAAACCCCACCGGTGGGTCTGCCTGCCCGCGTGAACCAACAGCCTCAGCAACGTCGTCATCGCTGGCAACTGTAACCACGTCGTTTTGTGCCAAGCGCTTGATGAACTCCCAGCCGGCATTCTCAGTAGTGAGCTTAATCTCTTCTCCGAAATACTCTTTATAGGCGGCAGCCATCTCATCGGCCCGGGCCACAATCTCAGCAAAGAAGCTGATGTTGGTAGATGTAATCTCCGGGTCCCGCATGATGACCATGCCTCGCCATTCAGGCGTGGTGAGCTGCCACAAGTTAGTGATTGGGCACTCATCGTAAACTTCAGTGTTGTACAGAATGGTGCGAGGCTGGATCAAGAACACGAACGGCTCCCGATAGGCAGGGTCAAGTTTGGCGGCAGATTCTTCTGGAATCCAGCTTTCCACATAGCCGAACGGCAGGAGCTGACCAGCGACGCCCAGAATATCCTCTGCCATAATGAAATCTACGGAGTTGATGCCCGCTTGCTTTTCCCGAACCAGTCTTTCCGTAATTTCCATGTCGCTCATCTTGGCATTCTGCAGCTTAATACCGTACTGCTCCTCCAAGATCGGAGCCACGCGCGCCAGGCGGCTGGAGGTTCCCCAAGCGACAACAACGCCTTCTTCTTTGGCCTTAGCGATAATTTCATCCCAATTCTCAGCGGCAAAGGCTGCACCCGCGACCAGAGATACACAAAGCACAGCAAGAATGGTGATAGCTAAGCCCTTTCTCGACATAGTTTCTCTCCTTCCTGAAGTGAATTTGAAGTTCACCCGACTTGTGCACAGATCACCGCATACTGTTTCCGTTCACTCACCTCTTTCGCACTGGACTTACGCTAAATAAACCACAACCCAAAACGGGTCACCCTAACCGCGCGGCGTTCGTATGAGATGGAAGCGAAAGACATCTGTCCGATAGTAATCATAAGAGCGAAACAGCGGCTCGTTGTTGCGGTCATACTGGATCTGATCCATCAAGAGGATGGGCACATCCTTAGACACTCCCATCTTTGCAGCTATTTCAGCAGATGATTGAATTGGCAGGATCTCTGTCACAGTATGAGTGACCACAATCCCGCATTCCCGCTTCAGATATTCGTTAATCGAGCCGTCCATGTCCCAGTGCAGGAGTTTCTCAATCATGTCTCTTCGAGCAATCTTGTTTATGCAGAAGAACACCGGCCTGCCGTCGGCAGTACGCACCCGTTCCACGTGCAGGACTCTATCTGCCGCCTTCATCTGCAGACGCTCCATCAGCTCCTCATCTGGGTCTTCTTCCCACATGATGGGATTCAGGGTACCCGGAGTCCAGCCGTGCTGCTCGATAATCCTAGTGATGCTGTGCAGCTCGGCAATGTTACTGCGGATGTCCAGCCTGTTTCCGGTTACAAATGTCCCCAACCCGCGCCTAATAGAAACCAGGCCTTCCTGCGCCAGCGCCCGAATGGCTTCCCGCAAAGTTGAGCGGCTCACACCAAACATAGCTGCCAGCTCCAATTCCGAGGGCAGTTTCTCGCCGTATTTGTACTTCTTCTCCCAGATATCTTGGGCCAGTCTTTCCTTAATCTGCATGAAAAGCGGCATGCGATTTAGCTCGTAGTCTTGTCTGCGCATCTGTGTCACCTCAGGAAACAGCAGCTAACTGCCCGCTTGATGTTAGTCATCGGGTTGTCTGACATCTGTAATGCAGAAGCGGAAACTCCGCTCCTCGGAAGACGGCCGCTAACTGCCTAGGGGCAGTATCCTGTTACCCCGCTATGGCTGATTTGCCGTTACATTTCCACGATAATTTCAAAAATCCTTCTTTATCCTTAAGATTATTACGCGCTAGTTCGCTTCGACATACCTTTCGAAAAGCCAGGAACAGAGAATAAACAGAGCCACAACAGCTAGAAAAGACCCAACGCTTCCCGAGTACTCCCACAAGAATGTGTAGGACTTCCCAGCCACTGCACTCGGAAGCACATGCAGGCTGAAAAGGCGGTGCAGCGGTATCTCAGGCAGCCAGGCAAATGCCGGCCGCAGCTCACCCGTGGCGACCCTGCGTTTGATTGGCTTGTCAACATCCACCTGCACGGGCTTTACCAGGGGAAACGGAAAAAACCCGCAGGATAATCGGAACGAAGTGGCGAAATGTAAATTTTGGTATGGGGATATTTAGAAGGAGGGGACACCAACCACCATGGCAGCAAAGATCGTCAAAATTAACAACACGCGATTCTTCCTGGACAACATCGTAGAATACGGAACCAAGCGGTACAGCGTGGTGGCGTGGAAGGAACTGTGCCCGATGAACCGGAACAGTTTGGCGCGTATGTTCCTAGACTCGATGGCCCCTGAATACGAGTACGAATTCGATATGCTGTACATCATAACGAAGCTGGACGACAAGAACGTGAAGACCAGCTATTACTATGATGATGCTTACGTTTACTTGGTGATGGACAAGTATAACGAAATCATCAATGATAGGGACATAGTCTTTACGTCGGAAATCAAAGAGAGGTATGGAGAGCGGGCATATAAAATGTACTATAGTGCCAAGAACTTGCCTCCGTGTGAGTACGTTGAGAGTATCGATGCGATCATGGAAAAACTCGATGCTATGCTGATATGAACCAGCGGCGTTCGGACTCCACCCAGAGTCTTTCTGTGCTATAGTTTGGTTTAGCACTTCTAAGTTAGGAGGAGGATACGTGAAAAGAGAAGTAGCCCTGTTTAAGTTCGCCTATCACAGACCTGGCTGGCTTGATGAGATCCATGCGAACCTGCGCCCTGAAAAGTGGGGCAAGAACCTCAAAGTTCTAGAGTTGTACTTGCGGTCCAACTTCGAAATCGCGAAACAGCAAGGCAAGGTTCTCGAAGACGAAGCAAACGGCCGCGCGATTTGGCGGGCGGGCCATCTGGTTACGCCTGCTATGGACCCGGTATGGCTGTATTATGAGCGGAACGATGAGCGATATGACCAGAAATGGCGGTTTCAAGGTGTATTGATTGGTCCCTCACCGTTGGAGGGTATCCATGGAGAGGACCACACTGTTACCTACTCACCGCCGGAGTTCAATCCCTCCTGGGAGATCTATATTGATCCATACAGCTTCCAGCAGCACATTCTTGTGCACAACAAAGCCCGTCTAGTTGCGGTTTTAGGCGAGGAAATCGCCAGCAATTCGCACCTTGTCTTTCGCCTAATCTACGGCGAGATCATGCTGGCCCGAAAAGAAGCGGCTGGGATTATGCCGCAGTGGTACATGAACGGGTACAACTTCCTGATGCCTCTGTTTCTCACTTCCCCGAATAAAGTCGACTTGACCGCGGCACTCATGATCAATGAAACGATGAAGCGATATGAGTTAAAGACGCTGCTGCCGCCAAGCTACGCATATGCTAACGCCCGAGCAGTAGTGCGGAGCCCCGTACAGTTTGCTTCGTGGATTGCCCTCGACGATGACACCGACATCGACGAATACGAAGACGAAGACGAATAGCAGCCGCTACGATCCAGCTTTCAGCTCGTATTCCCACGACCGCCGAGGTCTAAAGGAAGACTTCACCCAACGGGAAAGCTGCCCAGGGTGGGTGCGGTAATAGTAGAGCTGTTCTTTGAGGTTATCCACGTAGAAGCCTTGGTTGAGGGCGCGGGCAATCCATTCATAGTCTTCTGCTCCCCTGAGAAAGCTGGTGAGCCCGCCAATTCGCTCAAAGACAGAGCGCTTGAAGAGCAAGGTTCCGAAGCAGATAACGTGGCCCCCGTTTTGGTAACTAGCGGCGATCCGCTCATATCCGTAGCGGGTCATGTAACTTCTTCGGGTCTTGGAGATGTCCTCAGAAAAAACGGCGAAGTTTGTCCCCACAAAGCTGTAGTCTGGATTGGCGAGGAGAAATGCAAGCTGTTTCTCTAATCTCTGGGGATGGCTGATGTCATCGGAATCCTGGTTGGCAATATAAGCGCCAGTTGTGATGCGATAGGCGATGCTTTGGGCTGAGGCGTAGCCGGTGTTATGGGGCAGCTCCAGATACACAAATGAGAGCCCGGTAGAGTCCGTGAGTGTCTTCCACCACTTTTGAGCAACTTCGCCAGTTCCATCTGTAGAACCATCATTGACCACCACGATTTCTAACGGGCGGTAGGTCTGGGCTGCAATCGACTGGAGGCATTCCTGGAGATATTGGGCACGGTTATACGCGGGGATTGCTACACTTATTAGGGGCCGTTCGGTGAAATCTGCTAAGCTGGGTACTAGCTTGCCGCCGACACGGCCCTTCTTTTCCTCTTGTTTTTCATGAGGCGCAGTTTGGTCCGGCAGCAGCGTAGAACTGAGTTCCCTGCCAGCAAGAGAATCTTCATAGAACTGTACGGTATGCTTGACGATGTGTCTGATGTCCAAGTTAGCAGCGATCCACTCCCGCAGCTGCACTGCATTTTCTTCTGCCTGGGAGGAGTTCTGTAAGACGGAGCGGAGATCGCTGGTTAAGCGGTCAACGGTAAGCGGATGGGCCCAGTGGTGGTCACCGAAATACACAGACCAGGCTTTGTCGAGGTTGCTCGGCTCAAGATAGCCAACGTAGGACGCATTGCCCCCGGCAATCAGCGGCCTCTGGCAGGCAAGGGCTTCCAGGGCAACCCGCGCTGTGCCGATGACCACGTCTGCAGCATGGTAGCACGGGAGGGGATCGAGCTTTGGACCAACTACTCGTACTGCCTCCTTCCCCAACCCAGCGTTGGCGAGCCGGGCGGCAGCATGCACTAGCGGTTGGTGGGCACCGCTGCCCACAATCGCGAGGTGAACAGGAAATTCCGCTCGGAGATTCACAACTGCTTGAATAGCTGCTTCCACAACTCGCGTCTTTTCCCATGCGAGGCGGCTCACAAGGACGACGAGTTTTTCTTCTTCTGGGACACGCAGTTCAGCCCGGAAGGAGTTCATTTTGGCTCCGGGCCTAAAGTGTTCTGTATCAATGCCGTTGGGTATAAGCGCGATCTGCTGGAGGGGGTAGTCCACGGTCTTAGCCAACCAGTTGACCACAGGGGTACTGACCGCGATCACTTTGGGACAGCGATCCAAAAGACCGCGCAATCGGCGAGTCGGATAAAACTTGCCGTGGACAGTTGCCACGGCAGGTATCAATGTCTCTTCGCTCACCTGGACAGCCACCTTCAGGGCAGCGATGGAATGGGCGTGAATCAGGTTCACATTCCTGGTCTGTACCAGTTCTTTCGTCTTTTCCAGCAGAACCTTGTACTCGGAGTAAACTGGATTGTCGGTCTTGAACGGCAGCTGCGCGACCTCTATCCCGCTGTCCAAAAAGGTGTCAAGCAAATCGCCGCCAGCGGTACCGACCACAACTGTGACGCCCACTTCCTTGAGCCCTTTGGCAAGGCAAAGGATGTGAGTTTCTGTGCCTCCGATGTCCAACTGGTTAACCAGCATCAAAACGGTTAATGCCACCCGTTTCACCTCGGTCAAGTCATGCCTTAGTATATGAAGGTTGGCTGACCGGAGGAATGGGTCGCTTGTGCTAATCGATCGCTTTTCCCATGAGGAGCGTATCGTAGAACTTACCGTTTACCTGCATTTCTCGGGAGATACGCCCTTCTACCCTGAAGCCGCATTTTTCATAGAGGGCAATGGCACGTGGGTTATCTACCCGCACTCGCAGATTCACCTTGCGGATAACCCCTGTCTGCCGAGCCCAGTCTAAGAACGCTTTAAGCATCGCGGTACCGATACCCATCTCCCAGTATGCCTTGCGTACGCTCATCCCAAACTCGCCTACATGGGCGATGCGCGGGCGCCCACCTCCAGCAAACGAGAGGCTTGCCACAACTTCATGGCCAAGCAGGCCAATCAGGAAGATGGCGTTGGGCTTGTGCCGGACAGTCTCCAGGAACTCCTGCTCCCTCTCCAGGGTAATCCCAAATTCGCCGGGACCGAAGGTGAGGTAATCTGATTCTCTGCTCACCTGGTCTACGAAATCTAAAAGCGCGGCTGCATCCTCTGGAGCGGCCTCCCTGATAACCAACTCCTCACCAGATTTCAATCGCACAGTAATGGGAACGAACTTAGCCATGTGCCTCCTGCCCTCTCTCTCCCGTATCTAGTTCCTTAATCAGCTCAATTTCATCCCTGATCGGTATGCCATCATTTTCTCGCATCCGCACCCCATGAGGCACAGCCAAGATTTCCCCGGATCTTCCACGTCGATCTTGAAAATCCTCCTGGGATTACTCTTTGATGCCTTGCGTCGCGATGCCCTGCACGAAAAAGCGCTGCGATAGGAGGAAGACAAGCAGCGGCGGGATCACTGCCGTAATGGTGGCAGCCATGATGATGCCCCATTCCCGCTCTGTAGCGCTGGCAAACATCATCTTTACCCCTTGCTGGATAACCTTCTGTTTATCGGAGTTGATTACGACCAGGGGCCACAAATAGGCATTCCACATGGTGAGGAAGTTGATGGTGGCCAATCCAGCGAGGGATGGTCCCGATAAGGGTATCAAGATCTGAAGCAAGAACTTGATTGGTCCGCAGCCATCGATTTGAGCTGCTTCCAGCAGTTCCTTGGGTATAGTTAAGAAATGCTGGCGCAGCAGGAAAGTTGTGGTGGCGCTGGCCAGGAAGGGAAAAACCAAGCCACTCAGACGGTTTGCCGAGCCTAAGCGGCTGACGAGTTCAAAGAGAGGAACTACCATGATCTGCATGGGGAGCATCAAGGTGATGATCACGGCGATGAAGAAGAACCCCTTGCCTTTGAACTCAAAGTGTGAAAAGGCGTAACCGCTGGTAACGCCAGTGATGAGTTTGCCCAGCATCACAATGGAGGACGCGAGCAGTGAGTTGAGGAGAAGTCTTCCTAGATTGCCGAGCCGCCAGGCATCCGCATAGTTGCCGAAATACAGCGTGCTGGGGACGAACGACGGTGGATAGGAAAACACCTGGGTCCTTGTCTGTAGACTCACGCTCAGCCCCAGCAGCAGCGGCATCAGAACTAAGAAGCTCAGGGTAATCATGAGGCCATGCATGAGTATTTTGCCGACGATCCGCCTTACTTTGTACACGTTGATATTCATCGCTACACCTCCAGGAACGCTGATTGCTATTGATAGTGCACGAAACAATTCATTCACAAATAGCGAGGTTTTCTAGTTTTTGCGCGCTGAGGAATGTACATGTCGACACTTCCGCCTAACTGACCGACGCACAAAGGGGAACTGGCATCGATGCAGAAAAGGCATCTGTAGGGGGGAGAATACATGGCAGCTGTGGGAGTTATAGTCGCCTTTGGATCCGTTATCTATCTCGCCTCAAAAGGGATTGATCTATGGCTTGCTCTGCTTGTCGGAACAGGTGCGCTCGGGCTGCTTTCTCAGATGGAATCCGGCCCCTTGGCAGCAGCAGTGATTGATGGTCTGTTTGGTGCCGCGACAATCCAACTAGTAGTAGCGGTGGCGCTCATCAGCGGGCTGGGCAGGGCCATGAAGGAAAGCGGAGATTTTGATCGGATGGTCAGCTCTCTTGTGGCCCTAATCCCGAAGCCAAAAGTGCTCATGATGCTCCTGCCAGCCATCATCGGTACAATCAATGTTCCTGGTGGTGCCATCATGTCCGCCCCCATGGTAGAGGAACACGGAACGGCGCTGAATCTGGACCGCACGACCCTAGCCTCCGTCAATCTTTTTTTCCGTCATATCGGTTATTTCATCTATCCGCTGCAGACATCTCTGATCATCATCTCCGAGCTGCTGGATATCCCCAAGCACTCGATAATTCTTTACAATGCCGCGCCGGCGCTGGTGGGTGCTGCCGCGGCGTACTTGTTCTTTTTCGGAAACCACAACACCGGTTCGGCGCCACAAAAAAACCCACGGGACATCGCTTACCAGTTTACAGAATTTCTGCTGGGCTTTTCCCCAGTTATGGTCATCATTGCCCTCATGCTCCTCTTTGACGCGCCGTTTTATCTGGCGGCAGCCTCAGGCCTGTGCCTGGCACTGGTAAGAAACATCCAAGCCGAACACTGGGGCGCTGCCCTCTTGAGTCGCCTCCAGCAGCTGTTCTCCGGCTGGATCAACTACGAGTTGGTCTTGGCTGTTCTCAGCCTGATGGTGTTTAGAGCCGTGGTATAAGCTTCGGAGGCTACCAGTGCTTTAGCGGACCTGCTTCTCAACCGCGGCATTCCGCTGCCAGTCTTGGTGGTGATCCTCGGCTCTGTGGTCGCTTACATCGTGGGGACGCACATGCCCGCCGCAGCAATTCTAGCCCCGTTTTTCGCAACATATTTCTCCGGCGGCTTGCTAGTACCTTATACGGCGCTGCTCTTTCTATCCATCATGCTCGGCTACCTGCTCTCCCCCCTCCACCTCTGCCTGGTGTTGACGACTCAGTATTTCGGGGTGGGCTATAGCGAGACGGTGAAAAGAATGTTCTTGCCGCTGCTGGCCATGTTCATCGCTATGATAGTCCAACTTGCCTTTTTCTTGTGATTTTCTGCCAGATGAACAAGTCACACAGCAGGATTCTTTATCTATGTGGAGTAATCACAGGGGAAACACTGAAAGGAGACGTCGGCATGAACGATCAAGCCAAGTTCTCAGGAGAAAGCATGGAAGAACTTACAGACAGTATGCTTGATGAAGTAACAGGCGGAACGTCTGGCTGCGAAGACCCACGTCCTTGCCCGCTGTGTGGAAGTCCTGATGTGACTGGCCCGCTCCCAGATAGACATAATCTGTATCAGTGTTTGAACTGTATGTCATACTTCAAGTGAATCAAGCTTTTGGTTAACCGGGGAGGGTAGCCATTTGTTGGGGAGCCGAGCCGCGAACAACGCGCGTTGGATAGCACAATGCTGAATACGGGGCTGCTGGAAATGTGCCAGCAGCCCTTTCATGTCTTAGTCCGCGTGTGCGGGACAGACACTTAGCAACCAACAGCAAAGAGGGGAAGCGTCCGTGCTTCCCCGTAATCTCGAAATCGCTATCGTTTTTTCGTCTTGATCTCCTTTCTGAACTGCTTTATCGCGCTTTTCCCACCAAACATCCGCGTCAGTTTTTCATTTTCGCGCTGCCGGGAGCTCAAGCCGGCGTAGACTGCCTCCCGCTGCAGCTTGTTGTAACTCGCAAAGCGCTCTTCGGACAGCGTTCCATCGGCAATTGCTGCGCGGATCGCGCATCCCGGTTCTGTGCGGTGAGAGCAATCGCTGAATCGGCACTGTGCGGCGATGGCCTCAACATCTTCAAAAGCCTTGGTGAGGTTGGCGGAATGAATCTGCAGTTCCCGCATACCAGGTGTATCTATAACAATTCCGCCCTGCGGAAGGAGCAGCAGTTGACGGTGAGTCGTGGTATGTCGACCTTTGCCATCATCTTCCCGGACCGCCTGGGTATCTAACACGTCTCTTCCCATCAACCGGTTAATGATCGTAGATTTTCCCACACCTGATGATCCAACAAAAGCGATTGTCTTCCCTGGTTCGATATGGGACTCTATCTCGTCGAACCCGGTTCCTGCCGCAGCAGAACAGGTAATGACGTCCACTCCAATGCTCACTTCATTGAGTTCACTGAGCCTGTAAGGCAGATCGGCGCACAGATCAGCCTTGGTCAGAACAATAACAGGAGTGGCTCCGCTGTCCCAGGCGATAGCCAGGTAGCGTTCTATCCGCCGAACATTGAAGTCCTCATTTAGTGACATACAGATGAAGATGGTGTCAATGTTAGCCGAGATGACCTGGCCTGAACTTCTTAGGCCTGCAGACTGACGCACCAGCATGCTTTTGCGGGGCAGGACATGATGGATGATGGCACTGCCGGTCCTGTCATCGAGGCGATCGATCATCACCCAGTCGCCCACGGCAGGGAAGCACGTTTCATCATCGGCAGTATGGGCAAATCTGCCTGAGACCCTGGCGTCAATTTCACCGCTCGACGCAACTACTCGATACAGATCGTGGTGCTGTTCTGAGACTCTCGCAGCAAACAGGTCTTCGTACAAGGCAGCCTCTCTGGCAAAGCGTTCCCCAAACCCATAGTCTCTCAAATCGATGTTCAATGCTTTCAAGTCCTTTCGTAGAGGATGGTTCTCGCCCAACTTCCCCACGAAAACAAAAAAGGCGCAGCCGCCCACTGCGCTAAGGAACAGGCAGAACAAAGCGGCAGACACACGCCTTTCCGTCGTTTCATCAGGCATTTGGGCACACTAAACAAGCAGGCAACGAGCCCGCTGCGGTTCCACTAACATCGGCCTTAGAGAACGACGGACATCCACACACCCCTCTTCTTCTGAAACGCAGTCTATCGTTTTGTGGGAAAATTGTCAAAGGAAAAAACGGTGAAAACAAAGCTTGCTTGCGGAGGACGCACATTCCCGGTGAACATGGTGTGGGAAAATTGGCTTTTCCAGAACACCAGACAAAGCGCAGGAATGCATTGGCGTATGAAGAACAAAGGACCAAGCCGTGCTTCACGCTAGAGAAAGCGCGGCAAGGAGGACTTTGAAGGGGGCCAAGGATGGCAAAGTATGCGAGCAAGAAGGCGTTGATCGGGGAGATTGAGAAGACGGCGGCTCTGTATATCAAAGAGCTTCTACGATCAGTTCGCCTCATATTCATTAGCCGAACTGCAAGACGCATTCAAGGAGAAGGTCCGGGAATTTGTCCAGTGGCTCGATGGGTTTTCAGAAGCAGGTCTGTTCACACCCCGGTAGCTGGAAATGGGCATCCTCAACACGATCCAGCTGGTCAGTGTGGAAATGGCTCAGCTTACCACTTTGTCCTTCCCACTTGCCTTGGCCTTTAAGAGCAGATCGTCAGCCTTGCGCAGCAGGGACTGTTTGGTATCGCCGTTCTGATAAGCTGCGATACCAAAGCTGCAGGTTATCTCCGTGGGAGTGAGCGTCGAAACGTTCGTGGCCACTGCAGCTCTAATCCGATCAGCTACCGCTCTGGCCTCATGAATGTCTGTGTAGGGCAGGAGGATTGCAAACTCATCGCCGCCCCACCTAGCAAAAACATCCGTGTCGCGCATGAGCTGTTTGACGGCAGCAGCAGCATCTCTGAGCACGTTATCGCCCAAAATATGCCCTTGGGTATCGTTCACATGCTTGAAGTTGTCTATGTCAAACAGGATAATCGATAAGGGACTACCACTTTGGTTGGACAACCTCATCCATTCAGCGAGCGCATCATCAAACTTCTTGCGGTTATAGATACCGGTTAAAGGATCTCTGCATGACAATTCGGCTAGCTCCCTTTTGGCTAGAAACACCTTTCGTTTTGCTGCCTCATCCCAGTAATGGCTGACATTGCAGTAGGAAAGGATTATGACTTGATATGCAACGATCCGGTTAAACTGCGCAGGCTGCAGGCCTGCCATTTTATGGATCGGATAGACAAAAAAGAGGATACTAAGTAGGAGCGAAATGGTCTGTGAAATGACAATCCTATTAGGCAGGAGAAAAATCCCCAGGGTAACGACAAACAGCCCAAACACGCTGAAGTAGTTTAGAGAGTCGTAGCAGTTTAGGGTCAGCAAGTACATCACGGCCAACAGAACTTGATAAATCGTGGTCGTGAACAGAAGCTGGCTGTGTTTCCCGATCCGCCTGGAAACCAGAAAGACCACAACGGAAGCAGCGATGAACGTTAACCTGATAGGGGTAGTCCTCATGAATACGGGTAGGCTGCCTTCCGCGAAGTAGCTGTGTACAGCGAACAGACCTACGATTGCCCCAAAAACGAGGGCCAGGTAAGCGGTCATCCTTGCTGAACCGCGCAGACTATCGGCCAAGAACTCGTCCTCTACAGACTTGTCTGTGAATTCCCCAAACAATGAAATCCCGGTTGGTCTTATGCTATCCATTGGCTTGACCTCTATGTCTTCGAGAGTAGTTTGTCCACAGTCAGACCGCACTGCACAGATCTCAGAAAGAATTGTACCACGAAATAGGCAAAAAAAAAAGAAATCATTAAGCTGATCCTAACTTCGATCCCGAGGACTCGACTG
>JAAYMI010000075.1 GCA_012521465.1 Bacillota bacterium | reverse complement strand
TAAGGAAAGAACTTCGGTTAGGGCTCCATGGAGGTTTCGGCTCAACATGCTGCGGTTACCTTGATCAAACTCCACCCGCATGTCCACAAGCTCCACCTTCGGCAGGGGCCGCTGTTCAACGCGTTCGGGGAGTGTGACAAGTTCATACTCCCCCGCCACCGCCTTGTGATAGCTCTCCACTGCGGGTGTGGCACTGCCCAGCACCACCATGCCCTGCACCAGTTCAGCGCGCTTTTCTGCCACCGCTCGGGTATGGTAGCGAATGGAGCCTTCGCTCTGCTTGTAGGTGCTTTCATGTTCCTCATCGATCACAATCAGGCCCAAGCGCTTGAGCGGGGCAAACACCGCTGAGCGCGCTCCGATCACCACATCTGCTTCACCCCGGAAAATCCGCCACCACTCGTCATGGCGCTCTCCATCGGAAAGCCCACTGTGCAGCACCGCGATGCGGTCCCCGAACCGACTGCCGAACCGGGAGACTGTTTGGGGGGTGAGGGCGATCTCCGGCACCAAGACCAACGCCTGCCTGCCCGACTCCAGCACGTGCCGAATGATCTGCAGGTATACCTCAGTCTTGCCGCTGCCTGTTACACCGTGGAGCAGCACCGGGCGGCGGGAGCCGCCCATCTCTTTCATGATTGTCCGGCAGGCCTTGACTTGGGCAGGCGTCAGCACCGGTGCAGGAAAGGCGACTGTGTCCCACTCGGCTCGACGGTCGACCTGCTGCTCGGCGACGGTCACTATACCCTTTGCGGCGAGGGCTTGTAGTACTTGGTAGCCTGCTGCAGCGCGCTTTACCAGGTCTGCCGCGGGCATTGTCCCGTCCGCTTCCTGTAAAATCTGCACGATGCGGCGCTGGGCAGTGGCGCGCGCAGGCAGCTCAGGGTTGGACTGCTGCAAACGCACAACCTGCTGGACCTTCACTGTCACCCGCTCCCGCCCAAAGCGCACGCCCGGGGGAAGCATGTACTGGAGAGCCTCTGAAAGGAGGCCGTGATAGGTGCTTTTCATCCACAGCGCCAGCTCCATGAGGTCAGGTAAGATCACTGGTTCTGGATCGAGGACGCGGTGAATAGCCCGCACCCGGTCGGCGGGAATATCTGGCGCTTCATTTAGCCTGATCACGTAGCCTTCCAGCCGCCGGGGGCCGAACGGCACCAATACCCGGTGCCCCACCTCCACCGGAAGGTTATCCGGGATCCGGTAGGTGAAGATGCGATCCACCGCCTCTGCTTTTATGTCGACAATCACCCCGGCATAGGCGAGCTTTGTGCTCAACTTCTCCGCTGCCCCTCCCCATCAACGATAAAAATACCTGTGGCACTGGACCCACAGGCTTGTTTCACTTGATGCCTTCCTTAGTATGATGCCATCTGACTTTGCCGTCGTTAATCTCCTCCAGGGCAATTGTCACTGGCTTCACAGAGCTATGTTTCACCAAAGGCTTTGCACCCTCCAGGATCTGGCGAGCTCGCTTTGCCGCTGCCACGATCACGGTATATCTGCTGGTACCCTTTAGGTCCATATCTCCAGCGCTGATAATCCTCAAGGTTTACCCCATCCTTTCCATAGTGACTGCAGTTCAGTCAGATCGATCCGGCTGACCCGAGCCGCTTCGCTCATAATAATATGCCGGAGCTGTTCTGCTGCCCTGTTTAGCTCATCATTAATGATGAAGTAGTCGTAGTGCACAATGTGCTTCAGTTCTTCCACTGCCTGCTGCAGGCGCTTGGCGATCACATCGTGGTCATCGGAACCCCGATGCGTGAGTCGCTTCTGCAGCTCTTCCCATGAGGGAGGCACGAGAAACACCAGCACAGCTTCTGGCATCTTTTCCCGAATCTGACTGGCACCTTGAATGTCTATATCCATTATAACCACATTGCCCTCAGCAATCTGGTTCAACACGAAATCTTTCGGCGTGCCGTAGCGGTAACCAACGAAGGAAGCAAACTCAAGAAGCTTATCCTGGCGAATGAGTTCATCAAATTCCTCTTCAGTGCGGAAAAAATAGTCCACTCCCTCTACTTCGCCTTTGCGAGGCGGCCGTGTGGTTACGCTGACGGAATACTTGAGATTAGGGATAGTGGGAAATACTGCGTTCATCACTGAGTTCTTGCCAGCACCGCTCGGCCCTGACAGTACTATCAGGAATCCTTTCCGCCGCATTCCACTATCCCTCCTCTGCTCTCCAACAACACTCAATGAACAATAGCCCCCTACCTGGTTCATTTAGTTATCTGTATCCTTGTTTGTCAAGCGATGCGCCACCGTCTCCGGTTGAACGGCCGAGAGAATGATGTGATCGCTGTCCGTGATAATCACTGCGCGAGTGCGTCGGCCATAGGTGGCGTCAATTAACATTCCCCGCTCTCGGGCCTCTTGAACCACGCGTTTGATGGGCGCCGATTCTGGACTGACAATGCCCACGATCCGATTGGCAGCAATGATGTTCCCAAATCCTATGTTCACCAATTTGATGTCCATTCTTGTATCCCCCTTGCTACCAGGGCACTGGTCAACCAAGTTTCTTCAAAAGCTCATCGATCTGCCGTTTGCCCAAACCTTGCACCCTGCGGTTCTCATTTATCCCGATTTCATCCATGATCTTCTTCGACGTGACTTTGCCCACTTGGGGCAGTGACTGAATGAGATAAGCCACCCGCATCTTCGCGATTACTTCATCGTCAACCGACTCCAAAACCTCGCGCAGCGTGATGGTTCCCTTCTTCAGCTTTGCCCGGAGTTCTGCCCGTTTAGAGCGCATTTCCTGTGCCTTCTGGAGAGCTGTGAGTTTTTCTTCCCGCGTCAGCTGTGGCAGTGCCATCCTGATTCACCTCCTCCGTATCTACTCTATATTCTGGACTTGTTCGCGGACCTTTTCCAGCACAGTCTTGATTTCCACCACAGCGTTTGCTATTGCAATACTATTAGCTTTCGCCCCAATGGTGTTTACTTCGCGGTTCATTTCCTGAAGCAGAAAATCCAATTTGCGCCCAACGGGCTCGCCAGACTCCATGGCCTTGCCAAACTGCTGGAGATGGCTGCGGAGCCTGACAATCTCTTCATCGATGGCACATTTATCGGCAAATAGGGCAACCTCTGCTAAGAAGCGTTCTTCAGTCAGGCTTGTCCCTTCTAAGAGCTCTCGGAGGCGCTCCTCAAGCCGAGTGCGATACGCCTCCACCACCTGAGGGGCATCCTGTTCGATCCTGTCAACTAGTCTACTCACTTGCGCCAGCTTGTCAACTACATCCCTGTGGAGCTGTGCTCCTTCTTGAGCCCGCATTTCCTCAAGCTGCGCGAGAGCTTGGGATAGGGCTTGTTCGGCGAGGAGCGTCAAGCTTGCCCAGTCGATTTCTGGGTCTTCTGGTTCAAACACGGGGAGCGTTAGGATCTGGTCCAGTGTGATCTCTTGTCGGCCAGGGAGCTCAGATTGGACTTCTTCCAGGGCTCTGAGGTATCCCCGGAGAAGCGCGCTGTTCACTCTCACGGTGCGTTCGGTTGGCTCCAATTCTTCCACAAACAGACTCACTTCGACGCGACCCCGGGCCAAGCTGCGCTGCACCATCCGCCGCACTACTTCTTCTAGTTGGGCATAGTCCCGGCCGATGCGCACAGCTAGATCAAGGTAGCGGTGATTGACGGACTTCATTTCCACCTTAACCTGCCACTCTTGACCTACTGCTTCTCCTCGGCCAAACCCAGTCATACTCTTGAGCACTCCGGGGCCTCCTATGCTGTTTATATGCGTGTTTTCTTAGTGTATCTTCGGTAGCTCCCGGAAAAATCCTCCTGCTAGTTACACTTTCACCATCGAAAAATGCTTGCGGACTGAGCTTTTCAGCATTCTCCATACTGTGTCAACGAACAACGAAGTCATGGCAAAGACCAAGACCAAAAGCCAGTCATCTGTGCTGAGGGCGGTGGTTTGGAAGATGGACTGCAGCTTTGGGTGATACAGGATGGTGATGTGCATTCCCGCTGAAATCAGGACGGCACCCACTAGGTACCAGTTACCCCACAATCCCAGCTCGAAAATGGAATACCGCTCAGAGCGGCACTGAAACACATACACCAACTGTGCTCCGACCAGCGTTGTGAAGGCCAGGGTCCGGGCTTTGAGCATATCCCCGGGGTAATACCACAAACTGAACACAAACACACCTAGTGTGCAGGCGCTGATGATCAGGCCGGTAAACATGATGCGCAGGTGCAGCCGCCGGGCAAACACACCTTCCCTGGGAGACCGGGGCGGAC
>JAAYMI010000074.1 GCA_012521465.1 Bacillota bacterium | reverse complement strand
TAGGGAAGTATTGGCCCCTTACATGGGAACCATGATTGTAACACCGAAAGAGATCGACGTGCTTATTGATGAAGTCACCGACGTGGTGGCTGGAGCACTGAACATCGTCTTCCACGAAGGCGTGGACTATGACGAGGTCTTCCAGTACCTTACCTAGGAGCACTCCCCTGGAGCGCTCCTTTTTTACATGCCGCTCAGTGGCCGGTCGATAGCCATGTGGCCGCCGATTGTCTCCACAACTTCTCCCGCGATCAAGATCTGAACCCGTTCTATTTCTGGAAACTGAATCAGTGTATGTACGATTGCAGTTACAAGGTTTGCTTCATTCTGGGCTCCGCCGATGTAGTCTTCTTGCAGAGCCTTGCTGAAGCTGACCAACGCCGTGCCTTCGGTGATGGTCAGACTCTCTACTTGCGTGCGGGGTGAGACTGCGGGGTGCAGGTCTTCTCCCGGCCTGGGACCTTCAATGAGCAGTTCCAGGGCTTTCTGGGGAGTGGCGGGACCCGAGATTTTGCGGGTTACAGGCGTAAGGACGAAATCCACGGGAGTATGTTTCACTAGGAAAACTGTGATCTCCGATTCCTGGGCAGCTAGCTGCGCCCTGAGCCGTTCTGCCTCTTTCTCTAACATGCGGTTATGCCATACTATGTACCCTCCCACTGCAATCAGAGCTGCTAACAGCAGGATTCCGAAGGTGCGCACAACACCACCCCTCTCTCACACATAGTCTATCATAAGTCACTTCTGGGACAAATAGATTAATAGTGGGAAGAGGTGGCAGGATGCGCATGACTACTTCGCGGCTTGGCCGGCGTGTACGCCGCAAACTCAGGACTCTAGTCAGCTCGAGCCAAAACCTGATACCGCTGTTCTTCTTGGCTTTCCTTTCCGTGCTTGTGGCATACTTGGGTCTGCAGTTATTCTTGGGCGGCGTAGGCCTAAACCACCAAATTGCCAGGGCGATTTTGAGTTGGGGCATGCCTCGAGCCAGCGAGTTTGCTGAAGCCGCGGGATACAGCGATCCTGTGCGTTCATTTGTGTATCTTCTGACAGACCTAGACTTAGCCAATCCCGTTTCGATGGTGGAAGGCAGTGTTTCCAGGGTGATTCGGGGGGAACGAGCTGAGTACCGCTGGCCGGAAAGACCCTTCGTTTTTGTCCAAGAACTCAGCTTTGCGCCTGATCCCGTCAAGCCCCCTCCGGAGACGCCGAGAGCATCGGAGACAAATGTCCCGCCTTCTCCTCGGATCTTGCTCTACCATTCCCATAACTCAGAGATGTACCTCGGGAGACCAGTCCAGGGACACTACGACCGGGAGGCCCATTATGCGTTCAAGAGCCAAACCGATAGCACTATCACGGGAATTATGGAGGTTGGGCGCCATCTTGCCAACGCTCTGGAGCGGCTGGGAATCGCTGTGTTTCACGAAACGCGCATTCATGATCTGCCGACATTAGATTATGCCTACGCCAATTCGGAGAAAACAGTAAGAAACCTGCTCAATCAGTATGAAAGCATAGAGGTGGTTCTGGACTTGCACCGCGACGCCAATGTCTCCGACGCAACAGTGGAAGTGGCAGGTCGAAAGGTAGCTCGCCTTCTAATCGTAGTAGGAACTGCCGAGAGCATTCCCCTTGTACACCGGAACTATGAAAGCAACCTCGCTTTTGCGGAAAGGCTTTATCAGACGGCTAACCGCATGTATCCAGGTCTGATGCGGCCTACCCAGGTCCGCCGGGATGCCCGGTACAACCAACACCTGCATCCTAACAGTCTCCTCATAGAGATAGGTTCGGTGGAGAACACTTTAGAGGAAGCACTGCTGGCAGCTGAGCTGTTGGCCAACGTTCTGGCGGAGGCGCTCTAAGAGGAAAAGCACCTCTGGGGAGCGAATGTTCATGTGGTGTGGACAAGCAAAGGAGCTGGAGTTCGATGGAAAATCAGACAACGGGCCGCGTTGCCCGCGCGGCTGGCATTGTGATGTTCTTTATTTTGCTCAGCCGTATTCTCGGATTTGTGCGGGAACGGGCCATCGCAGAAGTCTTCGGTAGGACAGGCGTTACAGACGTGTTTTTCGCTGCCTTTGCCATACCGGACTTGATGTATCAACTGCTGGTGGGGGGAGCCCTTTCGTCCGCTTTTATCCCTGTCTTCACCCATTACTTGGCTCGAGGCGAGGAGAAGGAAGCCTGGTATACAGCTAGTATTTTTTTGAACATTATTGTATTGGCCTTGGCCTCATTCATGATTTTAGGCGTGATCTTTACTCCCAGTCTGGCACCTTTAGTCGGTATCGGCTTTGATGGCGAACAGCGCGAGCTTTTGATCTTGCTCATGCGCGTTACTTTTCCCGCTGTGTTTTTCACGGCCCTTTCTGGACTAGCTATGGGCATTCTGCACTCATACCAGAAGTTCACCCTGCCTGCCTTAGGACCCATCGTCTACAACTTGGGGCAGATTCTTGGAGCCTATGTGCTGGGGCCTATCATGGGTATCATGGGCATGGCAGTTGGTACCATCGCTGGTTCTTTGGGTAGTCTTTCTCTGCAGCTGCCGCAGGTGGCCGCGCGAGCCAAAGGTTTTTATCGGCCGGTGATCGACCTCCGCCATCCTGGCATACGCCGCATGGGGACCCTCATGCTGCCCGCTATCATTGGTCTGTCAATATCCCAGGTTAATCTCATCGTGGGGCAGAACCTTGCATCCCTTCTGGAAACAGGATCTATTGTGGCACTGCGCTTGGCGAATCGTTTGATCAACTTCCCGTTGGGCGTGTTTGCCATGGGGATCTCCACAGCTATCTTTCCAACCCTATCGGGCCTGGTAGCTCAGGACGAGATGCTGGAGTTCCGGCGTACGTTTTCCTTTGGCCTGAGGGTGGTGTTCTTCGTTACCATTCCCTCAGCGATGGGCATGGCGTTCCTCAGCGTACCCATAGTGAGACTGCTGTTTGAATCGGGAGAGTTTACTGCGGCTGATACGGCAGCAACCGCGTACGCGCTGCTTTTCTACGCGCCCGGCCTCATTGCCCAGGCGGGAACCCAGATCATAACCCGCATCTACTATTCCCTGCAGGATACAGTCACGCCTGTGAAAATCGGGTTGGTGACCGTAGTGATCAACTTCATCCTCAGCTTGGCGTTCCTGAAGTTACCGGGCCTCAATCATGGTGCAATCGCTCTGGCGTTCTCGATTACAGCCGGAATAAACATGTTTATTGCCCTGGCCGTGCTCAGGCGCAAGCTGGGCGGCATCGATGGCCATCGAATCGCTGCCGCAGCGATCAAGGCCTTTGCTGCCGCAGCGGTGATGGGTGTAGGCGTGTATGCTGCCAGCGGCTTTCTTGGGGGACATTTGGATCTCACTAGGACCATGGGCCGCCTGCTGCAGGTCTTTGGTTCGATCCTAGTGGGCGTGGTCCTCTACTTAGGCGGAGCAGTGCTTCTGCGGATGGATGAACCCCTCTTTCTGTGGACTGCTTTTGCAGTCCGCCTGCGCCGCAGATCTCGCCGGGCCAGAACCCAGCATTAGGCTCCCGGGGCTTGCCTTGTATTTGGCTGCCGTGAAATGCTATAATTAAGCCGCTGATATTCTTTTACTAAAGGATTTGGTTGCAGTATGTCGAGGAGAAACGTAAGAAATTTCTGCATCATTGCTCACATTGACCATGGAAAGTCGACCTTGGCCGACCGCATCTTGGAGCATACCGGTGCGTTGGAAGGGCGCGAGATGACGGATCAGGTCTTGGATTCTATGGATCTGGAGCGCGAACGGGGAATCACCATCAAGCTAAAGGCGGTGCGTTTGACCTATCAAGCCCGCGACGGCCAAGCATACACCCTGAACCTTATTGATACTCCTGGACACGTGGACTTCTCGTACGAGGTTTCCCGGAGTCTAGCTGCATGTGAGGGAGCTCTGCTGGTCATTGATGCTTCCCAAGGGATTGAGGCTCAAACTCTGGCCAACCTCTATCTTGCCTTGGAACACGACCTGGAGATCATCCCGGTCATCAACAAGATTGACCTACCCAACGCAGACCCGGAGCGAGTAAAGCGAGAATTAGAAGAGAGCGTTGGCCTCGACGCAAGTGACGCTATCTTGGTCAGCGCCAAGACCGGTCAGGGCATTACGGAGGTCTTGGAGGCTGTGGTAGAGCGCATCCCCGCGCCCCAGGGCGACTTGGAAGCACCGCTGCGAGCCATGGTCTTTGATTCGCACTACGACACCTATCGCGGTGCGGTCGCTTACGCGCGCATCATGGAGGGTGCCGTGCGGGTGGGGGATCGAATCATGATGATGAGTTCTGGCAGGGTCTTTGAAGTCAATACATTGGCCGTGTTTGCACCGCAAATGACCGCAGTGGACGCCCTCTATGCGGGCGATGTGGGGTGCATCATCGCGAGCATGAAGGACGTGCGGGATACCCGGGTCGGCGATACAATTACGCTGGCAGATCGGCCTGCCAAAGAACCGCTGCCTGGCTATCGCCCGGCTAAACCAATGGTGTACTGCGGATTGTACCCCGTAATCAATGAGGAGTATGTCAGTTTGCGGGATGCCTTGGAAAAGCTCCAGCTCAATGATGCAGCCCTTACCTTTGAGGCGGAGTCATCTGCCGCTTTGGGTTTTGGTTATCGCTGCGGCTTCTTAGGTCTGCTGCATCTGGAGATCGTGCAGGAGCGCCTTGAGCGGGAATTCGACCTCAATCTGATCACCACAGCGCCCAGTGTGCAGTACAGAGTAGTCTTGACCGACGGTACTGTGCTGGAAGTAGACAATCCAGCCAAGCTGCCGGACGCAGCGCTGATCGACTATGTGGAAGAGCCCTATGTGCGGGCCACCATCATGGTGCCCAGTGAGTTTGTGGGAGCCGTGATGGACCTCTGCCAGGATAAACGCGGTACGTTTATCCACATGGAGTATGTCACCCCCGAACGGGCAAAGCTTGAGTACGATATGCCTTTAGCCGAGATTCTGCTGGATTTCTTTGATAAACTTAAATCTCGCACTAAGGGCTACGCTTCCCTGGATTACGAGATGACCGGATACCGCGAGTCTGACGTCGTCAAGCTGGATATTCTCCTCAATGGCAAGCCTGTTGACGCGCTTTCCTGTATTGTGCACCGCACAAAGGCGCAGGTGCGCGGGAGAAGCCTCGCAGAGAAACTGAAGGAAGTCATTCCTCGGCAGCAGTTCGAGGTGCCGATTCAAGCGGCGATTGGCAGCCGAATTATCGCTCGAGAAACCGTGAAGGCTCTGCGCAAGGATGTTTTGGCTAAGTGCTACGGGGGCGATATTTCCCGCAAACGCAAACTTCTGGAAAAGCAGAAGGAAGGCAAGAAACGGATGAAGAATTTGGGGAATGTGGATGTTCCCCAAGAAGCGTTCATGGCCATCCTAGAGGTGGACTAAGTGAAAGAGACTGCAGGAATCTATGTGCACATTCCCTTCTGCCTGCGGAAATGTGAATACTGCGATTTTCACTCGATAGTTGTCAATGACCGCAGCGAGTTTCTAGCGGTTGTTGACAGCTATCTTTGTGCGGTCCAGCGTGAAGCCCAGTACTACGCTTCATGGATGGAAGAATACCGGTTTGAGACCCTTTTTCTGGGTGGCGGCACGCCTACTGCCGTTCCCGCAGAGAAGTTGGCGGAGGTTGTTGTTTATCTTCGGGAGTTGTTTCAGCTTCCCGTTGGTGCCGAGATAACCTGTGAAGCCAATCCCAAGACCATCACTGCAGAGTCTTTGAACGAGCTGCGCGACGTGGGAGTAAACCGGATCAGCCTGGGTGCGCAGGCCTTTCAGGACTCCTTGTTGGACGTGCTGGGACGCACGCATTCGGCGGCAGACGTCAGTACAAGTGTACAAGCGCTTCACGCCGCGGGCTTCACCGATTTCAACCTTGACTTGATGTTTGGCCTGCCAGGTCAGACTATGGCTGATTGGCAAGCTACCCTCGAAAGGGCTGTCGACCTCGCTCCAACCCATCTCTCATGTTACAGCTTGATCGTGGAAGAAGGGACTCCCTTCTATGATCTGTTCAGCAGAGACCTGCTGGATTTGCCCGGAGAAGACACAGAGGCGGACATGTATGCATTGGCAAGAGATGTCCTTCAGAGAGCTGGTTACCGGCATTACGAAGTATCGAATTTCGCATTGCCCGGTAACGAATGTGCCCACAATCTGCTTTACTGGAAAAACCAGCCTTACCTTGGCCTTGGAAGCAGCGCATCGGGCCGTGTGGGCACAATGCGCTATACAAATGCAGCCGATGTTCCTGGCTACATAGCTGCTTGGCAGCACAATCAGCCCAACATTGCCCATGTTGAAGCCCTGGACAAAGACAAGGAGATGGATGAAACGCTGATCTGCGGCCTCAGGCTTTTAGATGGGGTAAGTGAGGCGGAGTTTCGGGAGCGGTTTGGCTGTTCGCTGTGGGAAGTATATCCCGATCAGATCAAAAATCTGGAGGAGAGGGGACTTGTACAGTATCGAGCCGGACGGCTGAGCGTGACCACACAGGGTTTGTTCTTGGGTAACGTTGTGTATCGCGAATTTCTAAGAAGCTCGGAACGGAGGATATGACGGTGAAAGCTATTGCAATTGCTATTTTTGTTCTAACGTACGTGCTACTCTTGGCCTTTCCCAAGGTGCGAGCCTACGTGGCTTTAGGTGGGGCGGCCCTCTTTGTGGTTCTGGGTATTCTGCCCGTGAGTGAGGTTTTCTTTGCGATCGACTGGAATGTCCTGCTCATGATCGGCGGAACCATGGGTGTGGTGGCCTTGTTTATAGAGTCCCGTATGCCTTCTCTCCTGGCGGACCTCATCATCGCCAAAACTCCTAATGTCAAATGGGCGATTGTGGCATTGTCGCTGTTTTCGGGACTGATTTCGGCCTTTGTGGACAATGTGGCGACTGTCCTGATGGTCGCTCCAGTTGCCCTCACGATTTCCAAGAAACTCAACATCTCGCCAGTGCCCAGTGTAATCGCCATTGCGGTGGCATCGAACCTGCAAGGCGCGGCTACCTTGGTAGGCGATACAACATCAATACTCCTGGGCGGCTATGCCAACATGGATTTCCTCGATTTCTTCTTCTTTCAAGGGAGATTAGGCCTGTTTTGGGTAGTTCAGCTCGGAGCGGTGGCGGCCTCCTTGATACTGCTCTTCATCCTCAGAAACCTCAGCCAGCCCATCAACAGTACTGATCGCACTGAGGTAACGGACTATTTCCCTACTTATCTTTTAACTGGCATGATTTTCCTCCTGATTCTGGCTTCGTTTATACCCAACAAACCGGCTACTACCAATGGTTGGATCGCAGTTGGGCTGATGATCATTGGGATATTGCGCGAAGTGTTTATGAAGCGCAATGCTGCAGCCATTAAGAACACCTTGATGGAAGTTGACTTCTTTACCATCGGGCTTTTGGCGGGCATTTTCATGCTCATCGGCGGCCTCACAGAAGTGGGTGTCATTCAAGATATTGCCAATCTGTTCGTGGCCGTGGGAGGAGACAATATGTTCGTGATCTATACCCTAATCGTGTGGGCGTCCGTACTGGCATCTGCCTTTGTCGACAATATTCCCTATGTGGCTACGATGCTGCCTGTGACAACGGGCATCGCCCGGATATTGGGAGTAGAACCATATTTGCTCTATTACGGCCTTTTGGTTGGGTCGACACTTGGCGGCAATCTTACTCCCATCGGGGCGTCAGCCAACATTACTGCCCTAGGGATCCTGCGGCGAGAAGGTTACGAAGTCTCTGCCGGGGAATTCATGCGGATTGGCGTTCCGTTCACTCTAGCTGCCGTCCTTACCGGTTATATCCTAGTTTGGATGCTGTGGAGCTGACTTGACAAACCGCGACCGAAGTGATAGTTTATGGATAAACAGTGTTAGCACTCGATGGCGTTGAGTGCTAAAAAGGAGGAGAGCGAGGTGTTAGATGACCGGAAAAGTCAAGTTCTCAGGGCAGTCATTGAGGACTATATCGAGACGGCTGAACCGGTCGGGTCGCGAACGATTGCTCGCAAACACCGCCTTGGAGTTTCTCCGGCTACTATCCGGAATGAGATGGCCGATTTAGAGGAGACGGGCTACTTGGAACAGCCTCATGTTTCCGCGGGTCGCATTCCTTCTGACAAAGGCTATCGCTTCTACGTGGATACACTCATGGAGCCTGTGCAGTATACCGTGGAACAGTACCGCCAGGTCTACGATGAGATGATAAAGCACTATCGTGAGATGGAGAGGCTGATTCAAGAAGCGGGCAGGCTTCTCGCATCTATGACCAAATCAGCCGCAATTGTAGTGGCTCCACCCATTGAACAGCTCACCTTCCAGCATGTCCAGCTGCTTCCAGTGGATGAGCGGGATGTGCTGGTGGTGCTGATCCTCAGCCCGAATGTGGTGAAGAATAAGATCATCCGTACCGAACGGGCTTTTGACAGTGCGGAGCTGGCTCTCCTGTCTGCAGGCCTTAACCAAAGGCTGAAGGGGATTACCTATCGTGATTTGGGACCGACCGTTTTGCGGGAGATCGTTGCTGATTTTGGCGAAATAGGGCAGGTTATGGTGGAACTTCTCGTGAAAGGGTTGGCCGGGGACAAGAACGAACAGGTCTATTCTTCAGGTATGACCCATATCCTGAACCAGCCGGAGTTTCGTGATGTGGAAAAAGCCAAGGCCTTAATCGAGGCGCTCGAACACAAGGATCTTTGGTTGAACTTGCTGTGCGATGACCTCCATGGCGTGCGGGTGACAATTGGCAAGGAAAACATCTATTCTGATATCCAGGACTGCAGTCTAGTGACGGCGACCTATCATGTAGGGGGTCACGTGGTGGGGAGTTTAGGAGTTATTGGCCCAACCAGAATGGAATACGCCCGCATGTTAGCCATGGTCGAGTTGATCGCGAGCACCTTGAGCGAGCTGCTCACAGAGATGAAGTAGCTTATCGGCCCGCTGCAAGGCGGGCCGCTTAAATGTTGGAGGGAGGTGCAGAGGTGGAGGAAAAACACGTACCAGAGTCTGCAGCGGCAGAGCAAAATGAGGTTTGTCACGATGAAGACTTGATCCAAGCCGAACCAGCAGAGCAAGGAGAACCGAGCGAGCACATGGACGATGCAGAGGGCTGCCAGTGCAGTGCAATTCAGAAACAGTGTGCCCAGCTTGAAAGGGTTAATGCCGAGCTTGCCAATCAGCTGCTGCGTTTGAAAGCGGATTTTGAGAATTATAAGCGCCGTACTCGTGGGCAGATTGAGGAAATCAAATCCCAGGCCTCGGCGGACCTGATTATCGACCTGCTGCCAGTACTGGACGATTTTGAGCGTGCGATCCAGTCGGCGCAGCAGACAGACAAGGTGGAGGCCTTGGCTCAAGGCATTAATATGGTTTTTGACAAACTGATGCATACACTCGGCTTACACGGCTTGGCACGCATCAACGCCCAAGGTGAGCCGTTTGACGCCAATCTCCATGAAGCGGTGAGTGTGATTGGCGAAGCTGAAGGTCCACTGCACGTTATGAACGAACTGCAGGCGGGATATACATTGAATGGTAAGGTTATTCGGCATACGAAAGTCCAAGTTGGTGAACTTAAGGGGGAATAGAAGATGGCAAAAGTCGTGGGAATCGACCTTGGGACGACTAACTCTGTTGTTGCAGTTCTGGAGGGCGGTGAACCGGTAATCATCCCGAACAGCGAGGGTTCCCGCACTACTCCTTCAGTGGTTGCTTTCACGAAAGAAGGGGACCGCATTGTCGGACAGGTTGCCAAGCGGCAGGCTGTCACAAACCCAGACCGTACCATCATGTCCATTAAGCGGCACATGGGTACTAGTCACAAAGTGAGGATCGACGGGAAGGAATACACTCCCCAGGAAATCTCCGCTATAATTCTGCGCAAGTTGAAAGAAGAGGCGGAAAACTACTTAGGTGAGCAAGTGACTCAGGCCGTAATTACAGTGCCTGCCTACTTTACGGATGCACAGCGGCAGGCAACGAAAGACGCTGGTGTGATCGCCGGCCTAGAAGTACTGCGCATCATCAATGAGCCTACTGCCGCTGCTCTGGCTTACGGGCTGGATAAAGACCATGAGCAAACCGTTCTCGTCTTTGACCTGGGTGGCGGCACGTTTGACGTCTCCATTCTGGAGATTGACGAGGGTTACATTGGCGTTAAGGCAACCTCGGGCAATAACCGCCTAGGTGGCGACGACTTTGACCAGCGTTTGGTAGATTACCTTGTCAGGGAATTCCAAAAGGAAACGGGTATTGACCTGACGAAAGATCGCATGGCCATGCAGCGCCTGCGGGAGGCTGCAGAGAAGGCTAAGATCGAGCTGTCGGGATTGCCCCAGACAACGGTCAATTTGCCGTTTATCAGTGTCACCTCTGAGGGTCCAGCGCACCTAGATATGACTATCACCCGTGCGAAGTTCAATGAGCTCACAGCCGATCTCGTGGAAGCAACCCTTGTACCGACACGGAATGCCCTCTCGGACGCAGGCCTAAAGCCTGAGGACATCGATCGGGTGATCTTAGTGGGCGGCTCCACTCGGATTCCGGCGGTGCAGGAGGCCATCACGAAGCTGATGGGCAAAGAACCGTACAAGGGAGTAAACCCCGATGAGGTTGTGGCGATGGGTGCCGCGATCCAAGCAGGGGTGTTGGCTGGGGAATTTGCCGATGGTGGCGGCCTTGTGCTGGTAGACGTAACACCCCTGTCGCTGGGAATCGAGACCTTGGGCGGAGTTATGACCCGGCTCATCGAGCGCAATACAGCCATCCCCTGTAAGAAATCCCAGATCTTTACGACCGCGGCGGACAACCAGCCGGCAGTGGATATCCATGTGCTCCAAGGCGAACGGCCG
>JAAYMI010000007.1 GCA_012521465.1 Bacillota bacterium | reverse complement strand
GGCGGGTGACCAGGCCGCCTTTAATGACTACGCAGCACGTCATCCCCACGGCTCAGTTCTGCAGACCACCAACTGGGGACAGCTCAAGGCAGCGACGGGCTGGACCGCCTATCCCCTTGCAGTCGTCAACCAGGGAAGGATCGAAGCTGCCGCTCTGGTTTTGGCACGCCCACTGCCCGGCTTAGGCCTACACATCTTCTACTCTCCTCGCGGACCCTTGTCCTCGTCTCTGGCAGCTCTCAATCAATTGGTTCACGGCGTTCGCCAGCTCGCTCGCGACAAGCGCGCATTTGCCTGGAAAATGGATCCTGCCATCCCAGCAGGTGACAGACTCTGGCGGCGGTTCAGCCAGGAACACAAGCTGGTACAGGTGGAGAGTGGCTCCAATTTCGCCGGGATCCAGCCCAAGTATGTGATGGATCTGGATATTACTCCACCCCTTCAGGACATCTTGACCCGAATGAAGAGCAAGACCCGCTACAATATCCGCTATGCGGCACGCAAGGGGGTTAAGGTAATCCGCAGCCACAGCCGCAAGGACCTGAGTACCTTCTATGCTCTCCTCCAGGAAACCGCGCAGCGGGATGGCTTCGTGGTGAGGGATATAAGCTACTTTGAGCAGATGTGGGCTTTCCTGATGGAACCTGGTTTAGCTCAGCTCTTCCTGGCATATTACAAGGAGACGCCGTTGGCAGGAGCCATCGCTTTTCGGCTTGGGAAGCGGACCTGGTACGTATACGGCGCATCAAGCAGTGAGCACCGCAATCTCCAGGCAAGCCATCTCATGCAGTGGGAAATGATCAAATGGGCGAAAGCATTCGGGTGTACTGTTTATGACTTTCGGGGGGTATCGGGGGAATTGGATCCTAAGAACCCGCTGTACGGCTTGTATCGTTTCAAAGAGGGCTTCGGGGCACAGCTCAAAGAATATGTGGGTGAGTTCGATCTCGTCCTCAACGGGCCGCTTTACCGCATCTGGCAGGCCGCAGTCAGAGTCCTCAACCGCCACAGGACATGAACTGGTCAACCTGGATCGAAATCGATCTAGACGCCCTCCGGCACAACTTCCTCCAGATCCGTTCTCGGACTGCGGCACGGATCTGCCTTGTGGTGAAAGCGGATGCGTATGGGCACGGTGCTCCAATGGTCGTCGCACATCTGTACAAGCACGGGGCTCAGAGTTTCGCGGTAAGTGACCTGGAAGAAGCCACCGCCATCCGCAGTGCTTCCCAAGCCCCGCTTCTCCTCCTCAGCCCTCCCCTCCCTGACCAGGCGTCGCTGGTCGTGAAACACCGCCTGATGGCTACAGTAACCAGTCTGCCGTTGGTGGAAGCCTTGGCGCGCCACGCGTGGGCCTCGCGTACAAGATTGCAAATACATCTCAAGGTCGATACCGGCCTTGGGAGACTTGGAGTCGCGCCTAGAGATGCTCTTTCTTTAGCCCTGAAAATCGTCAGCCTGCGCTCCCTTAAGCTTGCCGGTGTTTTCACCCACTTCTCCGCAGGCTCGAACCGCAGACAAACCGAAAAGCAGCTGCAAGAGCTGCTGAATCTCAAACAAGCCTTCACCGAAGCGGGCTTAACGGGTCTAACCTGGCACGCGGCAAACAGTGCCGCATTTTGCCAAGGGCCCCATACCCACTTGGATATGGTGCGCATCGGAACAATGCTCTACGGCCAAGGAGAGTGCGGCAGGCACATGACTCTCAGAGACACATGGGCGTTCTATGCACGGCTCATCGCGGTGAAGCAGGTTCAGGCGGGAAGCCGCATAGGCTATGGTGGAACTTACCGAGCCCGCCGCCGCATGACGGTGGGGGTTATCCCGGTCGGATACAGTGACGGCTTTCACCTGGAGCCGCTGTCTACCCCAGCTGTGCAGCTCCGCCGTGCCGTGAGCCGCCTGGTAGGTCTAGGAAGCTGCAGCGCCTTCGCGGACGGCTCTCCCCTACCTGTTGTGGGCAAAGTGGGGATGAACCTCACCTGCCTTGATCTCAGCGCCGTTCCTGAGGCAGAACCAGGCTTGGTCGTTCGTCTCGCAGCTCGGCGCACCACTATCAGCCGCCGCATACCGAAGGTCTACTTGGAGCAGGGGCGCGTCGTGGCTGTCTGGTGCGGCGGGCAGTCGATCCAGCCTCAGGCGTTTGACAGATTGAACTGCCATTCGATATGATGAAACTAACAGCAGCTGGAGGGGTAAGCATGGAATCTGATCTCAATAAGGAAAGATTACTCCAACGCCTCAAGCGCATTGAAGGTCAAGTACGCGGTATTCAGCGGATGGTTTCTGAAGAAGAGTCTTGTGTCAACATTCTTATGCAGGTAGCGGCGGTTCGGGCAGCCCTAGATAAGGTTGGCTTAGCGGTGTTTGAGAATCACAGCCGTCAGTGCATCAAACAGGCACTGCATGATGAGAATGGCGAGGAAGCTCTTGAGGACTTAATGAACGCCATGAGCCGCTTTCTCAAATAAAAAGCAGGCAGCAGGAACGCAGCAAATCGTTCCCGGCCTGCTTTTCTTACGGTAACACTTCTAGGGGATTAATGGCATACTCCCCGATCTTAATACGGAAATCAAGGTGCGGCCCTGTTGCGCGTCCAGTACTCCCCACCAGGGCGATCTGCTGGCCGGCTTTCACCGTTTCCCCGGCTCGCACCAGCAGCTTGCTGCAGTGCCCGTACCATGAGCTGTAGCCGCTGCCGTGGTCGATCACGACAGCCAAGCCGTATGCGCCCAGAAAGCCAGCGGTTGCTACTTTTCCAGCGGCGGCCGCCTTGATGGGCGTGCCTCGAGGCGCCGCAATGTCCAAACCTGCATGGAAATGCCGCACCTTCGTGATGGGGTGAGTGCGCCAGCCGTATCCTGAGCTGATCCGCCCTTGAAGTGGCCACATGAACTGCACTCTGGCTGTACGGCGGGAACCGGCCAACTCTACCTGACTGATAACGGGAATCAACAGCCGCTGACCGGCATATACCTGGTGGGGGTTTGTGAGACCGTTGCGGCGCATAATCTGATTCACCGTTGTGCCGAAGGCAAAGGCTAAATCAGACAAGGTATCGCCCCGCTGCACTGTATATGAGATGACGCTGTCTTCCAGCATCTTCAGTGCTGCCTCTGTCTGCTTCCCCACGATGCCATCTGGAGTTATACCCACCAGTTCCTGTACTTGAATGACGGCAGCTTCAGTCTGCCGCCCGAAAATTCCGTCGACAGCCAAGTCGCACCCGAGGCACACCAAGCGCTCCTGCAGCTCCCTTACCGCCTCGCCCCTCATCCCAGGACGCAGTACTTGAGCATTGGCGTGACTAACAAGGAGACAAGCCAAGATCGCACATACCGCAAATAGGCGTGCCGACTTGGCGAGCGGCCGCATAGAAAACCCTCCCGCAACACTTCTCTGCCCTTATTATTGCTGTGCCGCGGGATAAATATACCAAAATCGGTCCTAGAGCGATGCGAGGTATTGGAATGCGCTCATGGCGGCAACCGCTCCATCACTGGAGGCCGTGACAATCTGGCGCATGGGCGTGTCCCGCACATCGCCAGCTGCGAACACACCAGCGATAGCTGTAGCCATTTTGGCATCTGTGATGACATATCCTAACTCATTGAGTATACCAGTATCCTGTAGGAAGGCTGAGTTGGGGTAGAAACCGATATAGATAAATACCCCATCGCCCTCAAGCACGGCTGTGGTGCCGTCAACGATGTTCCGAACGCGCACGCCCGTGACTTTACTGTCACCGAGGATTTCTTCGACCACGGTGTTCCACACGAACTTCACCTTGGGGTTCCTAAACGCTCGGTCCTGCAGGTACTGCTGCGCCTTCAGGGTGTCTCGACGGACAAGCACCGTGACGGTGTCGGCATACTGAGTGAGGAACATGCCTTCTTCTACGGCAGAGTCTCCACCCCCGACTACGAATACCTGCTTGCCTCGAAAGAACGCACCGTCACAGGTGGCACAGTAAGACACTCCTCGCCCTCTAAACTCTGCTTCCCCTGGTACCTCCAGATACTTGGGCAGCGCGCCGGAAGCAATAATAACAGCCTTGGCTTGGATCTCTTCCGAGCCGACGCACAGTGTCTTTGGCTGTCCCTCTAGCTTGACACCGGTCACTTCTCCCGTTTTCCACTCCACACCAAGCTCCATGGTCTGCTGGTGCATATGGGATGCCAAATCAGGTCCGAGAATGTGCTTGAATCCTGGGTAGTTTTCAATGTCCAGCGTGTTCTGGAGTTGTCCGCCGGGCAGGCCTTTTTCGATGATGATTGTCTTGAGGTTCGACCTTGCTGCGTACAGTCCAGCCGCCAAGCCCGCTGGTCCTCCACCAATGATCGCTAGATCATACATCGATACATCCCTCCGTGTTAGAGTGTCACCACTGATTCCGCCAGGCCGGAAGATATCCATACCTGGTTGTCACTGCCTACGAGAATTCCCTCCACACCCGGAAGGCGTTCCACCAGTTCTCGCCCTTTTTCCCAGCCTAAGACAAATACCGCTGTAGATAGGGCATCTCCTTCGGCCGCAGTCTGGGCCACGATCGTAACGCTTTTCAGCTCCCGGGCAGGGTAGCCGGTGCGGGGATCAAGGATATGATGCCAGCGCTGTCCATCCTGGATAAAGAAGCGCTGATAGTCTCCAGATGTGACTACACTGTTGTTCTGCAGCGGAATCACCCAGCTGATCTGGGATGGATCGTTGGGGTTCTGCACCCCAACGCGCCAGGGATTTCCGTCGGGACGGGAGCCAATCACAGAAATATCTCCGCCCGCATTCACGATGGCCCGTTGGATGCGCTGCTTCATCAGATAGCTGCGAGCTTGATCGACAATGTAGCCTTTAGCTATGCCCCCAAGATCAAGCACTGTCCCGGCAGGGATGCGCACGCGCTTGCCTGTTTTGTCAAGCTCCACTTTCCGGTAGTCCACTGTGGCCAATGCAGCGGCGATCTCTTCCTCCGAAGGGACCTTGTAGCTTCCGGTTCCGAATCCCCACAGGCTGACGAGGTTGCCGACCGTAATGTCAAAGGCTCCCTCGGTCATGTCGCCAATCTGCAGCGCTAATGAAATCACTGCCAGAGTGTCGTCTGATATGCTCACCCAGTCACCTGCGTTGGCATTAATCCGGGCTACTTCACTTTCGACGATGTGGCGGGAGAGAACCTCCTCGAGGCGTTCCATTTCTCCAAGAGCACGCTTGACGTGGGTTTCCGCATCCCGGCCATATGCGGAAATATCAACGGATGTGTCCATCAAAAAACGGGTGGCCTGGGCCTGCGTGTCCTGGGCCCGGACATGCGGCAGGTAGAACACAAAATAGCCTGCCGCGGCCACGCCAATCAACAGCACAACCGCAGCCAGGGCTACACGCCAGCGGCGAGAGCCTGCTTTGTCACCCAAGAAGATCCCCCCTAGCTCGCCCGCTTCTTCTTGAGAACAGGCTTGCCTTCTTGATACTCAATAGTATTCATCGGACAGACTGCTACACATCGGCGGCAGTTAATGCACTTATCATAGTCGATGCGTGCAAGATTATCTTCCACAGTAATAGCATTGACGGGGCATTCTTTCTCACAGCGGCGGCAGGCAATGCAGCCCACTGAGCAGACTCCCCGCACGTCTTTTCCTAAAGCCAGCGAACGGCAGCGAATGTGCACTCCCTGAGGCTCTTCCGCTAAGACGATGATATCCCGCGGACAGGCCCGGACGCACATGCCGCATCCTGTACACTTCTCTTCGATCACCACGGGCAGACCGTTTTCATCCATATACATGGCATCAAATGGGCATGCTGCCACGCAGGTACCAAGGCCTAAGCAGCCATAGCTGCAGGCCTTGAACGAGCCGTTTTGAGTATTCTGTGCGACCCGACAGTCACGGGGACCGATCCATTCCGCGTGCAGCTTGGCTTCAGCGCGGCCGCCCTTACACAGCACTTGCGCGACTTTGCGGTGGGTTCCTTCTACTGCCTCTACACCGAGAATCTGCGCGACTAGTTTTGCCACGGTCACTCCTCCAACAGGGCAGCCGTCCACCGGGGCTTTGCCATCGGCGGCTGCTTCTGCAAATGCGCGGCAGCCTGCATATCCGCACGCACCACAGTTTGCCCCCGGCAAAACCTCTTCTATTTCATCAGCGGTCGGATCGGTTTCCACTGCAAACTTCTTGGACGCGTACACCAGCCCAGCAGCTAGCACCGAACCAACCATTCCCATGCTGATGAGGGAAACTAGTGTAGTACTCAACAAAAACCCTCCCTAAGAAACACAGATTAGACCAGCCCAGCAAATCCGCTGAAGGCGAGCGACAGGAGACCAGCAATGATAAAAGCAATTCCTGTTCCTGCGAGGGGCTTGGGCACATCGGCAAACTTCAACTCTTCCCTTATCCCAGCCATGAGTACCAAGGCAAGGGTAAAACCAACACCTGCCCCTAAGCCGAATATCAGCGATTGGATGAACGAATAGGCGCTCTGCACAGCGATGAGAGAAAAGCCCAGCACCGCGCAGTTGGTGGTGATGAGAGGCAGGAAAATCCCTAAGGCCCTGTACAGGTTCGGACTGGTCTTACGAAGAAACATCTCCACCAGTTGAACCATGGCAGCAATCACCAGGATGAAAATGGGTGTCTGCAGGAAGGGCAAGTTAAACGGTTCCAGCACAAACCACTGCAGCAGCCAAGTAATGGCTGCCGTCACCACCATAACGAAAGTAGTGGCTGCTCCCATGCCAAGGGCTGTTTCTGTCTGCTTGGATACACCCATGAACGGACACAGGCCCAGGAAGCGCACTAACACAAAGTTGTTAACAAGTACGGCACCGATAAAAATGAAAAACAGCTCCATACGCCCTACGCCTCCTTGCTGGTCTTGCGAAGCCTGGTACTGATCATGTTCATGGCCGCCAGGAGAAATCCTACGGTGATAAAGGCTCCAGGCGCCACAGAAAAGATCCCAAAGGTAGCTGCCGTATCGGAAACCAGCTTATACCCGAACAATGAGCCGGCCCCCAGCAGCTCCCGGACAGTGCCGATCAAAGTTAAAGCCCAAGTAAAGCCAATACCCATGCCCAACCCATCGATGGCGGCATCAAAGACAGGCCGCTTAGAGGCGAACGCTTCGGCGCGCCCCATTAAGATACAGTTTACCACAATCAGCGGAATAAAGATACCCAGCACCCGGTGGAGATCCGGCAGCAACGCGTTCATCACCAGGTCAACCACGGTGGAAAACGTGGCGATTACCACAATAAAGCAGGGGATACGAACTTTACTAGGAATCACATTCCGCAAAGCACTGATGAGAATGCTGGAGCACATGAGAACAAAAGTAGTGGCGGCTCCCATGCCCACTCCGTTTAAGGCACTGGAAGTAACGGCCAGTGTGGGACACAATCCGATCTGCAACCGAAACGTTGGGTTGTCGTTCCACAAACCCTTGACGAACTCTTTAACAATGCCCATCTTACCTACTCCTTTCGTAAGCAGCTGCGGCATCTGCAAAGCCCCTGCGCACCGCTTCTGTCACTGCGCGGCTGGAAACGGTAGCTCCCGTTAAAGCATTGATATCCTTGCCCACGGCAATGGGGTCATCTAGTGTCTTGCCCACGAACTGATTCCTAAAGCTGGCTTCCTCAATCTTGGAACCGAGACCTGGAGTCTCGCTGTGGCTGAGCACCGCAAGGCCTAAGATCGCGCCGCTGTTGTCGTCCACGCCCACCAGAATCCGGATGGCGCCACCATAGCCAGCTCCTTCACCTACGAAGGCAAAGCCAGTCACGTCATCCCTATCATCGTACCCCACAAAGATCTGAGTGGTGGTCTGCTCCACTTCACGCATCGTGGTGGGATCGTCCTCCACGAGGGTGCTGGGGGCTGTATCGAGAAGCTCAATCCTTACTGTTCCAGGCAGTACCTGGAATACAGAGCTCTGCATCTCCCGCAGTTCGTTTTCAGCGATGATCCCGCTGGTCCACTCATACACGCCAGCGAGCAGCCCACCAGAAAGCATGGCAATAACGGCCAGTACGACAATCATGCGTACAGATTCATTCAACTTCTCTGCACCCCCTGTCCATAGATCCGCGGACGTGTCCACCGGTTAATGAGTGGCGTGGCCGCGTTCATAAGGAGAATGGCATAGGTAACACCTTCAGGCATGCTTCCCCAGGTACGGATCAGCATGATAATCAACCCTACACCAACGCCGAAGATCCAGCGGCCCCGAGGTGTATAGGGTGACGTCACCATATCGGTGGCCATGAAGACTGCTCCGAAGAGGACGCTTCCCGAGAGGATCCCATATACGGGGTTGGCGCCTGTCAGGAAGCTCATGACAATTACGGCGCTAAGCACTCCTAAGGTGATGCGATGATCGAGAATGCCTCTGTAAAACAGATAGATGCCACCGAGCAAAATAGCCAGGGCTGACGTCTCCCCGAGTGAACCTGCAACCGAGCCAAAGAACAGATCAGGCAGACGAACTCTGGCTGCGCCCACCACGAGCGGCGTGGCCCGGGTAATGGTATCAAACGGGCCTGTCCAAGCGGTCATTGATCCAACAAAGGATGCAGTCAAAAACGCCCGACCGACCAAGGCAGGGTTGAATATATTGTGACCCAATCCACCAAACACCTGCTTGCCAATGACTATGGCCACGACAGATCCGACAATAATCATCCAGCTTGGCAGCGTGGGCGGTACGGTCAGTGCCAAAAGGACGCCAGTAACCAGCGCACTCCCGTCCCAGACCGTGATGGGTTTGTTCCGCAGCTTCTGAAAAACCGCTTCTGTGGCTACCGCGGTGGCCCCACCCAACAGGACCAGGCGGATAGCGCTAAAGCCAAAGAAATACACCGCTGCTGCGAGCACCGGGATAAGTGAAATCAGTACTGCAACCATAATCCCTTCTGTCGTGTCTGTATCACGTACATGGGGGCTTGGTGAGATAACTAGCTTCAAATCTTCCATGACCAACCCTCCTTTAATTACCCTGTTTGCGGCTCATAGCCACTATCTGGTTTTTGGCGACCCGAATATAGTGCAGAAGCGGCCGCTTGGACGGACAGATATAAGTGCAGCATCCGCATTCAATGCAGTCCATGGCACCGTATTCCTTGGCCTCGTCCCACATCTCATGCATCCCGAATGCTTCTAGCCGGAGCGGCAACAGGTAGACGGGACACACGTCAACGCAGCGCGCACATTTTATACAGGGCAGAGGTTCAGGGACAACTGCTTCCCCTTTGCTCAGGGCTAGAATCCCGTTCACAGTCTTAACCACAGGCGCGTCCAGACTGTGCTGGGCCATACCCATCATCGGACCGCCCACTAGCACTTTGCCTGGCTCTTCCGTAAACCCTCCGGCTGCCTCAATTAAGTTGTGCAGTGGCGTACCGATCGGTACGAGAAAATTGCGGGGCTCGTTGATTACCGACCCAGTAACGGTGACGATTCTTTCAACGAGCGGCTTACCATCTCTGACTGCCTGCGCCACTGCAGCCGCGGTGGCCACATTCTGCACCACGACCCCTGCTTGGAAGGGAAGCCCATTGCTGGGGACCTCGCGCCCTGTAACGGCCTTAATGAGCTGTTTCTCCCCGCCTTGAGGGTACTTTGTGTCGAGAAGGACAATCTCAATCGCGCCCGCATGCTTCTTCAACTCCGCAACTGCGTCACGCTTATTGTCTTCCACACCGATGACGATCTTCTTCGCCCCGCAGGCCTTGGCCAACAACTTGGCTCCCAGAATGACGTCTGCAGCACTCTCTAACATCAAGCGGTGATCGGAGGTGAGATAAGGTTCACACTCACTACCATTGATAAGCAATACATCAATAGCCGCATCTTTCGGAGGCCTGAGCTTAACGGCTGTGGGAAAGCCTGCTCCCCCCATTCCTACAATTCCGGCAGCCCTGATCTTGTCCAGAATCACACTGCGATCAAGCTGCACTGGGTCGGGATGGGGCTCAAGTTCCACCCACTTATTCTCTCCATCATTCTCAATAACAACAGAAAGCACTGACCGACCATTAACGTGCGGCCGATCAGTGACAGCCACAACCTTACCAGATACAGGGGAATGCACGGGTGCACTGACGGGCTGGGTCGCTTCCCCAATCACCTGCCCGGCCAGGACTTCATCTCCCTTTTTAACAGTCGGGACAGCGGGAGCTCCAATATGCTGCAGCATTGGAACAACTACTGTCTCGGGTGCTGATAAAATCTCAACTGGACTTTCAGCTGTTAGTTCTTTCGCGTATTTCGGATGGATACCTCCGAAAAACGTCTTAAGTGACATGTATCCTTTCACCTCACACCCAAGATGTCTTTAGGCACACCAAATAGTAATTCGGTAGAACACCGATTTATCCTGCCTTGACTTGACTTATCCCTCCATCCTAAACCCTAACTGCCGCCACGCCTCGTATACGACGATAGCCACCGTGTTAGCAAGATTAAGCGACCGCACTTTGACCTGAGGAATGGTAATGATCTGATCCGGCCAGCGTTCTAGGATGGAGGTGGGCAGTCCCTTTGTCTCACTCCCAAACACGAAGTAATCATCTGCTTCATACTGCGGCTCCGTGTACAGCTTCTTGCCGCCAGTTTCGACGAAGTAGAGTCTGCCTGTGCTGACGGCTGCCGCGAAATCGTCCCATGAATCATGCACTTTCAGGTCAAGGTAGTCCCAGTAGTCAAGGCCGGCCCGACGCAGGTGCCGGTCAGTGAGGAAAAAACCCAAAGGACGGATGAGATGCAGCTTCGTACCCGTACCAACGCAGAGCCTGGCGATGTTGCCGGTGTTGGCCGGAATCTCTGGTTCAAACAGCACGACATGCACGGCTATCACTCCCTAGTTCTAGACGCGAGAAACGAAGGACTGCGCTCCTTCGTCTCAAAGGCTGTTCACGCCTGATAAATATTAGAAATAATACCGGACAAATCCCTGCAGGCGGTCGCCGTTCCAGCCCGCTCCGATGGACATGGGTTCATTCGGAACGTCCAACAAGCCGTATGCGCTGAAGCCTTCTTCCTTGTAAGCGAGATCTAGCTTTAGTGTCTCACTCGGCTCCAGGTATGTCAATCCTATTCCAAATGACGTACCCAGCTGTGCGGAGAAACGCCACGTGCCGCCCCGCCTCAGCTGGAGGTATGGCTGAATTATGTAATCGAGTCCCCCGTTCTCGTCCACATACAGCTGAGCGGTACCACTCAACCCGTGGCCGTACTCTCCGTACATGCGGCTGTACTCTCCATATGCGCCGACGTGGGGCGCGACGTTGTCCATAAACGTGGACAATACAGGCCGCTGCGTGTTAGCCACAAACACCTCCAACGTGTAACCGATATTACCAACACTGACTTGCTTGTGCCCGCCGATCCAGCTGGAGATGGTATCAACATTGTCATCAAGCGTTAAGTAGCCGATGATCCCGGTTTTTTCGTACCCAAAGAAGCCAATAGTCCTGACTGTCTCTTGGGTTAACCCCAAGCCAGCTTGCCAGCCGCCGGTACCATAGCCGAACAGCATATCCCCCTTGAGCGACACCGCTAATGCCTCCTGCCCACCGAGGCACCACAGCACCAGGAGAAAAACCGCAAGTTTTGACACCCCAACACGCACTACATTCAAGCCAAAATCCTCCTACAATCGCACTTCCTTGGCCGCAGGCAGTTTGGTAATTGTTTCGGCCGACAGATTTTGGTCCAAAACCACATTTGCGAAGGTGACGCTTCCCACCACGGTATCATTCTCGCACACTACAACCTTGTGCGGGATGAAGGTGTCGCTGCGCACCTCCACATATTGAACTTGGTTCTCAAACCCTGACAAACGCAGGGTGTAGGTCACAACACCGCTGTCTTCGATGCTGTCAACCAACGCCACCTCGTAACGGGAGAAGTCAAATAGAGTATTGATGTCGAGGTCAGTCACATTTAGAGCGCTCGCTGCCTCGTTGCTGATATTCTCAATGCGCTGCACAGCAATCTGATTGCTCACCGGCAGGTACATCCGCACTTCCATGGCCTTTTGATCAGCCACATAGATCTGCCCCTTGAGGGCGCTTGGCTTGCTAAACTCCATGCGAATTACTTTGTGTGCGAGACTAGCTGAGAACTTCAGCGCCACCACTTCCTGGCGTTCTCCCCGGATTTCCACTAGTTCTACATCGGCAGCGAGATCCTGCAGCTCTGAAATAGCCTGGTTAATCTGGCTTACCACATAGGCCGCATCGTCGTCCATATGCACTTCCGCTAGCGCAGCATCGAAATCAAAGTGCGAAACCTCTTGCTCTAGTTCATCGCTAAGTTTAAGCTCAGGCAGCTTGAGGGTGATATTCGTGGGCGCTTCTGTTTCCGCCGCTAATACTGGAGCAGATAGGAGTAGTAGTGCGATGAATAGCAGATGTAAGAACCTCGAAGTTGAGTTTGTCATGATGAATGGCTCCCCTTGCTGTTTGATAAATGCAGATGAACAGGCTTGCACTCCTGTGCACAAGGATGTAGAATAGTCCCTAGAAATAAGAAGGAGGGACGCCAGATGCCGAAATATGATTATCGGTGTGAGCACTGCGGTCAGTTCGAACTAGAACAGAGTATTAAGGACGACCCCATATCTGTTTGTCCAACCTGTGGTGGAGCAGTGCAGAGGTTGATCAGCAGGAATGTGGGTATTATCTTTAAAGGGCCCGGTTTCTATGTCAACGATAGTCGGACCACTTCTGCACCTGCCTGCAATAATACGGAATGCAATAAAGAGTGCGCCTCGTAACATTGAGGTGCCGCCCCGCTGAAGCGGGGCTTTTTAATATCCCCGCTCCCGAGCCACAAGGTTGCGGCTCGGCATACCCGTCTCTACAAAACTCCGCCAGTTTTCAAAGAATATCTCCAAAGCCCTCTCCTTGAGAAACGGTGTTAGGCCGCTGTTGTGCGGCGTGATGATTACATTGGGCAGGCTCCACAGTTCACTTTCCGGGGGCAGCGGTTCGTGCGGGAGCACATCCAAACCGGCTCCGGCGATCGCACCTTCCTTCAGCACGGCGACTAAGTCCTGCTCTGCGATGAGCGATCCTCTCCCCACATTAATCACCACGGCACGTCGCGGCAGCCGCTGCAGCCGCTCTCTATTCAAAAAGCCCACAGTTGCTGGTGTATGGGGCAGAGCGCAGACCAAATAGTCCAAGCTGGGCAGATGGCTGTCCAGTTCCGCCAGCGGATAGACAGCCGCAGCGTGCGCCTCATCGCCCCTTGGTTGAGTGCGAAAGCCAATCACACGGCAGTCAAACGCCGCCAACCGCCTGGCGGTATGCCGACCGATGTCGCCAAATCCCAATATACCCACGCAGGCTCCTGTCAGTTCCCGGAACGGATAGGGCTCTTCCCACTGCCAGATTCGGCTGTGCTGATAGTCCCTGGCAATGTGCAGTCCCCTGTTAAAGGCCAGCAGCATACCGATGACGTGCTCAGCGATGTTGGGTCCGAAAACCCCACTGCCATTCGTGAGCACCATCTTTGGATTCCCCCAGGGGACACTTACTACCCTTTCCACTCCTGCGTACGGAATCTGCAGCCACTGACAGTTCACAGCGTTCGCAAGAAGGCTTGGGTTGATAAACCCAAAGATCACCTGCGCTTCGGGAACCAAGTCCGCCACCTGCTCCCGCGATTCGGGCTGCAGAATCTGGGCGCCAGTGCGTTGACGGATCAGCTCCACATCGTCCGCATTCAGTCTATCCCATCCAACAAGCAGATTCATGTCTTGCCTCCAGTAAAAACTACGGAATGGACAACTG
>JAAYMI010000073.1 GCA_012521465.1 Bacillota bacterium | reverse complement strand
TTGCGTCTCCTTACCGCGAGACGGAAAACATGAAAGACGGCTCGGACGCGATTGCTGATTGGCCCATACTAAACGCACTTATAAATGCGGTAAATGGTGCTACATGGATTTCCGTACATCACGGCGGAGGAGTTGGAATTGGACTCTCAATTCATGCTGGTATGGTGGTGGTGGCAGACGGTACTGATGAGTCAGCGGCCCGTCTGGAGAGGGTGCTTACGACAGACCCGGGCACGGGCGTTGTCCGTCACGCTGATGCCGGCTATGAGATTGCCATTCGTACGGCACGGGCGAAGGGCATCAAAATCCCCATGTTGGACGGGAGGGATTGATGGTGAGTGTCTTGGTGCAGTGTGTGCCCAACATCAGCGAAGGGCGGCGCATGGAAGTTGTGGAAGCTGTGGTGGATCAAGTCAGGCAGCGGCCAGGCGTACACCTACTGGATTATTCATCCGATCCCGACCACAACCGCTCAGTGATAACTTTCGTGGGCGATCTGCCCGGCGTTTCCCAAGCTTGTTTGGCCATGGCCCGGAAAGCGGTGGCAGAGATCGATATGAACAAGCATGTGGGTGCACATCCCCGGATCGGCGCCGTGGACGTAATTCCTCTCATCCCTATTCGCGGCATTTCTCTGAGAGAATGTGCAGCTGCTGCGTGGGAGTTGGGTGAGAAGCTGTGGGAGGAACTAGGCCTGCCGGTGTATTTTTACGGCGAGGCGGCCCGCACGCGCGAACGTGCCGATTTAAGCACCATCCGCAAGGGTCAATATGAAGGACTCAAGGATGCCACGGCCAAGGGCGAACGCCTGCCGGACGTGGGAGGTCCTCACCTGCACCCGACGGCTGGTGCCGTTGCAGTGGGAGCCCGCCTGCCTCTCATCGCGTTCAACGTAAATCTTGGTACTGCGGACAAAGCTGTGGCAGACGCCATTGCCAGGGCGGTGCGCACGCGCAATGGTGGATTTCTCAATGTGAAAGCCATGGGGGTGTTCCTCGCGGATCGCAATCAGGTACAGGTTTCCATGAACCTGGAAAACTACAAACAGACGCCTATTTATCGTGTCTTGGAAACCATACGCCGGGAGGCAGCCCGGTTTGGAGTGCCGGTGGTTGGAACAGAGATAGTTGGCTTGGTTCCGCAGGATGCCCTGATCGAGGCTGCAGAGTGGTATCTGCAGGTGGAGGGTTTCAGCCCAGAACAGCTTCTCGAAAATCGCCTGCAGAATTTGTAGGAGGTGCACCATGGCAAGGCTGAAGCCAGAACTTGTGGTTGTGAATGGCCAGATTGCGACGCCCGCCAAATCCGAGGCCGTCTCCGGCCAAGACATGAACAGGCTGACGGTCATCGCTGAAGGCTGGGTTGCGTGTGCTTCCGGCATCATCATCGGGGTCGGTACCATGGCAGAGTGTGCTGACGCCGTTGATGTGAGCCCAGACACCACTGTGATCAATGCTGCCGGCAAAGTTGTGCTTCCAGGACTTGTGGATTCCCACACCCATCTTGTGTTTGGGGGAAGCCGCGAACAAGAGTTTTACTTGCGCGCCCAGGGAGTAGATTACATGGACATTATGGCTGCCGGAGGCGGCATTCTTAGTTCAGTACGGGCGACGCGGGCTGCATCCTTGGATGAATTGGTAGATAGTGGTCTCCAGCGTCTCGGCTGGATGTTGAGTCAAGGCGTCACAACGGTGGAATGCAAAAGCGGCTACGGCCTTGACCTTGAAACGGAAATTAAGCAGCTGCGTGCTGTGCAGATCCTAAGTCAAAGGCATCCTATTGAACTGGTACCAACGTTTCTCGGGGCTCATGCTTGGCCGCCGGAATATCGCGGGCGCGAAGAAGAATATGTGGACGCTATTATCGTCGAAATGCTTCCTGAGATCGCCCGGCGCGGACTGGCCGAGTACTGCGATGTCTTCTGTGAAGCAAGTGTTTTTTCAGTTGATCAGACCCGCCGGATCATGCAGCGGGCCCAGGAACTGGGCTTTAAGCTGCGCCTGCACGCCGATGAAATGACTGGCTTGGGAGGAGCGGAGCTCGCAGGGGAGCTGCGGGCGGCATCCGCCGACCACCTTCTCCAGGTATCCGATCGCGGGATTGATGCGCTGCGCACAGGAGGAGTAATGCCCGTACTGCTGCCTGCTACTGCTTTTGTTCTGAAAAAGCGCTACACCCCAGCCCGCAAAATGATAAGTGCAGGTCTGCCAGTGGCGCTGGCTACAGACTTCAACCCGGGATCAGCACCAGTGCCCAGCATGCTGTTGGTAATGTCGCTGGCCTGCCTCTACATGGGATTGACCCCGGAGGAGGCCATTAATGCCGCGACCATCAATGCCGCGGCAAGCCTAGACCGGGCGGATCGGATTGGCAGCCTAGCCGTTGGCAAGCAGGCTGACTTGGCGATCTTCGCTGTCTCGCACTACCGCCACATCCCATATTTCGTGGGAGCAGACCTAGTGGAAACAGTGATCAAACGGGGACAAGTTGTCTATCAGAAGCCGCAGGAGAAAGGGGATGGAGATGTTACTAGATTTGACTCTCAGTCAGTTTCTAGCTGAACTTGCTTCCGATAAAGCGGTGCCGGGAGGTGGGAGCGCTTCGGCTTTAGCTGGTGCTGCTGCCGGCAGCTTAGTACAGATGGTAGCACGAATCAGTTTAAGGCAGGCCGACAGCACTGAGCTCCACAGCGCACTGGCAGAAGCGGAAGAACTTACTGCCAAGCTCAGCGCGTTGATTCAGAGGGATGCGGATGCCTTTGCTCAAGTCATCCAGGCGCTGCGCATGTCAAAGGGCACTCCAGCAGAAAGAGCAGAACGCTCCCGGGCCATTGAGGCGGCGTACCAAGGAGCGGCAGCAGTTCCCCTTGAGGTGATGGAAGTGGCTGTCAGAATGCTGGCCATCGCGGAGGCAGTGGCTGAACACTGCGCGGCCAGCGCGATCAGTGATGTCTGTGTGGCGGGGCAGCTGAGCTGGGCGGCGGTGCAGGGCGCTGCCTACAATGTGAAGATCAACCTGCCCGGCATTAAGGATCAAGCGTATGTCGAAGCGGCTCAAACCCGGATGGAAGAACTGCTCTATGCGGCCGATCAACGCAAGCTCAATGTCGAAAAGTGCCTCTGCCAGAGGGCGGATGCGCGTTGACAGCGGCTTCGGCCGTGTGTTATTATGCAAACAGCCACATATCGTATCTAGCTGTGACGGACTGAGTAGTCGGCCATGGTTACACAAGCAGAGAGCAGGCTGGGTGGTGCGAAGCCTGCAGCACGTGGTACGGCGAAGTACACTCCTGAGCTCCAGCAGGAGACTGCTGCGGGTGCCATCCGTTAGCATGGCAAGAGGCGCTGCGGCGTGAATTAAGGTGGTACCACGGGTTCTCTCGTCCTTAAACAGGCGGGGGGACTTTTTTCTATTAGTCTTGGAGGTGTGCTTATGAGCAATGTTTTCGATATTCTACAAGAGCGGGGTTTTATAGAGCAGTGCACGTATCCTGATGAACTGCGGGAGCTGCTGGGCACCGAGTCTGTGACGTTCTACATTGGATTCGATGCCACGGCCAACAGCCTCACCCTAGGTCATCTCATTCCCATCATGACCATGATCCACATGCAGCGGGCTGGGCACAAGCCGATTGTGCTCTTGGGCGGCGCCACCACCATGGTCGGTGATCCATCAGGCAAGACAGACATGCGTAAGATGCTGTCTCAGGAAGACATCGCGGCTAACGTGGAACTGTTTAGGGCACAGTTTGGTCGTTTCCTGAACCTGGAGAATGGCAGCGTGCGGGTGGTCAACAATCTGGAGTGGTTCAAGGACATGCTCTTCCTTGAATTCGTCAGGAACATCGGGCGGCATTTTTCTGTAAGCCGCATGCTGGCAGCGGAGTGCTACAAGTCACGTCTTGAGACAGGCCTCACGTTCTTGGAATTCAGCTACATGCTGATGCAGTCCTATGACTTCCTCCAGCTTTACCGCCGCTACAACTGCCGCCTGCAGATCGGGGGCAATGACCAGTGGTCCAACATCCTGGGCGGCTATGAACTGGTACGCAGGGAGGAGAATGCGCCCGTCTATGCAATGACTATGAAGCTCCTTACCACGAGTACGGGCAAGAAGATGGGCAAGACGGAGGCGGGAACAGTCTGGCTTGATCCGGAGAGGACGTCACCCTATGAGCTGTACCAGTACCTCCGCAACGTGGATGATCAGGATGTGGAAAACTGCCTGGCGCTCCTTACGCTCCTTCCCATGGATGAAGTCAGGCGCCTCGGCAGTCTAAAGGACGCTGAGATCAACCGCGCCAAAGAAGTCTTGGCCTATGAGGTAACCAAGCTGGTCCACGGGGAAGAGGAGGCTGACAAAGCCCAGTCCGCAGCGCGAGCTCTGTTCGGCGGCACAGGCGAGAGCGAACACATGCCTTCCACAACCCTGCACAAGGAAGCCTTCGAAAGAGGAATGGACGTTCTCACGCTCCTGACGGAAACGGGTCTGGCGGCTTCTCGCAGTGAAGGACGGCGGCTCGTGCAGCAAGGGGGCGTCCACCTTGATGGCGAACGGGTGGAGTCTATCGACCAGCTCGTTACCTTGGACCGGTTCCGTGACGGCGAGCTCATAATTAAGAAAGGCAAGAAGGTTTATCACAAGGTGATTCTTGCCTAGAAGGCTAGTCCGGGATCTCACTGCGACAAAGGAATGGGTGCCATGAAAACGGCGATCGTCTACTATTCCAAACATCATGGAAACACGAAGAGACTGGTGGATGCCATTGCCAGGCTGGGTGATATCACACTGATCGACGCATCCAGCGGCGGTAGGACCGATCTGTCTGCATATGACTTGATCGGTTTTGCATCAGGCACCTACGGCTTTCAGCTGCACACTAGTGTGCTGGAGTTCGCGGAAGAGCATCTGCCGAGGGGAAAGCGAGTTTTCGTGGTGTACACCTATGGCGCGAAACGGCCGAAAACAGATGCGCTGGTGCGCATATTCCGGGCAAAAGCGGCACAATTACTTGGCACCTTTGGGTGTCCGGGCTTCTGCACATTTGGTCCATTTAGGCTCATAGGAGGCATCGCGAAGGGGCGACCAAGTGAGCAGGATATTACGGAGGCCGTGACATTCTTCAATGAACTTATCGCGCGGTGCGCTGAGAAGACCTGATATGGGGAGAGCGTTTGAGAGACACTCGGGAAGTCCACTAGTGGTGGCCTTCCCTTTTTTTCTTGACACGCAGCAGCTTTAGAGGGAAAATAATTATGTTGTCTAATTGTTTGTAACCAAAACTACCTGAGGTGTACTCGTGCACAGCGAATCTGATTTGACCATGGACCTGATAAATGCATTAGAGACGCTCAAACGGAGCCATTGGCGGCCGGAGGTAGATCTTCCTGTCACTCCCAGCGAGATGACTCTCCTTCTGTGCCTGCACCACCACTGTGTTCAGCGCTGGACAGGTATGCAGCCTTCCGAGTTAGGCGAACGCCTGCAGATTGCCCGGCCGACGGTCACTTCGCTTGTCAACGCTCTGGAGGCACGGGGCTTTGTCAGACGGCGCCAGGGAACTCCTGATCGCAGAGCGGTGCTAGTGGAACTGACCAGTGAGGGGCGGCAGCTTGTGGAGGAAGGGCGGTGCATGTTTGAGGAGCACATGCGCCGCCTAGTGGAGTTTCTGGGTGCGGAGGATGCGCGAGAACTGATCCGCCTGATCCGTAGGGTTCAGCAGTTTAGTGAGATGAGGAAACCGAAATGTGGAAACTAGCCAGATTCTTGAATCCATATCGGCTGTCAGTCGGTCTTGTGTTAGCGGCTGTCTTCTTCCAGGCTTTGGCTGAATTGATGCTGCCCAATCTGATGTCGCAGATCGTGGACGAGGGCATCGTGCCCGGGAATATCGCCCTGATCTGGCGAGTAGGTGGAGTCATGCTTGTGGTAGCACTGGTGGGCACGGTACTTGCCGTTGGTGGAAGTTACCTTGAGTCCCGCGTCTCAGCGGCGGTCGGCCGGGATATGCGGCGAGCCGTCTTTTCCCGCGTTCAGTCGTTCTCAATGCAGGAGTTTAGCGAACTGGGAACCGCATCATTGATTACTCGCACTACCAATGACGTGCATCAGATCCAGCAGGTTTTCCTCACCCTTACTCGCATTGCCGCGCGGGGGCCCATGATGGCGGTGGGCGGCATCGTGATGGTATTGGCGAAAGACACAAAGCTGGCTGCCATGCTCCTTGCAGTGCTGCCTATCTTGGCTGCGGCAATTGTGCTGGTGGCACGCAGCGTTATGCCCCTGTTTCGGCAGATCCAAGGCAAACTTGATCAGCTCAACCGGGTTGTGCGGGAACAGCTTACGGGCGTCAGGGTGATTCGCGCCTTTGACAGAACCTCCTTCGAACAAGCGCGCTTTCGGAACGCCAATCGTGAGCTGACCGCGACAACACTCAAGGTGATGCGCATCATGGCGCTGCTCATGCCGCTTTTGAGCTTGATTCTGAATCTCACCACTGTGGGACTTGTCTGGTTTGGGAGCAAGCGCATCGCAGTGGGGGAAATGGCCTTGGGAGATATGATGGCGTTTATTCAGTACGCTATGCACATCATGATGTCCCTCGTCATGATGTCGATGATTTTCGTCATGCTGCCGCGTGCGGCTGCTTCGGCAGACCGGATCAACGAAGTGCTGGAAACCGAACCGCTTGTTCAGGACCCTGAGAAGCCTACGGCTGCCGTTCGTGGACCGGGCGTCGTGGAGTTCGACCGTGTCACCTTTACCTATCCTGGAGCCGAAGCGCCGGTCCTGGCGGATATTTCCTTCACTGCCAGGCCTGGAGAGGTTACAGCAATTATCGGGGGTACTGGCGCGGGCAAGTCCACCATGATTAATTTGATTCCCCGGTTTTTTGATCCCCAGTCTGGCTCTATCAGAATTGACGGCGTCGATATTCGCACTATGTCCCTGAGCAGCTTGCGGGAAAGACTGGGATATGTGCCTCAGCAGGCGGTGCTGTTTTCGGGGACGATCGCCTCCAACATCAGGGCAGGTAGGCGTGATGCCGACGACAGCGAGCTGAGGGCGGCAGCGGAAGTGGCCCAAGCCCTCAAGTTCATACTGGAGAAAGACGGGCAGTTTGAGGCCCCCATCAGCCAAGGAGGCACAAATGTATCAGGCGGTCAAAAGCAGCGGCTGGCTATTGCTCGAGCTGTGGTCCGGCAGCCAGACATTTACCTGCTTGATGATTCGTTTTCGGCGCTGGACTACAAGACTGATGCTAACCTCCGGGCCGCTTTACGCCAAGTCGCGCGCGATAAGACAGTGATTGTTGTGGCGCAGAGAGTCAGCTCGATTCTCCAGGCAGACCAGATTCTCGTTTTGGATTCTGGCCGGATTGTGGGCAAAGGGACCCACGGAGAACTGCTGCAGAGCTGTCCCGTGTACAGGGAGATTGTAGCATCGCAGCTCGGTGGGGAGGAAACGGCATGAGGCATGGACCAGGCACAAAGGGTATGCCGCTCGAGCGTGCCAAGAATTTCCGCGGCACGGTACGGAGGCTGATGGAATACCTCAGGCCGCACGGCGCGGCTTTGACAGTCGTGTGCGCAGTCGCAGTGCTCAGTACGTTGTTCAGCATTGTCTCGCCCCGCATTCTCGGTAGGGCAACAACCATTCTGTTTCAAGGCGTAATGGAAAAGATCCAAGGGGTTCCGGGAGCAGCGATCGATTTTGCGTCCCTTGGCAGGATCCTGGCACTGCTGGCCGGCCTATACCTGGTTGGGGCTGGGTTTACCTATCTCCAGCAGTACATCATGGCGAGTGTAACTCAAGGTACTGTCTATGCTCTACGGGAGGACATTAACCTTAAGCTGGCTAAGCTCCCTCTGCGTTACTATGACAGCACTCCCCACGGTGATATACTCAGCAGGGTAACAAACGATGTGGATATGGTGAGTCAAACTCTCCAGCAGGGCATTACTCAGCTGGTCACCTCCCTGGTTACCGTGGTAGGGGTGTTCATTATGATGCTCAGGATCAGCCCCAGTATGACCTTGGTTACAATGACCATGCTGCCCTTGAGCGGGTTGTTCAGCATTATGGTGGTTTCCCGTTCTCAGAAGTTCTTTGCTGGACAACAGCGCTGGCTGGGAGAGCTCAACGGTCATGTGGAGGAGATGTACACCGGCCATGCTGTTGTCAAAGCCTATGGGCTCGAACCAACGGCCCTTGAGCAGTTTGATGACACCAACGGGCAGCTGTATGAGCACAGCTGGAAAGCCCAGTTTATCTCCGGTGTAACCATGCCTTTAGTAGGTCTTGTAGGGAACTTGGGGTACGTGGCTATCAGTGTGCTGGGGGGCTTGCTTGTGCTGCGCGGTCAGATCGCGATCGGTGATATTCAGGCATTTATTCAGTATTCTCGCTGGTTTACCATGCCCATCACCCAGGTGGCCAACATATTGAACATGCTGCAGATGGCCGTCGCCGCGGCAGAGCGGGTATTTGAGCTTCTTGATGAGGCAGAAGAGCAGGCCGACGCAAGTGATGCGCAGATCCTGGAAAGGCCCTCAGGCGGAGTGGACTTCAAGGATGTTACCTTCGGCTATGAACCTGGGAAACAGGTCCTGAAAAACGTAAATATCCATGCAAAACCGGGCCAGACTATCGCAATTGTGGGACCGACCGGCGCGGGAAAAACTACCCTGGTCAACCTCCTGATGCGGTTTTACGATGCCGATCAGGGCGAGATCAAGATTGATGGGCAGGATATAACCAAGATCACCAGGGGAAGCCTGCGGAAGGCATTCGGTATGGTGCTGCAGGACACATGGCTGTTTCACGGTACTATCAGGGAAAACATTGCTTACGGCCGTGCTGGAGCAACTGAGGCGGAGATTGTGGCAGCTGCTCGCGCCGCTCATGCAGATCACTTTATTCGCACGCTGCCTGATGGCTATGATACAGTTCTGTCTGAGGACGGGACAAACATTTCCCAAGGGCAGCGCCAGCTGCTCACAATCGCCCGGGCTGTGCTGGCCGATCCAGCTGTTCTGATCTTAGACGAGGCTACCAGCTCAGTGGATACCCGTACGGAGCTCCTCATTCAGCAAGGCATGGCAGAGCTCATGAAGGATCGCACTAGCTTTGTGATCGCCCACCGTCTGTCTACAATTCAAGGTGCTGACTGGATCTTGGTGGTGAACAACGGCGAGATCGTAGAGCAGGGTACTCATGCGCAGCTCCTGAATAAGGGCGGGTTCTATGCGGACCTGTATTACAGTCAGTTTTCCGGTGAGGCCCAGTCCCAGGCCCGGTGAAGATTCTCCCCGGCAATGAACTCCAAGATCTTGTGGAACAGCGCTTGGTTATGAGGAGCAATTGCGGGTAGGTTGTGGGTACCCTCTTCGAGCCAGCAGCATTCCTTACGGCGCGAGGCGATCTTTGCATAGATTATCTGCGCGCTTTCAGGTTTCACCGTTCGGTCGTCCCGCGTTTGCACGATCAAGGCGGGAGCGGTAATGTGGGGCAGAATCGTTTTGGTATGGGCAGCCAAGTTGTGCAGTTCTGCAACGGCAGCCGTGGGAAACCTGGAATAATGTAGCAGATACTGCTGGACCGCTGGCGGATGTGACCTTCGCTCCGCTTCTACGTACGGCTGGAAGTACTTCAGCAGCCAGGCCCAGCCAACCAGAGGATTTGCCACTTTGAGGGCAGCAGCAATGGTAACGAGCGCGCTTACCCGGTTGCGGGCAGCCATCTGCAGAGCCAAAAGGCCGCCCATGGAGTGACCGATTACAACAACGCTGCTGCATCCCTGTTTCAGACGGTTGAGACCCTGCTGGGCCCCTTCGATCCAATCACAGTAGGTGATGTGGAGAAGGTCCTCCGGTGACGTGCCGTGACCGGGAAGGAGCGGCGCATGAACTGTGTAACCGGCGCGATGCAGAGCCTCGCCCAAGGGCCGCAGCTCAGCCGGGGTACTGGTGAATCCATGTAAAAGAAGGCAGCCCGTTCTGCTGCCGGACAGGAAGAATGAGGCCTTGCCATCTGCCATAGGAACCATCCTTTGTCATGCGTGTATAACACAATACTAACATTTGAAACACAAAAATGCAATCAAATATTCCTCGTGTCTAGAGGAGGATTTTCCAGAATGAAAGAACGTGTAGTGGTAGGCATGTCGGGGGGCGTAGACTCCTCCGTGGCCGCACTGCTCCTAAAGCGAGCCGGCTATGATGTCATCGGGGTGTTTATGAAGAACTGGGATGACACAGATGAATTTGGCGTCTGCACGGCCGAATTGGACTATGACGATGTGCGGCGGGTATGCGACCAAATTGGAATCCCTTACTATACCGTCAATTTTGAGCAGGAATACTGGCACAAGGTTTTCCTGTACTTTCTAGATGAATATCGGCGGGGGCGCACTCCTAACCCCGATGTGATGTGCAACAAGGAGATTAAGTTTAAAGCCTTTTTGGAGAAGGCGATGCAGCTGGAAGCCGACTATCTGGCCACCGGACACTATGCCCGCATCAGGCAGCATGAAGGTGAGTTTGCCCTGCTTCGGGGCGCTGACGCAAGCAAAGATCAAACGTATTTTCTTTACATCCTTGGCCAGGAGCAGCTGCGGAAGACCCTTTTTCCCATCGGGCACTTGACCAAGGCGGAGGTACGCAGGCTGGCGGCGGAAGCGGGCCTGGCTACTGCGCACAAGAAGGACAGTACCGGTATATGTTTTATCGGGGAGAAAGATTTCAAGGAGTTCCTCAGCAAGTATTTGCCTGCCCAGCCCGGCGAAATCCGTACCGTGGACGGCGAGTTCAAGGGCTACCACGATGGGTTGATGTTTCACACCTTGGGCCAGCGCAAGGGCCTAGGCATTGGAGGAGCTGGTGAACCTTGGTTTGTAGTTGACAAGGACTTGGCGGCGAATACTCTCATCGTGGCACAGGGGAAGGATCATCCGGCGCTGTACTCCCACGGCTTGGAGGCGGTTGATGTAAACTGGGTGGCGGGAAGTGCTCTTGGGAAGGAGTTTGACTGTACTGCCAAGTTTCGCTATCGGCAGCCGGATCAAGCAGTCACCGTGACCCTGACGGCGGATGGCTGCCTGGTTCGATTCCACACCCCTCAGCGTGCGATTACTCCGGGGCAGGCCGTGGTGTTCTATCACCGTGAGGTTTGCCTTGGAGGAGGAACTATCGAACGGGTACTGCGGGAGTGATGTGCATGTATGTGGGCTGCCTGGTTGTTGAGTTCCATATCCCTGCCTCAGCGTCGCTCAAGGACAAGCGCAGCATCGTGAAGAGCAATATTCAGCGAGCTCAGCAGCGCTTCAATGCTTCCATCGTTGAGCTTGCTGACCAGGATCTGTGGCGGCGCGCCACCATTGGAGCAGCAGTCTGCGGAGGTGATCCCCATCAAGTTGAAGGCCAGCTGCGAGCACTGCTCAGCTTTTTGGAATCGGATCCCCGGTGGGAAGCGCTGCGCATTGATTTCGGTTGGCGCTAAAGGAATTCGCGGCGAGAGTGAGAACTAATAGCAAAACAGTAGAGGAGGCTGACCAGTGACTGAAACGTATGTAGGACGGCTGAATGAGATTCTGCAGAGGAAATCGACTTTGCTGGACTTATCGGCGGCGCGGCTTGTGGAGTATGCGATCACAAGGGGCGAGGGACAGCTGTCGGCCAATGGCGCCTTGGCGGTCCAGACTGGGAAGTACACCGGCCGATCACCTCAGGATAAGTTCATCGTCAGGGATCACATTACTGACGGCGCTGTAGCGTGGGGTAGTGTCAACGTCCCCATGCCCGAAGAGGTATTTGCCAAGCTGTACCGCCGCGTCCTAGACTATTTGGCTGAGCGGGATCAGCTGTTTGTTTTCCGAGGATTTGTGGGCGCAGACCCGGTTCACGCCATGCGCATCCAGGTAGTGAATGAATATGCCTGGCAGAATCTGTTTGCCCGGCAGCTGTTTATCCGCCCCATCAAGGAGAGCCTCCAAGGATTTTCCCCAGAATTCACCGTAATTGCCGTTCCTGGCCTGGAGGTAGATCCAGCAGAGATGGGCACAAACTCCGAGGCCTTCATCGTAATCTCGTTTGCTGAACGGGTAGTCTTAATTGGCGGAACAGGCTACGCGGGGGAGATGAAGAAATCAATCTTTTCTATTATGAATTTTCTCCTACCCCAAAAAGGCGTTTTGTCCATGCACTGTTCCGCGAACGTCGGGCCGCAGGGTGATAGTGCGCTGTTCTTCGGTCTGTCGGGCACCGGCAAGACCACCCTTTCCACCGATCCTGACCGCCGCCTGATTGGCGACGACGAACACGGGTGGTCAGAAGCTGGGATTTTCAACTTCGAAGGCGGCTGCTATGCGAAGTGCATCAACCTCTCCCAGGAATTCGAGCCGCAGATCTGGGATGCCATCCGGTTTGGATCCGTGATGGAAAACGTGGTTATTGACCCGGAGACCAGAGTTCCCGATTACAGCGACGGTTCTCTGACCGAGAATACCCGGGTGGCCTATCCCCTAGAGCACATCCAGGGGCGAGTTCCGGAAAGCCGGGCCGGTCATCCAAGAGCTGTTGTTTTCTTAACGGCTGATGCTTTTGGTGTGCTTCCGCCTGTAAGCATCCTGAATGACAATCAGATAATCTATCATTTCCTCTCAGGGTATACTAGTAAGTTGGCCGGCACTGAGCGGGGCATTAAAGAGCCGCAAGCAACCTTCTCTGCCTGCTTTGGCGAACCGTTCTTGCCGCTGCCTCCCAAGACATACGGTGAGATGCTGCGGGATTTGGTAAACACACACGGCGCTAAGGTATATCTGGTCAATACAGGCTGGTCTGGTGGACCGTACGGGGTAGGAAAGAGGATTTCCATCGCCTATACGAGAGCTATCGTTAAGGCAGCTCTCGCTGGCGACCTTGTGAAGGTGGAACTCAGGGTGGATCCCATCTTCGGCCTCCAAGTGCCCACAGCTTGTCCTGGAGTTCCAGCGGAGATTCTTGACCCGAAGAGCACATGGGCAGATCAAGCTGCCTACGAAAGCAAGGCTCGCGAGCTCGCTAAAGCATTTCAGGAGAATTTCTCTCGCTACGGCAGTCTGGGGGAAGAGCTGCTAAACGGTGGGCTGCAGGTCTAGGGGAACCGCTATGCTGAAGATCATTGTTGATGCCGATGCCTGTCCCCGCAGCTGTCTGGCGGTTTTGCGCAGGCTAAAGGGTAGTTGGGGATACCGCCTTTTGACGATCTCATCGGTGGACCATCTCATTGACAGCCCCGACCATATTACCGTGGGAAAGGGAAAGGACAGCACCGATCTTGCTGTTATAAACAATACTCATGCAGGGGATATTGTAGTGACGCAGGATTGGGGACTAGCGGCCTTGGCATTGGGGAAGGGGGCACGTGCCATTTCCCCGTCCGGAAGGATTTTTACCGAGAGCACCATCGATTTCCTTCTGGAAGAGCGCTATTTGAAAGCGCAGTACAGGCGTGCCGGAGGCAGAACCAAGGGCCTGGCTCCCCGCTCCTCAGCTGATGATCGGCGTTTTGAGGAGAATCTCGTGGAGCTTTTGACGCAGGTGAGGCGACAATGAAATTAGAACCGTGCATTTTGGTGATTTTTGGTGCTACTGGAGATTTGACCCACCGCAAGCTGTATCCAGCGCTGTACAACTTGTGGCGGGAGAAACTTCTGCCGGAGAGATTTGGGGTAGTGTCGATCGGGCGGCGGGAGAAGACTCCCGCTGAGCTGCGCGCAGACATCACCGGCTCGATTGAGCGGTTTTCCCGCACCCCGCATCTGGCGGGGGTCGATCTAGAGCGCTTTCTGGCCATGTTCAGCTATTACCGGCTCGACTTTAACGACCTAGATGGATACGCTCCGCTGAAGCGCTACCTCTCAGAAAAGGACAAGATCTACGGCACGGCGGGCAATCGGGTGTATTTCCTGGCAGTGTCACCGGAGTATTTTGCCCTAATTGCGAGACAGCTGCACACTCACGGTATGGCCTCGCAAAAGGGCAGTTGGCAGCGGGTGGTGGTGGAAAAGCCCTTTGGCCAGGATCTCACTACTGCCATTGAGCTGAACAACGACGTGCGCCGTACGTTCCAGGAGCGGAACATTTACCGGATTGACCACTACCTGGGCAAAGAGATGGCGCAGAACATCATGGTGATTCGGTTTGCCAATACCTTGTTCGAACCCCTGTGGAACAACCGCTATATCGACCACATTCAGTTAAGCTTGACCGAAACTGTCGGTGTAGAAGGACGCGGGCCGTACTATGAGCAGGCAGGTGCTCTCCGGGACATGGTGCAGAATCATATGCTGCAGCTTTTGGCCTTGATCGCCATGGAACCGCCTGTCGCGCTGGACACAGAATCGATCCGAGATGAAAAGGTAAAAGTGCTGCGCTCTCTGAAAGTAACACCTGAAGGGGTTGTACGGGGTCAATATGGGCGGGATCCTGCTCAAAGACTCAAAGCCTATCGGGAAGAAGACAGGGTGGCGCCTAACTCAGTGGTAGAAACCTTCGTCGCCCTCAAAGCCACTATAGATAACTTCAGGTGGGCAGGAGTGCCGTTCTACCTACGCACCGGCAAACGTTTGATGCGGAAGTATTCGGAGATCGTGATTCAGTTCAAGAAGCTGCCGGGTGTGCTGTATTTCGAAGACACCCGCCTTGATTCCAACATTCTAGTTATCCGAGTGCATCCCGATGAAGGTGTTTACCTGCAGTTCAACGCCAAGCAGCTGGGCACAACCAGCATGATTGTCCCGGTATCCATGGATTTCTGCCACAACTGTGCCGATGGGCTGAATTCGCCAGAAGCATACGAACGCCTATTATATGACGTGATGCGAGGCGATTCAACCCTGTTCACGCGCTGGGATGAGGTTGAGTACTCTTGGCGCTTCGTCGACCAAATCGCCCAGTGGTGGCGGGGTGATCGCAACATCCCCATCTATCCCAGCGGTTTTTGGGGGCCACCCGAGAGTGATCTGCTCTTGGCGAAGGACGGACGCCGATGGTTGTATTTCGTACGAAATGGGGGGTCGTGATGCGAATTTGGGACATTTCCATGCCTATCCACACTGAGATGCCGGTCTGGAAGGGTAGGGACGAAAAGCGCCCGCAGTTCATCGTAACTCGCGACTTTATTGATGGTGATGGTGCCAGGGAAACGCGCTTTGTAATGGATGCTCACACGGGCACACACATCGACGCACCGCTCCACTTTGTGCAGGGCGGGAAAACGCTGGACCAAATCCCCATGGAGCAGCTCATTCGTAGGGTGAAGGTGGTAGACCTCTCCCATATCGAACACGTGATTCTGCCTGCACATTTTGCCAGCCACGGACTCTCCAGAGGCGATTTCGTGCTGTTTAAGACACTAAACTCTACTGAGCCCATCCTGGAGGACGAGTTCGTCTATATTTCTGGCGACGCTGCCCAGGCGTTGGTGGACCTAGGAGTGACCGGAGTGGGCATTGATGCTCTGGGTGTGGAGCGGAGTCAGCCTGACCACGCGACCCACCAGATCCTGCTTGGAGCGGGGATAGTAATCATAGAGGGATTGAGACTAAACCACGTGCCGGCTGGTGAATATCTCATGATTGCCGCGCCCCTCAAGGTCCTGGGTGTGGAGGCCGCGCCAGCGCGAGTCATTCTAACGGATTTGCTGGATCCGAGTGATGTTGAAGTATTGAATATTTGAAACTGAGAGGAAGATGTTATGCCTGAGCACCGTTTCGCCGTGCTTGTGGATGGCGAAAACATGTCACCCCGCTATTTAAGCGCGGTGATGGCTGAAATCAATAGGTCGGGAGAGATTATCGTCTGCCGAGTGTATGGTGATTGGACCGATCCCCGCATGAGCGGTTGGAAGGAACTGCTGCAAATCCACCCGATCCGGCCCATACAGCAGTTTCGCTATGGCCAAAACGCTACAGATGGGGCCTTAATCATGGATGCTATTGAGTTAGTTTCCACCAACCGCACCCCTGTGAATGCTTTTTGTATTGTGTCCAGTGACAGCGATTACTACAGCCTTGCCCTGCGCCTGCGAGAGCACGGCATGTTTGTGATGGGTATTGGCCGTCAAGGTACCAAGAGCATTCTCGTAAGGTCGTGCAACCGCTTTGTTTATCTGGAAAACCTATCAGTCACCAGTGCCACTACCGGGAGCGCCCCCAGCGGTACGGATTCTCCTGGTGATCTCCCTGTGGAGGAGATCGTACTGGCAGGCTACGAGGCATCGGATGAAGATAGTGACGGCTGGCTGCTGCTGGCCCATCTCGGCCAGGCCATTCGGCGGGAGTATCCTGACTTTGACCCCCGCAGTTACAACTATACCAATCTGTTGGACATCCTCCGGTCCTATCCTGACCTCTTCGAAGTGCGGAGCAACGACAAGACCCCACCGGTATATTGGATGCGCCCCATCAGTGAAAACAAGGAACAGAGACGGAAGGTGGGGGTCATTAAGCGGTTTGTCTCAAACTATGGATTCATTCGGGCGGAAGGTGGAGACTATTTCTTCACGCGCGCCAACCTGTCATCGGAGCAGCGGCGCACGCAACTCAAACCAGGAATGAAAGTGAGTTTTGTGGAAATCAAAGCTCCCGACCCAAACGGAGAAACATCAGCTGACCGTAACGGCAGGGCGAGAGAGGTGGAAGTGATCTCTTGAACAGAGGGGGAAAAGCCGTGAAGAGCAGGCAGGCTAAGTCGCCACTGCGAGAATGGATTGAAGCTTTTGTTAAGGCTGGGATTTTGGCATTCTTGATTATCACTTTCGTGGCGCAAAGCTATGTGGTGGACGGTATCAGCATGCTGCCGACCTTAGAGCACGGACAGCGCCTAATCGTGGAGAAGCTCTCGTATCGCTTCCGGGATCCGCGGCAGGGCGACATCATCGTTCTGAACGTACCCAATGCACAGTATATCAAGCGGGTAATTGCAGTGGAGGGCGACATAATTCAGGCCAGGGGCGGCCAAGTCTATGTGAACGGCACGGCCTTGGAAGAACCGTACGTCTCCGCGGCCACATATCCCAACTTTGGGCCGTTTGTGGTCCCGGAAGGCCATTTGTGGGTGATGGGGGATAACCGACCCCGCAGCAACGATAGCCGTGGTACTGTTGGTTTTCTGAACAAGCAGGATGTGGTAGGTAGGGCGGTATTTCGATACTGGCCCCTCCCTGCCGTTGGGCTGATAGACTAAGAAGCCGAGGTTCTGCCTCGGCTTTTACTTAACTCAAGAGGAGGAGGCTTAAGGCCATAACGGCCATCCCTCCAACCATGCCATAGATGGCCACATGGTGCTCTCCATACTTCTCAGCGGTTGGGAGGAGCTCGTCTAGGGAGATGTAAATCATGATGCCAGCTACGAGAGCGAAAACGATACCGAACGTTGCGTCGCTGAGAAAACTGCGCAAGAGAAAAAACCCTACTAACCCGCCGACGGGCTCAGACAGGCCGGACAGGAATGAGTAGCGGAAGGCTTTGCGCCGGCTGCCAGTGGCGAAAAAGATCGGGACAGATACTGCGATACCCTCGGGAATATTGTGAATTGCAATGGCAACGGCAATTGACACACCCAAGGTGGGATCTTGCAGTGCTCCCACGAAGGTAGCTAGTCCTTCCGGAAAGTTGTGAATGGCGATGGCCAGTGCTGAAAACAGCCCCATTCGCATCAAAGCCGATTCTTCTGCCGCTGCGGAAGTCTCCGCGATACCAGCCATTTCGCCTACGTCCCGCATTTCGTGGGGGTTTTCGGCACTGGGCACAAACCTATCAATGAACGCGATAATTGCAATCCCAGCAAAGAAACCGAGTGTCGTGATCCAGTACCCTTTTGTTGGTCCATAAGCGTGCTCAAGTGATGCCCGTGCTTTGACGAAGATCTCGATCATGGAGACATAGATCATCACGCCGGCGGAGAAGCCCAAGGCAGCGGAGAGAAACTTCTTGTTAGTCTGCTTAGTGTAAAACGCCAGGGCGCTGCCGATACCGGTGGACAGTCCAGCTAAAACAGTCAAACCGAAAGCAAACAAGACTGCACGTACGCTCATCTGATCCCTCCTTGCACGACTGGTTAAATTCTAGCAGATCGGTAGATACCTGGCAAGAGCGGTCGCGCTCGCTAGTGCTGTCGCGGCGACCTTGCCCACTGCCTTACGGTAGTGGTATATTAGATTAGTAACACACGTGTTTGGCGGCAATACTTGCAAGGGAGCATAGGCTTGTGGTGCCGTATGAATTCACCGACCCCTATACGGGTGTGGTTTACCTAGTGGGCAGTGTTTCGGAGCTGGATGCCGTTGCCATCGCTGACTGGGAGTACGATCCTCCCTATACCATGTACAATTTGAGGGGATCGCTCCTCGCAATCGTGGAGTTCTTGACAGGCCCCTACTATAGTGTGCGGAGAGATGGCCGTTTAGTGGGCTTCTTTTGCTACGGACATGCTGCCCGGGTGAAGCATCGTCACAGTGAACGCTATTACCGTGATACTGCCTATCTGGACATTGGCCTCGGCCTTCATCCGCAAGCCTGCGGACAGGGCTATGGCCTCGGTTTCTTGACCTGTGGTTTAGCCTTTGCCAAGGCTCACTTCGGAGTGTCCCGTTTTCGCTTGACGGCCGTATCTACGAACTACCGTGCGCTCAAGGTATACACTCGTGCAGGCTTTCGTGAGATTGGCCGGTTCGAGCGCCAAGGTCTTTCAGAGCCTATGGAGTTTGTGGTAATGACCCTTGATCTTGACCAAGTTCCAGGAGCTGCTGGGCCGCTGTCAGAAGCTCCTCCCGATTATTCCGGCCCGGGTCGTCCATGACCATATCTAGGAGCTCCTGCAAGATCCAGCCAACGATGGGGCCCGGTTCAATCTGCAGAGAGCGCATGAGGTCCGTGCCATCAACGGCTAATTGGGCCACCGTCAGGGGAGCGTCTTCAGCGATTACTTCCTGAACGCGCTGGCGGATACCGTTCAGGAACTGCACTGCTTGGACAGGGTTGAAGTACATCGCGGTGATATCTGCCTGCCGAAGAGCAATCACATCGAAGATGTGGTCCTGCCCGATCTTGGCAATCATGCGCCGTACCGCCCGGTCAGACATGTTGGGCTGCATGGGATACATGTGATAGCGCACTAGGTGCGTAACTTTAGCGATCAGCTGGTTGCTGCAGCGCAGGCGCCTAAGAATTTGCTCGGCGAGCTCCGCTCCTAGTTCTGCGTGGCCGGGGAAGGGAGAACTTCCCGAGGTGCTACGGGCAGCCACAGGTTTGCCCACGTCGTGGAGAATGGCTGCCCAGCGCAGATGGAGCTCCGGCGGAATGTGCTGCGCGGCCATAATGGAGTGTCCCAGTACATCGAAGCGGTGGTGCCCACCTTGGAAGACTCCTTTGCAGGCAGCGAGCTCCGGAATGATCTCTTGGAGGAGGTCGCTGGTGTAGAACAGTTCGAAGGCCGGAAAAAGGTAGTTCCCCAACAGCAGCTTTGCTAGTTCCTGGCCGATGCGTTCTGCACTCACCAGCCGCATGAGTCCTGGTTGAATGCTGTGGGCCGTTTTCTTGTCCACCCTAAATCCTAGGGTTCCTTGGAAGCGGATCAACCGGAGCATCCGCAAGGGATCTTCCCGGAACCGCGCCTTGGCATCTCCGACACTAGCCAGTAGGCGCCGTTTGAGGTGAAACCGCCCGCGAAACGGGTCGATGAATTTCTCGGTGATTGGGTTATAGGCGATAGCGTTTACAGTGAAATCGCGTCGGGAGAGATCCAACCGGATATCCTTGGTGAACTGGACTGAGTCAGGATGGCGGTGGTCACTATATCCTGTCTCTTGACGCATGGTAGTGATCTCAACGGGGCGCCCTTCAAACACCACTGTGATGGTACCAAACTCCCGACCCGTTGGTATGGTATGGGAAAAAAGCGCTTCCACTTCTTCCGGGGTTGCATCGGTGGTGATGTCCCAGTCGTCTGGCTTTTCACCACGGAGGAGGTCGCGGAGGGCGCCGCCCACCACATAGCACTGGAAACCTGCTTCATCAAGTACACGGCAGAGCTTTGTAATGTGGGTCGGTAGTTGAATGCGCAAACTGATCACCCTTTCGCTGCAAGCATTTCGCTGTCTATCAAGCTTTTCCTATGGCTGCGCAGGATTATTCCTGGTTTGCGGGAATATTAGAGTGTAATCGGGACAACTCTCCGTTAGCTTACAAGGAGGATTAGTGCATGTCGATTAGAGTCACCCTCAAAGACGGAGCAACTCTAGAATTCGCTCCTGGCGTCACAGTGCAGGAAGTGGCTGCCAGCATCAGTAGAAAGCTTGAGAAAGAGGCATTGATCGGAGAAGTCGATGGCGAGCTGCGGGATTTGCATTTTCCGATCCGCAGCGATGCCGCCGTGAACATGCTGACCTTTGCGGATCGGGCTGGTCGGGATGCTTTCCGCCATACTAGTTCCCACATTCTAGCCCAGGCAGTCCTTAGGCTGTTTCCACAGGCCAAGTTGGGAATCGGACCAGCTATTGACAGCGGCTTCTACTATGATTTTGATGTGCCTCGCGCCTTTACACCAGAGGACCTTGAACGAATTGAGGCGGAAATGGCCAAGATTGTGGAGGCGGACTATCCCATCCAGTCATTCAGCCTTCCACGGAGTGAAGCCATCGCGTTTATGAAGGAGCGCGGCCAGCCGTACAAGGTGGAACTCATACAAGAGCTTCCAGAGGATGCGGTCATTAGTTTCTACAAACAAGGAGAGTTTGTTGATCTGTGCGCCGGACCACATCTGTCCTCAACGGGGAAGGTGAAGGCCTTTAGGCTGCTGCAGGCTGCGGGAGCATATTGGCGAGGCAGTGGAAAGAACAAAATGCTCCAGCGCATCTACGGTACGTCGTTCCCCAAGAAAAGTGAACTCGATGAACATCTGGCCAAACTGGAAGAAGCCAAGCAGCGCGATCACAATAAGCTAGGTCGGGAACTGGAACTTTTCACTACTGTGGACGTAATTGGGCAGGGGCTGCCTCTGCTGATGCCTAAGGGGGCGAAAGTTCTCCAAATCCTGCAGCGCTTTGTGGAGGACGAAGAAGAGCGCCGGGGTTACCAGCTCACCAAGACTCCCTTCATGGCTAAGAAAGATCTCTACGAAATCTCTGGGCATTGGGAGCACTACCGTGATGGCATGTTTATCATCGGTGACGAAGATAAAGGGGATGAGGTACTGGCGCTGCGCCCCATGACTTGCCCGTTCCAGTTTATGATTTACAAATCCAAGCTGCGCAGCTACCGGGAGCTGCCGCTGCGCTACAGCGAAACATCCACCTTGTTTAGGAACGAGGCTTCAGGTGAAATGCACGGCCTAATCAGGGTGCGGCAGTTTACCATATCGGAAGGCCACCTCATCTGCACACCCGAACAGCTTGAGGATGAGTTCCGGGGAGTGCTTGACCTCATCCACTATCTCTTGGACATTCTCGGGCTGCGGGAGGATATTTGGTTTAGGTTCTCAAAATGGGATCCCAACAATAAGGACAAGTACATTGATAATTCTGAAGCCTGGGAGCATGCTCAGGACAGCATGAAGCGGATTCTGGACAACCTGGGCTTGGAGTATGAGGAGGCAGAAGGTGAGGCGGCATTCTATGGTCCCAAACTGGATATTCAAGCCCGAAACGTCCACGGCAAAGAAGATACCATGATTACTGTGCAGATAGACTTCGCCCTGCCTGAGCGATTCGATCTGACCTATATAGACCAAGATGGGGTTAAGAAACGGCCGCTCGTGATCCACCGCACGTCCGTGGGATGTTATGAGCGCACTCTGGCGATGCTCATTGAGAAGTATGCCGGAGCGCTGCCCACCTGGCTTGCGCCTGTGCAGGTGCGAATTCTGCCCATCAGTGATGCTCACGTGGAATATGCTGAGAAACGGTCGCTGGAGCTGAGAGCATCCGGTTTTAGGGTTGAGGTTGACAAGCGCAGTGAGAAAATCGGCTACAAGATCAGGGAAGGCCGTTTGGAGAGGATACCATATCTGCTGATTGTAGGGGACAAAGAGGTAGGCGAGGGTACAGTAAGCGTCCGTTCCCGGAAAGAGGGAGATTTGGGCGGTATGAACTTTGCCGATTTTATGACCCGCTTGTCTAAAGAGGTTGCGGCGAAAGCGCGGTGAAAATGGTCGAGATTCCCTTCGGTCCCCTGCACAGGGCTGTGATGCTAGAGCGGCCGAATCGCTTTCTCCTGCGCTGCGTCCTTGATGGAGACGGCAAGCACGTTGAGGCCCACCTGGCTGATCCCGGTCGGCTCACAGAGCTGCTTTTCCCGGGTGCGCCAGTCTGGCTGCGCCGCAGCTCCAATCCTCGGAGGAAGACCCAATGGTCGGCTGTCCTAACACAGGACTCCCGCAGTGGATGCCTCGTATCAGTGCAATCGGCACTCGTGAATGCACTGGTCCAGGAAGCTTTTGCACAGGGCGCCTTGGAAGAGTTTACCAAGTGGAGCCTGCGCGGGAGTGAATATGCTTATGCCTCATCACGCTGGGATTTTCTATTGGAACGGCCCCAGGGAAGGCGGATGCTGCTGGAGGTGAAGAGTGTCACGTTGGTCCAAGGAGGAGTGGCGCTGTTTCCAGATGCTGTCACTGCCAGAGGACGACGCCACCTCTTGGAACTAGCGGCAATTCAGCAGGCTGGCGAATTTGAGACCGCCGTGCTGTTTGTTGTCCAGCGCAGTGATGCGCTGCGAGTGGCTCCAGCGGTCCATATCGATCCTGGCTTTGCTGAGGCAATGGAAGCAGCACAGGCACAAGGTGTGAGGTTTTACGCGAGGGCGTGCCAGGTGCATGTGGGTGGGATTATTCTAGGCCCGTCTCTACCTGTCTCTTGAGGAGGGATACCGTGACACCGGATGTGTTCCGCCAGACCGAGATCGCGGTGATTTGGGACTTCGATAAAACACTGATCCCGGGGTATATGCAGGAACCACTGTTTCGCCACTACAACGTGGATGCCCGCACTTTCTGGAGCGAGGTAAAGGCTCTCCCGGACTATCTGCGCCGCCATGGAGCGGAACTGGTCTCAGAGGACAGCATCTACCTGAATCACATCTTGACCTATGTTCGGACGGGGAGGTTTCCGGGTCTGAACAACGCGCTTCTGCGAGAATTAGGCAAGGAACTGCGCTTCTATCCAGGACTGCCTCAGTTCTTCGCCGCCGTGAAGGACCGCATTAGTAATAATTCTGTCTTTCAACGGCACGATATTCGCATAGAGCACTATATTGTGAGCACAGGCTTGAGACAGATGATCCTGGGCACGGCGATCGCTCCATACGTGGACGGAGTGTGGGGCTGCGAGTTTGTAGAACACCTCCCTGAGCCAGGGTTTCTCACCAACGGGAGGGAAATACCGGCAGACCAGCCCCACGTTATTCGGGACATTGCCTACGTTCTGGACAACACTACAAAGACCAGAGCCATATTTGAGATCAACAAAGGTGTGAATAAGTTCCCCGAAATAGACGTGAACAGCAACATCCCTCGGGATGATCGGCGCATCCCGTTCCAGAATATGGTTTATATTGCGGATGGACCAAGTGATGTGCCGGTTTTCTCCCTGGTCAACCAAAACGGCGGCAGGACATTCGCGGTCTACGAGAGCGGTTCGGTACAGGGATTTGCGCAAGCCGTGGAGCTTCAGCGCCAGGGGAGGGTACACGCATTCGGAGAGGCAAACTATGAGCCTGGCACCTTGACGTATATGTGGATCATGCACGCTGTAGAGGACATCGCAGGGAATATCGTGAAGAAGAGAGAAGAGGCGCTCCAAACTAAGTTGGGGCGGCCTCCTCGCCACCTTGGGGATTAGGGGGATTAAGAATGCGTGCTGTCCTTACAAAATGGGGTCAACAGTTTGCAGATGCAGCCCTGCATCAAGTGACGGCGAAAGTGTGGCGCGTTGAGGTCGGGGCACAGGCGTACACGCTTAAACGCCGGGCAGATCATGCCACCGTTTGGGCCGAGTATAATCTCTTGGTCTGGATGAAAGATCGGGGACTGCCTGTGCTGCCGCCCATCCTTGGTGAGGACCATGTGCCTTGGGTCCACCACGGTGGAGACGTATATGTGCTATATCCTTTTGTCGAAGGTTCAGCTGGTGACGATGTATGCACCACAGATTTCGAGAAGGCAAGAGCGCTGGGTAAGTTTCTCGCTCGGCTCCATGCCTGTGTAGCCGAATATCCGGATGCTAACGATTTTCCTGTTCAGAATGTGTACAACGAAGTCATTTCCTGGGCATGGCCTACGGTACGCAGGTGCCTGACTGGCCCGTCCCGCAGTCAGCTAGAGGATATCGGCAAGAGCATAGCGGAGTTCGCAACTCTTTACGAAGGCCTGCCTCGCCAGCTGATCCATCGCGATGCTCATCCCGGCAACGTGGTCTTTGTTGCGGATGAGGTTGTGGGTATGGTGGATTTTGATATGGTACGGACCGAAGCGCGCATCTTTGACCTATGCTACTGCGCTACCGCCGTGCTGTCCAATTGCTTTGGCAGGGGGCCAGTGCGAGAGAGCTGGGATCTGTTTGTGCAGGAACTGCTGCGCAGTTATGTCCAGGTTCAGCCTCTAACCAGATCGGAAGGCTATGCTTTTGTGTACATGGCCTACTTGGTGCAGGTCACTTTTGCGGCGTATTATTTTGATATCGGCCTTGACCACCGTGCGGAGGAGAACTTGGCGGTGTTGGCGTGGCTCTATGACCGCCAGCGCGTTCTCGAACCGCTGATCGATAGGGTTATCACGAGCAAGGAGCGTGGGTTGCATGCAGAAAACTGATCTAGGACTTATCGGCCTGGCTGTTATGGGTGAAAATCTCGTCTTGAACATGGCCGGAAAGGGTTTTGCAGTGGCCGTTTTTAACCGCACCACTGAGAAGGTGGATCGTTTCTTGCAGGGGAGAGGGAAGGGCTTGCCAATTGTGGCGGCGTATTCTCTGCAGGAACTGGCCCAGGCCCTGAAGCGGCCCCGCAAGATCATGCTCATGGTCAAGGCAGGCCAACCTGTAGACGATATCCTGCGAGAACTTCTCAAGTACCTAGAGCCGGGAGATATTGTCATAGATGGCGGCAACTCTCACTATACGGACACTTCGCGCCGGGTGCGGCAGGCTGCCGAGCATGGGATCTATTATGTTGGTGCGGGAGTGTCTGGCGGTGAAGAAGGAGCCCTGACTGGGCCGAGCATAATGCCGGGAGGGCATTCCGAGGCTTGGCCCGAGATCAAGCAGATCTTGCAGGCCATTGCTGCTCAGGTAGATGGTGACCCCTGCTGTGAGTGGATCGGGCCAGATGGTGCCGGCCACTTCGTAAAGATGGTTCATAACGGGATCGAGTACGCCGATATGCAGCTCATCGGGGAAGCGTACTTCCTTCTGAAGAACGTTCTCAAACTCACACACCGCGAGATGCAGCTTGTCTTTGAGGAATGGAATCGAGGCGAGCTCGAGAGTTATCTGATAGAGATTACGAGCCGCATTTTGAGTAAAGTGGATGCG
>JAAYMI010000072.1 GCA_012521465.1 Bacillota bacterium | reverse complement strand
TCGGCAGCAGCAGTGGTTGTAAAGGTTCACCTGAACGCTGAGATCATCTGGATTGAGCGCCATCTCCGAGGCGAGGTCCGCCAGGTGGTATGACTCAACAACATTCCCACACAGGCGCAGGATTTTTTCGTATTGGTATTGATACCGTTTCAAGACCCAAAAGGTCTCAACGGTCCGATTCTGAAGCGACAGGCTCTCCTGCAGCAGTGTCTGACTGATGCTCAGTGCATCAGCTGACGACGCTGCCGCGGGCACAATGCTATTTACGTTTGTGAGCAGTTCGTTGATCGCGGCATATCTCGCAAGCAGACTTTGTCTATCCGGCAGCACTGCAAGGTCCACACAGCAGAGCATCGACAGCATTCGTTCCCGCATCTGGGCCGCGTATGTTTCTCTGACAACCAATTCCCCGAAGACTCCCCTCAGTTTCTGGACAATGAGAAAGTTGACACTTGGGGTATTTGACAGAAAGTATGAAAATCCTCTTTCAAAAAGGATGTTTGTGGATAAATTTTACAACTAGTTGGTTGGTGTCATCTGGACTTGGGCCGGACAATTCGGTGCCGGAGGGAAGAGTGAGATGCAGGAATTGGCACAATCGTTTCAGAGTGCAGAGCGGTGGATTAAGCGCTGCGCCAGACCGCTGGAGGCAGCGCGCTGGGAGTACGCTTTCCGAGAAGGACCGGCGGACAGGGTTGTGGATATCTTGACGGCGTACCAAAACAGCGACGGCGGTTTTGGCCATGGGCTGGAACCCGATTTCTGGCTGCCCGATTCATCGCCTATGGCTTCTTGGGCAGCGTCCCGCATCCTGAGAGAGGTGGAGGCTGGGCCGGCAGTCCCAACCGTGCAGAGCTTAGTGGAATATCTCTGCCAAACCCAAGGGGAAGATGGGCTGTGGCCAGCCGTGATGCCAGCCACTAGGGAGTATCCCCACGCCCCTTGGCACGAGTGGACGGAAGGAGCGAAGGAACAGTGGATGTTTAACCCCAGCGTGGAGCTGGCTGCCTGTCTCGTCCATTGGTCCCAGCCGGGGAGCAGGGCCGCTGCCCAAGGCTGGCAGACTATCCAGCTGGCCGCGACCAGGCTTGTGGGATGCGATGTCATGGACATGCACGAAATCAGCAACTATATTGCGGTGGCTGAGTTGATGGCTGGCCGTGAGGCCGAGTTCAGGCAGCAGACTGGATACGGTCTAGCGGAAATCCAGCAGAAACTGGCGGATCTGGCTGTGGCCGCGGTGGATCCTGATGTGTCGAAATGGGCACAAGGCTACCGCGCGCTGCCCCTGACCTTCGTGCAGGGGCCAGACAGCTTTCTTTGTGCTGCGTTTGGCGATTTGGTTCAGGAGAATCTGGCTTTCTATGCCGAGCAGGCTGATGAGAACGGTCTTTGGCCCGTAACGTGGGAATGGGCGGCCTATCCAAACGAGTTTGCCGCTGCCAAGCGCTGGTGGCAGGGTATTATTGCTCTCGAGCGGTACCAGGCCCTGCGGGCCTTTGGCTGGCTGTAGAGGTCAGGAGGGCGAGAGCCCCCAGCGGCCCAGTCAGCGTACCCAGCTTCGAAACAACGATGCGGGGCAGGGCTGGCACCACTGGCCTTGTCAGCTCGATAACCTGCGGAAGAAACAAGTTCGCTGCTTGGGCAACTCCGCCGCCAAGCACGATGAGCTCAGGATCTATGGTCACTGCGAGGTTCACAACGGCCAAAGCGAGGTAGTGTGCGAACTCCTGCAGCACCGCGAGGGCTTCGCTTACACCGTCGGCGGCCATGGCGCAGACATGAGCGCCGGTAATCCCAGGTTGCACCGCAGGGTGGTTTGGGTACAGTTCGGAGAAGAGCCGAGCAAGTCCAGCACCACTCGCGTACAGCTCAAGGCCCCCAAATCCGCCAAAGGTTTTTCCCAGCTGGGAGCGGTCCACCACCATATTGGATACCTCCCCCGCGGTGCGGTGGCATCCTAAATGGATCCTGCCGTTGATGATGATGCCGCTGCCCAGGCCAGTGCCGATGGCAAGGTATACCATGGGATCGGCACCCCTGGCTGCACCAAAGCGGTATTCGCCTAGAGCCTGGAGGCGGACATCGTTTTCCACTATGACTCTCGCCTTAAGGTCTTCCTCCAAGCGGCGGGCGAGGGGAAAGTCCTTCCATCTGAGCGCGGGTGCCCACTCTACCGCTCCTTCGCTGGTAACTACTCCCGGCACGCCGATGCCGATGCCTTCTAGCTGCGAAACAGGGATCTCCGCATCTGCTGAGAGGGTATTGATCAGCTGCAGTACGTTAGTGTAGATCTGTTCCGGGCCTTCATGGGCATTTGTGGGCCTCTCTCGGCGCGCTGCTGCTTGTCCGCTCCGCGATAGTATTGCGCCCGCGATTTTCGTTCCACCCAGATCAATCCCCAAGATGTAGTTCCCGCTATGCACGTGTCTCACTCTTTCCCAAGGATTCTCTAGACCCAGAACCGTCCATTTCTTCCCGCTGATTGGCCGCGTTCAACCACTGCCAGAGGGCATCCAGCAGGGCGATCTGCGCTACCCGAATCGGACCACCCTCGCTGCCTGAGGGGCTTTCCACTACGGCGGTGGTCAGCACCACGTCACTTCTCCGGGCAATGACTGATTCTGGGTAGTTGGTGAGACCAATCACTGTGCACCCTTGACTCTTGGCCATGCTCACGGCTTCATCAACGCTGTTAGTGGAGCCAGAGTGGGAAATGGCTACTAAGACGTCATCGGGCCCCATGCGGTTGATGATCAGGGGGATGGCCACGAAGTCAGTGGAGGCTTGGCTGGGATACCCGAGCTTGATCAAGTTGTAGTTAAACAGGGCTGCCACCGCCGCCGAGCCGCCTGTCCCGATCACTAGTATGCTGCGGGCTCCCTGAAGGATTTTCCCGGCTCGAACCAGGTCCTCAGCACGGAGCAGCCGGAAGGTATCGTTGATCGAGGCCAAGAGCCGTTCCCGGGCGGCCTGGACCAGCGCTTCGGGACCCTGGGCAGCATCTGCATCGGCATAGGCCTGCAGCGTGGTGGTGGCCAAGTCCTGGGCCAGCTGAAGCTTAAGGTCGGAGTAGCCCTGTATCCCGAGGCGGCGGCACAGCCGGACAATTGTGGAGCTGCTCACGCCCACCTTGTCGGCTAGGACGTTGATGGGCAGTCGCACCACTTCTTCAGGATAGTTCTTGATGAAATTCGCAACCCGCTGCTCAACCCGCCCCAAGTTGGGATACACGCCGTTGATTTTCAGAAATACTCCACCATGTCCGTTAGTCAGCATTGCTCTGCCCCTTCAAAACAGCCAGCAGCTGTTGGTGGATTAGGCCGTTGGTGGCCAGTACGCTCTGGGACTTGTGTGTTAAGGCATTGCCGTGATAATCCGTAACCGTTCCTCCGGCCTCCTGCACTATCAAGGCACCGGCCGAAATATCCCAGGCGTTGAGCTGCTGCTCCCAATAGCCTTCCAGCCGTCCG
>JAAYMI010000071.1 GCA_012521465.1 Bacillota bacterium | reverse complement strand
TGGGCCAAAGATATGGGCAGGGGCATATATTCCGGCGTTTCATCAGTGGCATAGCCAAACATCATGCCCTGGTCGCCTGCTCCCAAACTCGAGTGCAGATCAGCCTCACCTGTCCGGCGTTCCAGGGCGGCATCCACTCCAATGGCTATATCCGGAGACTGCTCCTCGATGGACGTCAACACAGCACATGTATGGCCGTCAAACCCATACTTTGCCCGGTCATAGCCGATATCGCACACAACGTCCCGGACAAGCTTCGGAATATCTACATAGCATTCTGTAGTCAACTCACCCATCACCAGGACCAGCCCGGTAGTGACGGCTGCCTCGCAGGCAACGCGGGCGTAAGGATCCTGCGCGAGTATTGCATCAAGAATGGCGTCGGAAATCTGGTCGCAGACTTTATCTGGATGACCTTCCGTAACCGATTCTGAAGTAAACAAATACTTCCGCTCTGCCATATCAAGCACCTACCTCCCCAGGTACAAAACGAAAACCTCTCCCCGAGAGAGAGAGGCTTTACTGCTTCTCATCTCTCAGAACCACAGCGCAGGTTCTGCAGGAATTGGCACCGTGGAGCAAACTCCGGTTGCCGGGTTTCATCGGGCCAGTCCCTCCACCACTCTCGATGAGGAAATTCTTATCATATCTTAGCACCGCGGCCAGGAGCTGTCAATTTCCCCTGCTCTTACGTCCAAGCCTTCTATTCCTCCACCTTCATCCACACGTACGTGGGCAGCAGATCCGCTGTAAACTGGTCGCCAGCCTGGGACACTGCCCGAGATCGAACATGCGGGAGGTCTTGCTTGGACGGGCTGGGAATCAAGATCCAGCTGGGCGCCTCGTCAGGTTTCGTCCATGAGAGGGTGGTATGCCGGAATTCCGAAGATTCGCCTTCAGCGCGGCGGGTGTAGATGATGTTGCCTGTGCGAGCATCTAAGACTCGGCCAGTGAAATTCACCACCGCCTTGGAGCGCTGCACAACTTCCCATACGGCCTTTGCCCCATCTTCATAGAGCCGCGCGATGTGAGGCGGGTTCTGCACTACCTCTTCGAAGTAGAAGCCAACTTCGCCTGTTACAATAGCGTCCACGTCCAGCATCCGTCCCAGGCGCAGGATCTCATCCCGGGTAGGTACCAAACCTCGCCTCAGTCCCAGTTCGGCCATTGCCCGCTCTACCTCACCGCGATCCGCCACGTAATAGTACTCCCGCAGTTTGCCTGCGACCTTTTCTTCAACGTCATAGGCAATATTCGGCTGATCGGTGTAGTTCTCAAAATAGATCACAGCAATACTCTCTGCCCCACCTAGATCAACCTTGGGAGGAACCATCACCCGCTCCCGCCCAAAGCACCCGCTGAGCAGTACAATAAATACCAGCATCAAGCCTAAAACTAACCGTGACGACACTCTTTTCATTACATTCCCTCCCTCGGTGACCTTGCGTGCAGCTGTCCATCATATACCCAGAGCGGTTCAGCACGGAGGTGCCGGACCAATGCTTCGTTGTGAGTGGCCACAACCAAGCCAAACTTCAGCTCCTCCTGCAGTTCCAAGAACAACTGGCAGATCTCCACAGCCTGTCTGCGCTGCAGGCTGCCTGTAGGCTCATCTGCCAACACGAGCTGCGGGCTGCCTGCTAGAGCCCGAGCGATGGCCACCCGCTGCGCCTCCCCACCGCTGAGCTCGTGGGGATATGCCCGTAGGCGTGCTCCTAAACCCACCCTATGCAATAGATCGCTCCCATTCCACTGCTTCCTGGGGATGCGCCGAATATGTAATGGCAGGTTAGCGTTCTCCACCACAGTGAGCTCGGGAAGCAGGCCTGCATCCTGCCAGACATAGCCGAGATTAGCCGTGCGCCAGGCGGCGCGCCTCCGCTCCGGCCACTGCCAGGCATCTTGACCGCCCACTATTATAGCTCCTGCACTTGGCCGCAGCAGCAGGCCCAGAATGGACAGGAGCGTGGTTTTCCCTGAGCCAGAACTTCCCAGAATTACATACCGCGCCCCGCCCGGGATGTCCCAGGAAATGTCCGCCAAAACCGGCACCCCGGGATGGTACTGCTTGCTGATGCAGTGGAGAACCACCACACTATCCGACACGGCGGACCACCTCCACCGGGTCAACCTTGGTCATGCGCAGCGCGGGCAGCACGACAGCTACCAAGCCCGCCAATACCGCCACCCCCAGCACCCACCAGCTCTCCTGATGGGCCCAAGTGATCGGCAGCCGTTCCATGTAGAAGATCTGGGGCAACCGAATCGTCAGCTGGCCTAGTCCCCATACCACGGCCCTAGCGCCGAGCATGCCCAACACTCCCCCAGTCAATCCACTTCCTAACCCCTGGATCAGAAAAAGCGCAGCAATCTCGCTAGGAGAAGCCCCCAGTGCCCGCAGAACTCCCACACTGCGCTGCTGAGCCCATGCCCGAAGAAAATACACGTTCATGATCCCCAAAGAACTTACCAGCAGGGTAAACACCAATACCCAGACCAAGACCGTGCGCTGCACCGCCATGGAGATGAACAGCCCCTGTTCCTTCGCGTACCAGGGCCTCACCCACAGGCCGGTAGCCTGCTGCAGTGGACCGATGTAGGCATCGGCTTTGGCAAAGTCTTCCACCCGCACACCATAGCCTGTTATGCCCTCTACCCCCTGCAGCGCTTGCCCGGCGGAAAGCTCCAGCAAGACCAGGCCAGCATCGGCCCCGTAATAGCCGGTGTAGAACAAACCATCAACGGTAAATCGCAGGGAGCCGTTCGGGGAAACGAGTGTGACCTCATCATCAACACCGATTCCCAGCTGACGGGCAAGCTCCGCTCCGAGCACCACCCCTTTGCCCTGCTGAACACGCTGCCAATCACCTTGGACCAGAAGGCGGCTCACCCTGAGCAGCTCTTCTTCCGCCTCCCAGGTGACTGCCTTAATGGTCACGGGCTCTGCGGCGAGACCCTTTTGCACAAGGCCGGGAAACTGCAGGTAAGGTGCTGCTGCCTGTACCCCCGGTACCCTCAGGATAGCGGTGGTGCGGTCCTCCCGAACCTCAGCATTGATGCCCGCCTCTAGCGTGAGGTGGGGTGCTAATAGTAAGATACGTTCTCCGAAAAAGCCATGAATTCCTTGTGCGAACGAGAGAATAACCATTAGCGCCAGAATGGCTGCCGCTATGCCCAGAATGCTTCCTAGTGTCTGCTTCCAATAAAAGCGCAGCTGCCTGGCAGCCACATGCCAATACCATCTGCCCACAAAGCATCACCCAGTCTGTTCTCTTAGTCCAATTATACCACTATCTAGGCGAGCCTGGCTGAATCTCTCAAGTTCACAACCGCCGAAAAAAAGGAGATTACAGGCACATACTAGAAGTTACATGAGATTGCCAACTCTAGAGGAGGCTGCGAAAGATGCAGCGTGAGATATATCTAGATAACAGTGCAACAACCCCAGTATTGTTAGAAGTGGCCAAAGCCATGGAACCATATTGGTCGGTGCAATACGGCAATCCGTCGTCTCCGCACATGCGGGGGGTAGCTGCGGAAAAGACTCTCAGCCACTCCCGGAGAACCCTGGCGGAGCTCCTAGGGGTGACCCCCAACGAACTGTTCTTCACAGGCAGCGGTACAGAAGCTAATAATATCGCTATCCAAGGCGTAGCAAATATACCTCACCTCAGAAAAAACCCAGGACATGTCATCACGACGGCAGTGGAACATCCCGCAGTCCTCCACGTAGTGCGCTACCTGGAAACCATTGGCTGGGATGCAACTTACCTTCCCGTGGACAGCACTGGCAGCATAGACCCCGAGGATCTCAAGGCATCTCTGCGTCCAGAAACGCGCTTGGTCAGCATTATGCTGGTCAACAATGAGCTGGGAACGATCATGCCGTATCCGGAAATCGGCCGGATTGTTGAGGAAGCCAATGCAGGACGGACGATCCCCATTGTGCTGCACTGCGATGCTATCCAGGCCTTGGGCAAGATTCCCGTGGACCTTGGAGCCTTGGGCTGCCACCTGGCGAGCTTCAGTGCTCACAAAATCGGCGGACCGAAAGGTGTCGGCCTGCTCTACGTCAAACAGGGCACACCTCTGCGCCCCCTGATGTATGGCGGCGGACAGGAAAGAGGCCTGAGGCCGGGCACAGAGAATATCCCGGGGATTGTGGGCCTGACTAAAGCAGCAGCAATAGCCCTCGAAAACCTCACGGCCAATGCAGCGCGCATGCAGAAGCTCCGCACACTGCTCCTGGAGAGCATCGCGGCCATCCCCGATGCCGCGGTAAACAGCCCCGCCGAGGGTGCACCACATATCCTGAACGTGCGCTTCGCCGGGATCCGGGGTGAAGTCCTGGTGCACTTTCTCGAGCAGAAGCGGATCTACGTTGCCATGGGCGCCGCCTGTTCATCTAAGAACAGAGGCCGTTCGCACGTGCTGGAGGCGTGCGGATTCGACTCCGATGCCATCCTCAGCTCTATCAGGATCAGCCTAGCTCCCGACCTCACTGAGGAAGATATGGTGTACACCGCCCAGACACTAGCTGAAACTGTGGCAGAAATCCGCCAAATCTATATGTAAGGAGTTTTGCTGTGTATCACTTACTGCTTGTTCGATACGGGGAGATCAGCCTAAAGGGACGCAACCGCAAGATGTTTGAGGACATCCTGCTGGGTAACATTAGAACGGCCCTACAGGGCATTCTCGTTCATGATATCCACAAGACCTTCGGACGACTGTATATTGAAACCGATCACTGGCAGCAGGCCGCGGAGCGCCTACAGCGCGTCTTCGGGATCGTCTCCCTTTCACCGGTGCTCAAGGCAGAACTGCATACGGAAGCCATCAAAGCTGCCGCTGTAAAGGTTATGGCCGATGCCAGCGCCAAGACCTTTAAGGTGGAAACCCGGCGGCCGAACAAGGCTTTTCCTCTCACCAGCCCTGAACTGAGTCGTACATTAGGCGCGCATGTGCTGCAGTCCCTGCCTGGGCTCTCTGTGGATGTGCATAAGCCCGATGTAATCCTCAATGTAGAAGTCCGGCAGGAGGGAGCGTTCCTCTACAGCCGCACGATTCCCGGTTTGGGCGGGCTGCCTGTGGGCGCTTCCGGCAAGGGCTTTCTGCTCCTGTCTGGCGGAATCGACAGCCCCGTGGCCGGCTTCCTCGCGCTCAAGCGGGGAGTAGCCGTGGAAGGGCTGCACTTTCACTCATACCCGTTTACCACTGAGCGCTCGAAAGAAAAAGTCATTGAACTCGGCCGCATATTGGGACAGTACACAGGCCGCGGGCAGTTTCCGCTGTGGATTTGTCATTTTACAGAGATCCAAAAGGCCATTCAGGGAGTACCCTTCCCCAGCCTGAGGATTACCATTATGCGCCGTTTCATGCTGCGGATCGCTGCCCAGCTGGCCCAGAGCCACAAGGCCTACGCCCTCATCACAGGTGAAAGCTTGGGCCAGGTGGCCAGTCAAACCATGGAGAGCATTTTTACGATTAACGCTGTCACCAACATGCCCGTCTACAGGCCCCTCATCGGCCTGGACAAAGAAGAGATCGTGGAAATAGCCCGCCGGATCGGTACCTATGAAACAAGTATCCTGCCCTACGAGGACTGCTGCACTGTTTTCGTACCCAGGAATCCCGCAACGCGCCCCACAGTCGACCAGGCCTTGGAAGCAGAAAGCTACCTAGACGTCGAGGGATTGGTGGCGGAAGCGATCGCTAAAACCGAATACTTGGATGTTTAAAAAGACCCCGCGAAGGGGTCTTTTCTATCAGCTGCGGTAGCGGCCGATGCCAAGCATCCGCCCGATGTTAGCCTCTTTATCCTCCCGAGCTGTCAGAGAGCCATCAATGGCGGTAAAGATGGTCGTTACACCTGGGCCGTGGCCAGCCAGTAAGCAGTCGGAATGGACCACTACCCCGATGGTGAGTGCTCCCCGGCGGTAGCTCCGCCCGAAGCGGTTGTCGCAATCCTCCAACGCTACCAAGTCGCCAAATCTCAGCTGGTCGATGCCCAGCTCCTTGAGTTCTTCTTGTTCACTGGTTGTAATATCATAGTCGCCAGATGCGGCGCTGGCAGAACCTAAGCCAGAACCCATGAACTTGGCCGGAATCCGGGTCGTTACAGGTACTACCAGTTTGCCGTCATGCTCTTCGATTCCCATCCTGTCCAAAAGGTCCGGATCGAGGTTGAAAACGGAAATCCCGGGATAGTCGAGAAGCCTCAATCCCTGTCCCACGGACCGGATCTGAATTTTGTCATCAATGCACAGCCTATCCAGATCTGCATCAGCAAAATCCACCAGCACATGCTCAATGCCGCCGTGCATGCCGGTAACAACGCCCCGGGCACCCTTAGCATCTCCGCTTACCACCACAGCCGTGTTGCCGACGCATGCCAGGACGTTGTAGGCCTGGTTTTTCGGCTCACCGCGCTTGTCCACATCAGCAGCGGTGGACACTCCTGGCTCAATGTGATCGCCAGCCCACCCGAAGGCAGGATCACCCACCTTAACGTTGTAGGAAATACCACCCACACCCGGCAGCACGAACGGTACGCCATCCCGATCAACACGGTAAGGCGTGGACCGCACCGGCGGGGCCACGACCCCCATCACCGATAAGCACACTAGTTTATCGCGATTCGTTCTCAGCAAAGCTGTCCCTCCCATTTGGACTTCCTCTCCTTGCACCAATAACGGCCATAATAACCAGGGCTAACCCGATTCCCACACAGTCAATCACCACGTCGCTCACAGCGCCTGTGCGATGGTCCAGTCCGGTCTGCAAGTACTCATCCACGACGGCGACAAGTACAGCGCCCACCACTCCCAGGCCAAGGGCGTACTTCCGGAGCCGCGGTGTGCCGCGGCTAGCGTAGACAATTAACACTGTCAGGACAGCGTAAGCAGCTACGTGGCCAGCCTTGCGCATCCAGAAGACCAACGCCTGGATCTGACTACCTGAAAGGTGAGGGAACCATTTCCTGAGCAGCTCACCCATATAGCCTGCGCCTGAACTGTGGGCAGTGGTAAAGGACACGATACTAACTACATACAAGCCGACTAAAAGCCAACGGGCCACACACGCCAATCCCCTCACCAGATTTAGAGTTCAAAACGCAAGTATTCTTCGCATGTCCGACAGCGTTCCACAAAGTCAAGGTCCATCCGCCGCATAAACCGGGCACAGTAGTACTGGAACTGTCCGCTGGGATCGCGGCGCTCGACTGCATAACTGCACATGATCACCTGGGCAGCACCTCCCAGGCTTAATATACGGCTTACGAGGTCTTTGTATGCTTAGCCGGGTGTTCGATCTGGGAGGCCACATCTTCAAGCAGGCTCATCAATGCCCGGGACATTCTCAAAAGCTCCCGCTTGTCGCGATCGCTCAAACCGCGGAGTTCATCGGGGCTCACCTTCACCAAGTAGTCCCCGGTTTGCGAGAG
>JAAYMI010000070.1 GCA_012521465.1 Bacillota bacterium | reverse complement strand
TGCTTACCGTCGGCGACGGCCTTGTTTCTCAGATTCCTGCTCTGCTGATTTCCACAGCAACCGGCATCATTATCACCCGAGCTGCATCAGAGAACAACCTAGGACAAGAACTGACCACACAGATGCTGTCAAGCCGCAGAGTGTTGTATACTGCGGGAGTAATCATCGCGTTCATGGGTCTGGTCCCTGGGCTTCCCACGCTGCCGTTCCTCACTATCGCGGGACTCTGCGGTGCGATGGGTTACTTCACCGGACCTGCCTTGGTCACCACTGAGGAGCAGCAAAAGGCCGAAGAAGAAGCAGCCGCGGAAGAAGCTCGGAGCCCCGAAAAGCTTGTATCCCTGCTCCAAGTAGACCCCATTGAACTGGAGATCGGCTACGGTCTCATCCCCCTAGTCGATGCCGCTCAGGGTGGAGATATGCTGGACAGAATCAGTATGATCCGCAGGCAGTGCGCCCTAGAACTAGGCTTGCTTGTTCCCGTGATCCGTATTAGGGACAATCTCCAACTTCCGCCAGGAGCTTATGTAGTCAAAATCAAAGGAATCCAGGTGGCAAAGGGCGAATTGATGGTTAACCATTACTTGGCTATGGATGCAGGCGGCGTAACAGAAGAGGTGGAAGGAATTCCCACCACCGAACCTGCCTTCGGACTGGACGCGCTGTGGGTCAGCGCTGACGTGCGAGAACATGCCGAATATGCTGGTTATACTGTGGTCGATGCACCTGCGGTGCTGGCAACGCACCTTACAGAGGTCATCCGCTCCCACGCCCCTGAGCTCTTGGGCCGCCAAGAAACGAAGGCCCTCATCGATGGACTCAAGGCCAGCTACTCCGCGGTGATCGACGAGCTGATCCCCAACCTAATGTCTCTGGGCGAGGTGCAGAAGGTTCTCCAGAATCTGCTGCGGGAAGGAGTGCCCATCCGTAACCTAGTCACCATTCTAGAAACGCTGGCTGATACTGCACCGCTGACCAAGGATACGGATTACCTTACTGAGTACGTCCGAGAAGCTCTCGGCCGCCAGATAACCGCTATGTACCTCGAAAATGATGTGCTGCATGTTCTGACTTTGGCGCCAGAATGGGAGGATGCCATCAGTTCGGCCATTGAGTACACGGAACGGGGTGCCACGATTTCGCTCGATCCCCGACTGCTGCAGTCCCTCTATGTCCAGTTAGGCAGAGCCCTCGAGCAGCACCCACTGCCGCATCCAATCATCCTGGTGGCGCCCCAAATCCGGGCCGCGCTTAAGCATTTGACTCAACGAACAATTCCGAAATTAATCGTTTTATCCTATAATGAGATCACACCTGACATCGAGGTGCAAGCCCACGGGGTGGTGAAATGGATCAGCAATGAGGGTTAAGCGGTTTACGGGACACACAATGCAGGAGGCAGTCGCTCAACTGCGGAGCGAATTCGGGAGAGATGCCGTAATTCTGCATACTAAGCAAAAGAAGCGAGGACTTTTCGGTCTATTCGGCCAGACCGTCTATGAGATCATTGGAGCCGTTGATCCCGAAGCTGCGAAGCACAAGGAGCGTAAGCCGCCCAAGAAGGTCCCTGCAAGTGAACCGGCAGGGCCTACCCCGCGCAGCCATATCTGGCCGGAGAACATTGATGCGATTTATCAAGGGCTCTTGGCAACGGGCATCCCCAGAGAAACGGCCAACGGACTTATATCAGACGTTCTCCGTGGTATACCTGATGCGGAATGGGGCAATGCGCACCGTATCTGGAGTGAACTCGCCAACCAAATCAGCCAGCAGGTTTCAACAGTAGAACCGTGGACCTTTGAGGATGGACAAGGAATTGCCGTATTCATCGGGCCTACAGGTGTGGGGAAGACCACCACAATCGCGAAACTAGCGGCTAACTTCGCCTTAGTTGCAGGCAAGAAAGTGGGCGTTATCACAACCGATACATATCGCATCGCAGCTGTTGATCAGCTCAAGACTTATGCCGATATAATCGGTATACCATTCGAGGTGGTCTTCAGCCCTAAGGAGCTTAACACGGCAGTTGCGAAGATGCAGGACCGGGATCTGATCCTGATTGATACAGCAGGCCGCAGTCCCAGCAATCAGCTGCACATTAACGAACTGCGGAGCTACTTCCAAGGGGTACCGGTAGAAGTGCATCTTGTTGTGAGTGCCACAACCAAGGAATCGGATATTCCGCGATTGGTGGAGGTTTTTGGGGAGATCCCCATCGACAGAGTTGTCATCACTAAACTAGATGAGACTACCACTTACGGCATCATCCTGCATGTGAGTAAGCTGGCAAAGGCGCCCATCTCTTTTGTCACCACTGGCCAGGGGGTCCCAGACGACATCGAAGTAGCGGATGGGCAGTATATAGCAAAGTTGATTTTGGGGGACTTCATATGATCGATCAGGCTCACGCTTTGCGCAGAATGACACACAACAGCAGCGCGCCAGGACCGAGAATCGTTGCAGTGACCAGCGGCAAAGGCGGCGTAGGAAAAACCAACGTCTCGGTAAATCTGGCCCTGGCTCTTCTGGAACAGGGTTTCCGAGTGCTGTTGGTGGATGTCGATTTGGGAATGGCCAACGCTGATATAGTCTTGGGTATCTCCCCGGAATTCAACCTAACCCACGTTTTGACCGGCAACAAGCTCGTCAGCGAGATTTTGGCCGATGGGCCCAATGGACTTAAGGTAATGGCTGGCGGAGCCGGTTTTTACGAAATAGCTAACCTCAGCATGGCCCGTCTTGATGCCTTTACGAAGGCATTGGAAGGCCTCAATGACTTTGATTTCATAATTCTCGACACCGGCGCAGGTATCCATCGAAACGTGGTCAGCTTTGCGCTGGCAGCCTCAGAAGTAATCGTCGTAACTACGCCCGAGCCTACTGCCATTACAGATGCGTACGGAATCATCAAGGTCATCCTGCAGCAAGGCCCCGAGAGCACTATTCACTTAGTGGTCAACATGGCCCACAGCCCCCAGGAGGCTGAACAGGCCGCGGATAAACTTAGAACAGTGGTGCGGCAGTTCTTGGATCAAGAGATTCGCTATGCAGGCTATATCCTTTACGATCACCATGTGGTAAGCTCTGTTTCGGAACAGCGCCCCGTGCTCATCGCTTATCCGTCGTCGCTTACAAGCCGGGCAATCCGGAGGATCGGACAGGGCCTGGCAGGTGCCTCCGTCTCTGAACTACCTGCGGAAAACGGCATTCAGCGCTTTTTCAACAGGATACACCGCCTGCTGCGGGTATAGGAGGGACAGCGTATGCCACCACTGCCTAACCAGCAAATCACGCTATATGTCGAATCGACGACGGGATCGTCGATCCATGTTACCAAGATCGAAGATATTCACGGGGATCTGGTCCTAGTGGCAGCTCCCATCGAGCGGCGAACCATCGTACCCATCAGCATTGGAAGTCAGGTCCAACTAGAGTACAAAGATACGGGCCTGACAAGTTCAGGCCGCTACATGGCAAAGGGAGTCGTAGTAGGCAGGCAGCGCGGGCAAGTGCCAATCCTCGAAGTACAACTGCTCCGGCCCTGGGCAAAGATTCAGGAGCGAATGTTTGTGAGAGTCGATGTACTGCTGGATACCACATACGCCCAGGTGGTGGACAGCCAGGTGCAGTCTGTGTGCCCGTGCTCAGTCCGGAACCTGAGCGGCGGCGGACTATGGATGCTTGCTAAAGAGGAACTCGAACAGGGACAGCTAATCTGGGTATGCCTTCCTCTCGAGCCCGGTGCCATTCAGGTCTATGGCGAGATCGTGCGCGTCGAGAAAAACGACGAGGGCTTTGGCTACGGTGTCTCCTTCGTGAATCAGCCGGAAAGGGATAGGCAGACGATAATCCAATATGTCTATCAGCGCCAGCTTGAGCTGCGCCGCAAAGGGCTGGTCCAACCGCAGCCAAGTGGGAGTTGAGAAACTTGACAAACCAGACCGCAAATGCGGATCGGCTTTGGGAGAGATTCAAAACCAAACAAGATCAACAGGCTCGTCAAGCATTGATTGAGCTGTATGCGCCATTAGTGAAGTATGTTGCCGGTCGTTTGGCCATGCATATGCCTAGTAACGTCGAGCTGGAGGACTTGGAAAGCTATGGTGCCTTTGGCTTACTAGATGCGGTGGACAAGTTCGATCCTGAGCGAGATGTGAAGTTCGAAACCTACGCCACCACCCGAATACGCGGTGCCATCTTAGATGGCCTGCGAGCTGCAGATTGGGTTCCTCGCAGCACCCGAGCCAAGGCCAAAGCCCTGGAAAGCACAATCAGGGAGCTCACCAACATGCTCGGACGGATGCCAACTGATGACGAGGTAGCCGCTGCCCTGGAGATGCCGAAGGAACGCTACTATCAAATACTAGACGAAGTGCGGGGCACGGTACTTTACTCCCTAGATGACCTAGTGGGAGGCGAATCGCCCGACGAGGCAGTGCGCATCTCTGAACTTGTAGTCCACGACGATCTACCTATCGACCACAACTTGATTCAGGCGGAATCCTTGGCTGAGCTGACAGCAGCCATCGAGCAGTTGAGCGACAGAGAAAGGCTCGTTCTGTCCCTCTACTACAAAGACGACTTGACCTTAAAGGAGATTGGACATGTCTTGGGCGTTACCGAATCCCGGGTGTCTCAGATCCATACCAAGGCCATTCTCAACCTAAGGGCCAAGCTGAAATGGTTCTGAACCCCCAGATGGAGGGGATCCGTATGTCAATTAAGTTCCCTGATTTCCAGGTGCTTGTTACCCGTACTGACCAAGTTCCCCGTACTCAGCGAGAGGGCGATCCCACCATCGCAGGCCGGATGGCTCCACAGATAGGGCAGGATTTTGCTCGCCGCCAGCAGCGCATCGAACGCGCCCCTAGTGATACCAAGGTGCGGCTGAGGCGGGAACGGCAGGGTGGTCAGAAACGTGAGCAATCGCAGAAGAAAAAGGGCTCAGGGAAGCACCACATAGACATTCTCGCCTGAGGAGGCACCTGGCATGGAGTTGTTTGTGGTGTTCATTCTCGGAGTGATGCTGGGCGTCGTTGGCCTTGTATTAGTGCGCCCCGGTCTTCTGGTGAAGCCAAGAGAGCATTATACTATGCTGGAAGACCTGGCCGAGGAGCTCATCACTCGCATCGAGCAATACGAAGCACGGCTGGACGACAAGTACGAGGAAATTGCGGCAGCGATCGCCGAACGGGAGCAGCGGCTGCTGCGGCTTTCTGAGGAGATTGTGAGCGCCCTTAAATCAGCAGATCTGGCCTCGCCGAAGGTGAAAGCCGTGTTGGAACTGAAGGAACAAGGCTTCGACGACCTGACCATCGCGAAGCAGTTGGGCGTAGGCGTGGGTGAAGTCCAGCTGATTTTGGCGTTGAAAGACAGCATTTCTCCTTGATGTCCTTTAGGACTTGTGGTATATTAATCAATGGTGTAAAAACACACGCTTCCCGATACTGAGCGGAGGTGCCAGCTTTGGTCCCGCTGGTAGGAGACGGAAGCGGAGGATCAAACAAAGAAAGGAGGTGGGCGATGTGGCCGTAATTACGATGAAACAGCTTCTAGAGGCCGGCGTTCACTTTGGCCATCAAACTCGCCGATGGAACCCAAAAATGAAAGAGTACATTTTCACGGAGAGAAACGGGATCTACATCATCCACCTGCAGAAGACCGTGCGGAAAGTCGATGAAGCTTACCGTTTTGTCCGGGATTTGGTTGAAAGTGGCGAGAAAATCCTGTTTGTGGGCACAAAGAAGCAGGCTCAAGAGACGATTAAGGAAGAAGCTGAGCGGTGCGGGATGTTCTACGTCAATCAGCGCTGGCTCGGCGGTATGCTGACCAACTTCAAGACCATTTCTTCAAGAATAGCTCGTCTCGAACAGATTGAGCGCATGGAGCAGGACGGTTCCTTTGATGTGCTGCCTAAGAAAGAAGTTATTGGGCTGCGCAAAGAGAAAGACCGCCTAAACCGCTTTCTGGGCGGGATTAGGGGTATGAAGTCCCTGCCTGGTGCCGTATTTGTCGTGGACCCGCGCAAAGAGCGGATCGCGGTTTCAGAAGCGCGCAAGTTGGGAATCCCCATCGTGGCCATTGTTGATACTAACTGTGACCCTGATGAGGTTGATTACATCATTCCCGGTAACGACGATGCGATTCGCGCCGTTAAGCTCTTAACCGGTGTGATCGCTGATGCCGTCATCGAGGGACAAGAAGGTCACAGCGAAGCCCCGGTGCAGGAGGATGAGGCACCTGCCTTGGACGCCGCTGAAGGCAATCCCGAAGCAGTTGGTCTCGCCGAGGCAGAGACTGCTGCGGAACCAGCTGTGGCAGAATAAGGACAGTTAGTGGAAACAAAGGGGAGTGAGAGGGGAGCTCTCTTCCCCTTTTCTTTACCAAGCATAGAGGAGGGATCCCATGGCAAATATTACAGCTGCAATGGTTAAGGAACTCCGGGAAAAGACTGGCGCAGGCATGATGGACTGCAAGAAGGCCCTGACCGAAACCAACGGTGACATGGATAAAGCCATCGATTATCTGCGGGAAAAGGGCTTAGCTGCAGCCTCTAAGAAAGCTGGCCGCATCGCCGCAGAAGGCGTAGTGGAAGCTTACATTCACATGGGTGGGCGCATCGGTGTCCTTGTAGAAGTTAACTGTGAGACTGATTTCGTGGCCAAGACCGACGAGTTTAAGGCCCTTGCTAAGGACATTGCGATGCATATTGCCGCATCTCGCCCTGAATATGTGAGCCGCGAAGACATTCCTGCAGAAGTCTTGGAGCATGAGCGAGGTCTCTACAGACAGATCGCCCTGAACGAGGGTAAGCCGGAAAAGATCATCGACAAGATCGTGGAAGGCAAAATCGACCGGTACGTCACAGAGGTCTGCCTCTTAGAACAGCCATTTGTCAAAGACCCAGACATCACGGTGGGCGAACTGATCACTGCTAAGATCGCAAAAATCGGAGAAAACATTGCCGTGCGGCGCTTCGCCCGCTTTGAGCGCGGCGAAGGAATCGAAAAGAAACAAGAGGATTTCGCGGCTGAAGTTCAAGCTCAGATGGGCCAATAAGAGGACACCTCGGTGTTCTCTTTTTTTGCCGTGAAAAGGGATATTTGACTTCAGGCAGAATTAATAGGGAGAGATGTTCATGGCGGTGCCGAAATACAAGCGAGTACTGTTAAAGCTGAGTGGAGAGTCATTAGGCGGAGGCACGTTCGGGATTGACCCAGAGGTCGTGGGAGTCATCGCCGACGAGATCCGGCTAGTTGCAGAGAACGGTGTGCAGATGGGAATTGTGGTAGGAGGCGGCAACATCTGGCGTGGAGCGGCAGGAAGTGCCAAGGGCATGGACCGGGTTACTGCCGATCACATTGGTATGCTGGCCACCGTGATGAATTCTCTTGCCCTGCAGGACGCCCTCGAGGAACGAGGCGTTCCCACAAGGGTGCAGACCGCAATTGAGATGCGGCAGATCGCTGAACCCTATATCCGCCGCCGTGCTATTCGCCACTTGGAAAAAGGACGCGTGGTGATCTTTGCCGCAGGAACCGGCAACCCCTATTTTTCCACCGATACCACGGCTGCCCTGCGAGCTCTAGAAATTGAGGCAGAAGTGATCCTCATGGCCAAACGCGGGGTGGACGGCGTGTACGATTCAGATCCCCGCATCAACCCCGATGCAAAGAGATACGAGCGCATAGGCTATCTTGATGTGCTGAACCAAAATCTAGGTGTTATGGACTCAACCGCAACGTCCCTGTGCATGGACAACAACATTCCCATTATTGTGTTTAATTTCAGCGAACGGGAAAACATCCTTAAAGCCGTTTGCGGAAAAAAACTAGGCACATTCGTAGGAGGCGAAAACCATGACGACTAGTGAGATCCTCAAGGAAGGCGAAAGCAGAATGCAGGGAGTTATTGCGGCAACTAAGAAGAGCTTTGCCGCAGTCCGGACGGGACGGGCAAATCCGGCACTGCTTGACCGGATCGTGGTTTCTTACTACGGCACTCCCACACCGTTGACTCAGATGGCAGGAATAAGTGCGCCTGAGCCGCGCCTCTTGGTGATTTCTCCCTGGGACAAGAACTCCCTCAAAGACATCGAACGGGCTATTCTGGCTTCAGATTTGGGCCTCACGCCCACCAACGACGGTTCGGTAATCCGCCTAGCTATTCCACCTCTTACCGAAGAGCGCAGGCGGGACTTGGTAAAGGTTGTGCGGAAGGATGCGGAAGAGCACAGGGTAGCTGTGCGGAATATCCGCCGCGATATGAATGATGCAGTCAAGAAGCTGGAGAAGAATGGGGAGATTTCTGAAGACGAATCTCGGCGCGTCCAGAGCGAAATACAGGAACTGACCAACAAGTATATCGCTGAGATCGACAATCTCCTTGAACTCAAGGAAAAGGAGATTATGGAAGTTTGAGAAACAAGTCCGTCAAGTCCGTCGATTGGGTACTCCTAGTCGGATATTCGCGCGAGGAAGCGGAGGAGGTACTAAAGGAAGAAGCAGTGGACTACGAAATGATTGTGACTTGCCCACCCCGCAAGGCAGCTGATCCAGATGACTTGCGGGTTATCGCGGTGCAATCCAATGATAAGCTGCGGCTGATCTTGGGTACGCCCGATTGGTCAGTCAGCTAGGAGGTCAGCCCGTTGATGGAAATGGAACAACATGCGCCGATCCCATCGCATGTGGCGATAATCATGGATGGCAATGGGAGGTGGGCCCAAAAGCGTTCTCTGCCGCGCTTTATGGGCCACCGCAAGGGTGTTGCTGCGTTGAAGAACGCTGTGCGATTTTGTAAGCACCGCGGTATCGCTACATTAACAGTCTATGCATTCAGCACTGAGAACTGGGCCCGGCCTGAGGAAGAAGTCAACTACCTCATGCGGCTCATGCACGAGACATTCTTTACTGAGATCGATGAGCTTGACCGCGAGGGTGTGCGCGTGGTCCTGGTAGGTGATCGCAGCTCGCTTTCTCCATCGATTCTAGCGCTGTGGGATAGGGCAGAAACCAAAACCGCTGGGAACACAGCCCTCGTGCTAAATGTGGCGTTCAACTACGGGAGCCGTAACGAAATCGTGTCCGCCGCCCGGAAACTGGCGGCCAAGGCCGCTTCGGGCGAGCTGAATCCTGATGCCATCGACGATATCCTGTTCGCGCAGCATCTATATACAAGCCACAGCCCCGATCCAGACCTCTTGATCAGGACTGGGGGAGAACTGCGCCTGAGCAACTTCCTCCTCTGGCAGGCGGCATACACTGAGATCTACGTCACTGACACTCTGTGGCCAGACTTTGATGACCAGGAATTTGAGGCTGCCCTCTCAGCGTATGCAAGGCGCGAACGGCGCTTTGGCCGAGTACCACAGAAGGGACAGAAAATCTAAGATGTTGCGAACAAGGGTTTTGACAGCTGTCTTAGCGATCCCGGTGGTGGGAATTTGTCTGTGGCACGGAGGTATTCTCCTGCAGGCCCTGATTTTCGCCGCGGCCGTAATCGGCCTTGTGGAATTTGCCCGTCTCCTCGGCCCAAATGCGCAATACGAGTATCTATTTGGCGCCGGACTATCTTTTGTGTTAGCCACATATGGTGAACTAGGCGATGTCAAGATCGCGATCTGGTTGTTTGCGCAGCTGCTCTACTTCCTAGTCCGCAACACCTTTTCCACCCGCAAGCCGCTGGCCGCAGCAGAGAATATCCTTGGGGTCCTGTATGTTGCTGTTCCCCTCAGCTTTATCTGGCTGGTTCGCAGCGAGTTTGGCTTGGCGTGGTGTGTTTACGGACTCATGGTCACCTGGGCAACTGATACTGCTGCCTATTTTGGCGGTATGAGTTTTGGGAAGACCAAGTTGGCCCCAAACATCAGCCCGAAGAAGTCAGTAGAAGGCGCAATCTCTGGATGCATCGCCGGTACCGCGTGCGGAGGCGGGTTTGCCCTGTGGCTGGGACAGCCGCTCGGATTTGCCTTGGCAGTCTCGCTCCTTTTGTCAATCGCGGGTCAGCTGGGAGATCTGTGCGAATCTGCCCTCAAACGGGAAAAATCCGTAAAAGACTCCGGTGCCATCTTGCCGGGCCATGGGGGTATCCTTGACAGAGTTGATTCCCTCGCTTTTGTGATGCCGCTGCTCTACATCATTTTGAGTTTGATGCTTATCCCCGCTGGACCTTGAGGAGTTGAGGGTTGGTGCAGCGGCAGCTGCTTGGAGCCGCGTTAATATTCGTGACAGCGCTGGTCGTGGTGAGAATGCTTTTGCCCTATGCAGCGCCGTTTATTATCGCTTTCGTAGCCGTCCTGATCCTAGATCCAATGGTGACAAGGTTGGAGCGGTATAGAGTCAACCGTTCCCTGGCTTGTTTTGCGTTGGTATTTGGTTTTTTTGCAGGTGCCATCGGCCTGATTTCTCTGCTGCTCACTGCTCTCTGGGAGGAAATAAACCTTCTGCAGCAGGGATCCCAGTGGATGGAGGCCTCCTCGGATTTTTTCCTGCGCTACCAAGCCTTCATTTCGGAACTGCCGTATCCGCTGTCTGAGACAGGGCCGATTCTGGCTGAACGCGTACGGGATCTGCTGACCCAATTGAGCGATGGGCTGGTGCGCCTAATTGCGGCAATACCAGATGGCTTGTTTGTGTGGTTAATAGCTGCCATGAGCGCTTTTTTTATCTGTAAAGATAAGAATCTTCTGAGCCATGCTGCGGCGCGAGTCTTACCTGCCTCTTGGAACACTTGGATGCGGCGGTTCAAGCGGGAGATTTCTTTCGGAGTACTGGGTTACATCCGCATCCAGCTTGCTTTGGTGGCTCTGTCCGCCTGCCTGACAATCGCTTTTCTGAGCTTGGCACAGATCCGCTTTGCGGTTGTTCTTGGCCTGCTGGCAGGCCTCCTCGATCTCATGCCCGGCGTTGGCCCCAGCGGTGTGTATATTCCGCTGGTGATCGGGCAGGTGCTGAGGGGCAGGTATGAAGTGGCCGCTGCCTGTGCTGCGGCTGGATTGGTGTTGTTTATCATCAGGCAGTTATGGGAACCGCAGTTGGTGCGGTCCCGCCTTGGGGTGCATCCCCTGGCAACCATTTCCGCCTTGTATATTTGTTTTCGGCTCCTGGGCGTTGTGGGCCTGTTTCTCGGGCCTTTGTTTGCCATTATAGCCCAAGCACTGTACCAAACAATTAGGCTAGAAAGGAAATAGCAATGCCCAACGTTGTCATTCTCGGTTCTACGGGTTCCATCGGCACTCAGACTCTAGATGTGCTGCAGCATCTCCCGGGCTATCGCCCGATCGCGCTGGCCGCTGGCAGAAATACAGCCCTGCTCAAATCCCAGATTGAGCGGTTTCGGCCTCAGCGGGCAGCTGTGGCCGAACAAATGGCGGCAGAGCTGCTGCAAAAGGAATGCGGCCTCCCGGTCGGATACGGACCGGGAGCCCTGTGTGAGCTGGCTGCTCTGCCTGAGGCGGACATTGTGGTTGTCGCACTTGTGGGCGCGGCTGGAGTGGAGCCCACCCTCGCTGCGCTTAAGGCAGGCAAGAGGGTAGCTCTAGCCAATAAGGAGAGCTTAGTGATTGCTGGCCATCTAGTACAGGAATACCTCTCCCAGATAATTCCTGTCGACTCAGAACACAGCGCACTGTGGCACTGTTTATACGGCAGGGAGCGGGACCAAGTTGACAGCCTTGTTTTAACCGCATCTGGAGGGCCTTTTTTGAACCGACCGGAATCACTGGCAGAGGTCTCCATAGAGGCCGCCTTAAACCATCCTCGCTGGAGGATGGGTGGCAAGATCAGCATTGACTCTGCTACCTTGATGAACAAAGGGCTGGAGGTAATCGAAGCCCACTGGCTGTTTGGGTTTCCTTACGATAGAATTGAAGTAGTCATCCATCCAGAGAGTATTATCCATTCCTTGATCCGACTGAAGGACGGATCGTACCTGGCGCAGCTGGGGCCGACGGACATGCGCATTCCGATCCAATACGCCCTGACATATCCAGAAGTACACCCCACGCCCGTAAAGCCTCTCGATCTGGTGGAGGTAGGCAGCCTGACCTTCGCGGCGGTGGATCGCGAGCGGTTTCCCAGCCTGGACCTTGCCTACGCTGCCGGCCGCGCCGGTGGAGAACAGCCTGTAGCTCTCAACGCGGCCAATGAGGTGGCAGTGGAGCTGTTCCTGGCGGGTAGGATTAGGTTTACGGACATAGCCCGCCTGGTCGAGGACGTTACCAGGGCCTTTTCTGGGCAATCATTTCTCTCTCTGGAGCAAATACTAGACGTTGACAGGCGCGCCCGCCAGCTAGCCCAGAACTGGGCGTCCAGCGGGAAACCGATACCAAGAGGTGATCAATAGTGCTAACTCTAGCTGCATTTGTTGTCGTGTTCGGTACGATTGTGCTGTTCCATGAGCTGGGGCATTTTATCGTGGCCAGACTGGCGGGAATTCGGGTCTTTGAGTTTGCCGTGGGCTTTGGACCGCGAGTGGTTCAAGTGCACAGAGGTGAAACTACGTATTCGCTGCGTCTAATTCCGTTAGGCGGCTTTGTAAAAATGGCCGGCATGGATGAGCCAGAAGATCCTCAAGATGATGTGGCAGAAAACGATCCACGCAGCTTCGCAAACAAGCCACTTCCCTGGCGCTTAGGAACCATTGCCGCTGGTCCCTTGATGAACTTGGCTTTGGCAATTATGATCTTTGCGGCCTATTTCGCGCTGGTGACGGTGCCGCCCACAATTACCTATGTGGAGCAGCACTCCGCGGCCTACCAAGCCGGCCTCCAGCCCGGTGATGAATTCGTGGAGATTAACGGCCAGCCAGTGCACAGCTCAGCAGAAGTAGTGGAGCTCATCGAAGCCCATCCCGGCAAAGAGATGGACGTCGTGATCAGGCGCGGCGGCAAGAAGGTCGCAGTCACAGTCACGCCCAAGGCTGAGGATACCCAGGGTGTGATGGGAATAGTCATTGAGCACAAGCCCCGTTATTCCTTGGGTCTATCCCTGAAAGCGGCTGTGATTAATACCTGGCAGATGATCGGGCAGCTCATTCGAGCACTGGGCCAGATGATTACCGGCAGAATGGAGCCACAGCTTTCTGGCCCCATTGGCATCGTTCGCATTGTTGGTCAATCGGCGCGGCAGGGCATTTCCAGCCTGCTGATTCTAGCTGTAGTACTGAACGTCAATCTGGCAATCCTCAACCTGCTGCCCATCCCCGTCCTAGACGGCGGCTGGCTCATCATCCTGGTCCTCGAAGCACTTCGGGGAAAACCACTAGCACCGGAATCAAAAGGACTCGCCCAATTCGTCGGCCTGGCAGTCCTTATCCTCTTGATGCTGTTCGCCACCTTCCAAGATATTGGCAGATTGAACTGGTTCTAACTGTGAGGTCTTGATCGACATGAAGCGTGAAAATACTCGCCCCGTCCAGATTGGAAACGTGACCATCGGAGGAGGGGCACCTATTGCGGTCCAGTCCATGACCAACACGGACACCCGCGATGCGGGAGCGACCCTGCGGCAGATTCAGGAACTGGCGGCAGCAGGGTGCGAGATCGTGCGCGTTGCGGTAGTGGACCAAGAAGCCGCCGCGAGCCTGCGGAACGTTGTCCAGCACAGCCCTATTCCGGTAGTGGCAGACATTCACTTTGACTACCGCCTTGCTCTGGCGGCGTTGGAGGCAGGAGTGCACAAGCTTCGCCTCAATCCTGGAAACATCGGCTCAGTGGCGAAAGTGAGGGAAGTGGTTCGCGCCGCACAAGACCGCAGAGTGCCTATCCGCATTGGGGTTAACTCGGGTTCCATTGCCAAGCCCTTGCTGGATCGCTTCGGCCGCACAGCCGAGGCGATGGTAGAAAGCGCTTTGGAGCACATCGCCATTTTGGAAGAATTGGGTTTTGCCGATATCGTAGTCTCCCTTAAAGCCACAGACATACAAATGACTGTTGCTGCCTATGAGATGCTGAGCGCGCGCGTGCCCTATCCGCTCCACTTAGGAATTACGGAAGCAGGTACCACCTGGTTCGGTACAATCAAGTCTGCATGCGGTTTGGGAGCCCTTCTCAGCCGCGGCATCGGCGATACTCTGCGGGTATCTCTTACTGCCAACCCAGTAGAAGAAGTCAAGGTGGCCTGGGCCGTTCTGTCTGCCATGGATCTGCGCCGCCGCGGTCCCCTTTTTATATCCTGCCCAACTTGCGGCAGGACTGAGATAGACTTGGAGCGAATAACAGCAGAAGTAGAAGAGCGCTTGCAGGATTTTCCGCTGCCGATCTCTATTGCCATTATGGGCTGCGTCGTGAATGGGCCCGGAGAAGCCAGCCATGCCGAGATCGGCATCGCCGGTGGTAAGGGAGTTGGACTGGTGTTCCGCAGCGGAAAAGTGGTGCGGCGAGTTGCCGAAAGCGAGCTAGTTGATGCCATTGTGCATGAAGCTCAGCTGTATCTTGAAGAACGCATGTGATGGAGGCAAAGAACGATGTTAATGTCACAGCTCTATGCACCCACTCTCAGGGAGACGCCTGCCGAAGCTGAACTGGCCAGCCACCGGTATATGCTCCGGGCAGGCTTAATGCGCAGGTCCGCTGCGGGAATATATACATTTCTTCCCCTTGGCCTAAGGGTGGTCCGCAAAGTAGAAGCAATTATCCGCGAAGAAATGAACCGTATCGGTGGGCAGGAAGTGCTCATGCCCATAGTTCAGCCTGCCGAATTGTGGCAGGAAACAGGCCGCTGGAATGACTACGGCGAAGAGATGTTCCGCCTAACAGACCGTCACAACCGCCAGTTCTGCCTGGGTCCAACCCATGAGGAGTTGGTAACAGATTTGGTCCGGGCTGAAGTGCGGTCATACCGCCAACTCCCCCTACGGCTGTATCAGATCCAAAACAAGTACCGCGATGAAATCCGCCCCAGATTCGGGCTGATCCGCGGACGGGAATTCATTATGAAGGACATGTACTCCTTTGACCGGGATGAAGCTGGCCTCGATGAAAGCTATTGGGCGTGCTACCATGCATATGAACGCATCTTTTCCCGCTGTGGTCTAGATGTCCGTCCCGTAGAAGCCGATTCAGGCGCCATCGGCGGCGATGTCACCCATGAGTTCATGGTGCTGGCCGATGTGGGGGAAGCTGTAGTGCTGTACTGCTCTGCCTGCGATTACGCCGCAAATGTGGAACGGGCTGAGAGCGGGAAGGTCGCGCAGAGCGAAGTGCCTCCTAAGCAGCTGCCAATGGAAGAGGTTGCCACTCCGGGTAAGACCACCATCGCGGAAGTAACAGAGTTCTTAGGTGCTGCACCACAGCAGTGCATCAAGACAATGATCTATCTGGCCGATGGCGAACCGGTGGCAGCCCTGGTACGGGGAGATCACGAACTGAATGAAATCAAGTTCCAGCGAGTGCTCGGCTGTGCGAGCTTGGAACTGGCTGATACTGCCACGATTGAGCGGGTAACAGGTGCACCTGTAGGTTTTGCCGGGCCGGTGGGGCTCAGGATTCCGGTTGTGGCAGACCATGCCGCAACGGAAGTAGTAAACGCGGTTGTGGGGGCAAACAAGGCCGATTACCACATCAAGAACGTCAACATCGGCCGAGATTTCCAGGTGACGAGAACCGCAGATATTCGCGTGGTGGTTGCGGGCGATCCCTGCCCGAAGTGCGGCGCGCCATTAACCAGTGCGTATGGGATTGAGGTAGGCCAAGTCTTTAAGTTGGGTACCAAGTATTCTGCTGCTCTCAAGGCCACATTCCTCGATGAAAACGGCACAGAACAGCCGCTGATCATGGGCTGTTACGGTATTGGGGTGGGCCGTACTGTGGCAGCAGTGATCGAACAGAATCATGATGAACACGGTATTGCTTGGCCCGTGGCCATCGCACCTTACCATGTCATCGTCGTGCCTGTTACCATCAAGGATGAACAGCAGGCCAAAACTGCGCGGGAGATCTATGAGGCACTACAGCGAGCTGATGTGGAAGTGGTCCTGGACGACAGGGACGAACGGCCTGGGGTGAAATTCAAGGATGCCGACCTGATCGGTTTTCCCATTCGTATTACTGTTGGTCCGAAGTCGCTGAGAAAGGGGATGGCGGAGATCACCCTGCGCAAAACTGGTGAACGGATGGAGCTTCCCGTTGACCAAATCACGGACTATGTGGTGAAGACCATCAAAGGCTAGGGGATTAACATGGGAGTCACAGCTATCGTACCCGCATATAACGAGGAAGCAACAATCGGGCAGATCATCGAAGCTCTGCTCGACTGCCCCGAGATCGATGAAATCATGGTAGTAAGCGACGGCTCTAGTGACAGAACTGCTGAGATCGCCAGAACGTATCCCATCCGTGTTCTCGAACTGCTCGAAAACGTGGGCAAAGGCGGTGCAATGAAGGCAGGTGTAGAGCAGGCCAACCACGACGTCATTCTATTTGTCGATGCGGACCTGGTTGGACTGAAACACGAACACGTCGCTGCGCTGCTGGAACCCATCTGTGCCGGACGAGCAGATATGACCGTGGGAGTCTTTGAAGAAGGCCGCTTTGCCACTGATTTAGCCCAGAAGATTGCCCCCTTCCTGTCTGGACAGCGGGCCGTGCGCCGTGATGTGTTCCAAAAAATACCGCAGCTGGAAGATACGCGCTACGGCATCGAGGTCGCACTCTCCCGCTATGCAGATAAGCATGGTGTACCTGTTGAGATGGTGCATCTCAAGGATCTGTCCCAAGTGATGAAGGAAGAAAAGCGGGGCATGGTACGAGGTTTTCGCGACCGTATGCGGATGTACTGGGAGATTATGAAATCTGTGCGGAACTAGACCCCTGGCTTGAGCTTGGGGTTCTTTTTTGGAGGTGGTTTTTTGGCCGAGATCTACTTTGTTGAACCAGAAAACACAGACTTTCTACAGTCCCTTTCCCAAGATCCCATCATCAACGCGACCAAAATCAAGCGGATCGAAATCGATCCCAGCCTCCGGAGATGGACCCTCCACATGCACGGGCAGATGCCGGGGACCCAAGAATTCTGGGATGATATTGCCACGCGGATCATCGCGGCCATCCCAGAAGTGGATGTAGTGGAATTCGCCTGGGAGCAGGTTTCCGTTGAAGAGGCCTATATGGAACAGGTGCTAAAGGGCTTTACGCCTCAGCCGGTGCAGTACTCAACCGGCAGCGGGGGTGCCAGCAAAGGTGAAAAGCCGGCTCGCCGCAGCAGCCGGCGCAAGGTGATGCAGGAGAGCATCAACGGTACTACCCGACCGATCAAAGATATCCAAGAGGAAGAGCGGGGAGTTACGATTGCCGGCGAAGTAGTCGCGGTAGAGACACGCCAAACCAGATCAGGCAGCACCTTGGTTACATTCAGCCTATATGACGGCACAGATACCATCAACTGCAAGGTGTTCGTTGATGAGGGGGAAGAACTACCCATCAAAAGAGGGGCATGGTACAAAGTGCAGGGCGGAGTCCAGTATCAGTCCTTCGACAACCAGCTCTCTTTGATGGTCCAAACCATAGCTGCCATTGATCCACCTCCGCCCCTGCAGGACAACGCTCCACACAAGCGCGTGGAGCTTCACCTGCATACCAAGATGAGTGGACTCGATGGCATCATCGATGTGACTGATGCGGTAGCCATGGCTGCTTCGCTAGGACACTCAGCAGTAGCCATCACAGATCACGGCGTCATCCAAGCTTTCCCCGATGCGTATTGGGCAGGAAAAAAGCATAACGTCAAGATCCTCTATGGCGTCGAAGGCTACCTAGTAAACGAAGAGAAGGGTAGGAGCTACCATGTTATACTCCTGGCTAAGAACCGCACAGGCCTCAAAAACGTCTACCGCCTAATCTCTCTTTCCCACATGCAGTATTTCTACAGGCGGCCCCGCATACCCCGCCAAGAACTGGTGAAGTATCGGGATGGGCTCCTGGTAGGTTCCGCTTGCGAGGCAGGAGAGGTATATCAGGCCGTCCTGCGCAGAGATCCAAGAGTACGTGAGATTGCCGCATTCTACGACTATCTGGAAATTCAGCCGCTCGGCAATAATGCATTCCTTATAGGAACTGAATTCGTCAAAACAAAAGAAGACCTGATCAATCTGAACAAGCAGATTCTCCAGCTGGGGAAGGAACTGGGTAAGCCGGTGGTGGCCACAGGGGACGTGCACTTTCTCCGCCCCAAGGATGATCTTTACAGAAGCATCCTTTTGGCTGGCCACGGGTTCGAAGACGCCGAAAGGCAGGCTCCCCTATTTTTCCGCACCACCGAAGAAATGCTGCAGGAGTTTGATTATCTGACTCCTGAAGAACGCCACCAGGTGGTTGTGGTCAACTCCCAGTGGGTGGCGGATCAATGTGAACAGCTTACTCCCGTACCCCAGGGCCTGCACCCGCCAAAGATTGACCGCGCCGAAGAGATGCTGCGAGAGATGACATATGAGAATGCCCGGAAGCTTTACGGAGAACCGCTCCCAGATATTGTGGCGGTCCGCCTTGAACGCGAACTCAACTCCATTATTGGTAACGGCTATGCTCCCCTGTATTGGATCGCCCACAAGCTGGTGAAGAAGTCACTTGATGATGGGTTCTTGGTCGGTTCAAGAGGTTCAGTAGGCTCATCGCTAGTCGCTACGATGTGCGCCATTACCGAGGTTAACCCACTGCCACCTCATTATGTGTGCCCCAAATGCCAGTGGAGCGAATTCCCTGGGGCCAGGGAATATGCCACGGGACCAGATCTACCTGACCGCCAGTGTCCTAACTGCGGTACAAAAGCGTGCAAGCTTGGCTTTGACATACCCTTTGAAGTATTCATGGGTTTCCACGGCGATAAGGTGCCAGACATTGATCTCAATTTCAGCGGAGAGTACCAAGCCTCCGTGCACCGCTACACCGAAGAGCTGTTTGGACGGGACCACGTCTTTCGGGCAGGGACCATCGGTACCCTAGCGGAAAAAACCGCGTTCGGATTTGTGATGAAGTATTTGGAGCAGATTGGCGAAACCCGCCGCAGTGCGGAAATCAACCGCTTGGTCTCGAAAATCACGGGCGTGCGCCGCACCACCGGGCAGCATCCGGGTGGCATGATGGTCGTACCTGCAGATATGGAGATCTATGATTTCACGCCGATCCAGTATCCGGCCAACGACGGTTCCAGTGGGATTATTACAACCCACTTTGACTACCACGCTATCCACGACAGCCTCGTGAAGCTGGACATCCTCGGACATGACGATCCTACCATGCTGAGGATGCTGGAAGACTTGACCGGAGTGAACGTCCAGGAGATTCCCCTGGATGATCCAGCGACCATGAGCCTGTTCAGCAGTTTGGAAGCACTGGGAGTAACAGAGGAACAGATTGGCACCCCGGTGGGTACGTTGGGGATTCCCGAGTTCGGCACCCCATTTGTCCGCCAGATGCTCATTGAAACGCGCCCCAAGACATTTGGAGATTTGGTCCGGATCAGCGGCCTGTCCCACGGAACCAATGTTTGGAACAACAACGCTCAGGAGCTGATCAGAGAAGGAATCACGGACCTCAGCAATGTGATTGCCTGCCGCGACGACATCATGGTGTACCTGATTCAGCAGGGCATGAAAGCCGGAGATGCCTTCCGCATCATGGAGCAGGTCCGCAAGGGCAAAGGCCTCACAGAAGCCGATGTGAGCCTGATGAAGGAACACGGCGTCCCAGACTGGTACATTGAATCCTGCAACAAGATCAGCTATATGTTCCCGAAAGCCCATGCTGTAGCCTATGTAACCATGGCCTTTCGCATTGCATACTTTAAGGTACATTATCCCTTGGCCTACTACGCCACGCTGTTCTCCATCCAAGCGGGAGACTTCGATGCCGAGATTGTGGCCGGAGGTTCAAGCCGAGTAAGGGCAGAGATCGCCGCGATCGAGGCGAAAGGCAGTGAAGCCACTGCCAAAGAGCGTAATGTGCTAACCCTCCTGGAAATCGTCGTGGAGGCTATGGCCCGCGGTGTTGGCTTTGAGCGAGTTGACCTGTATCGCTCCTCAGACCGGCACTTCCTCATTGAGGGCGAGAAAAGCCTGAGGCCGCCTTTGGTTTCTCTGCAGGGTGTGGGAGTAAGTGCTGCTGCGGGCATAGTGGCGGCACGGGCTGATGGCGAGTTCCTCTCCGTGGAAGATCTGCGGCAGCGGGCAGGGATCACCAAGGCCGTAATCGAGACTCTGCGCCTGCACGGCTGTTTGGCAGGCCTCCCAGAGACGAATCAATTGACACTTTTCTAGTTCCTGTGCTATAATTGTGTGTGAGCATGGGAATGATTCGATGGGCCGAAGAGTGGGTGTGACCCACTCTTTTGCCGTATGTGATGAAGAAACGGGCATGATCATAGATGGAAAGGGGATCAATCCATTCATGAGCAGGACAGAACTAGTGTCACAGGTTTCAGAGTGGGTAGAGTCAATCGTGGCCGACAGCCCCATTGAACTTGTGGATGTGGAATATGTGAAAGAAGCCCACGGTTGGGTACTGAGGGTATATCTAGATAAACCAGGGGGCATTGACCTCGAAGACTGCCGGTTCGTAAGCGAGGTCTTGAGTGATGTTCTGGATCGTGAGGATCCTATTCCTGGTCCATATTCCCTCGAGGTGTCTTCACCGGGCTTGGAGCGCCCCTTGAAGAAAGAGGCTGACTATCACCGCTTTACTGGGAGACTGGTGAACATCCGTACATATTCCGCCATCAACGGCCGGAAGAACTTCCAGGGAACCTTGCTGGAACTAAAGGACGGCGATGTTTTCGTCGACGTAGACGGACAGCCCGTAGCAATCCCCTTAGCCATGATTTCCAAAGCGCGTTTGGCTGTGGAGTTCTAATACAGGAGGAATTGGGAGAAATGAATTCAGAATTATTTAAAGCCCTCGTGGAGCTGGAAAAGGAAAGGGGGATCGCAAAAGACATCCTGCTGGACGCGATTGAGACCGCGATTATATCGGCGTACAAGAAAAACTACGGCGCCAGTTCGGCGGCTAACGTCCGGGTTGAACTAAACGAGCAGACCGGGGAGATCCATGTTTATTCCCGCAAAGTAGTGGTCGATGAAGTCAATGACGCCGCCACAGAGATGGCTCTTGATGAAGCCCGGGAGCTGGATCCCAACTACGAGGTTGGGGACATC
>JAAYMI010000069.1 GCA_012521465.1 Bacillota bacterium | reverse complement strand
GCTTTGGGGCCATCGGGCGCTGCTTGGCCCGCCTGCTGAAGGGCTTTGACTGCCAAATCACCGCCTATGATCCGTACATCAATGCCCAGGTAGCCGCTGAGCTGGGCGTGCAGATCGTATCCTTTGACGAGCTCTTGGCATCCTCCGACTACATATCTCTGCACGTGCCCAATACTCCGGAAACGCGGAATATGTTCTCAGAAGAAGCATTTGCCAAGATGAAGAAGACCGCCTTTCTCATCAACCTCGCGCGTGGTGGCGTAGTGGACGAGCTGGCTCTAGCCCGCGCCTTGGAGGAGGGCGAGATCGCCGGGGCCGCAGTGGACGTGTTCAGCGAGGAGCCTCCCTCACTCGATCATCCACTCTTCAAGGCCCCCAACGTAATTGTCACTCCCCACATCGGTGCCCACAGCCGCGAGGCCATGGACAACATGAGCACCATGGCCGCCCAAAATGTTGTAGCGGTGTTGACTGGTACAGGCTGCGCCAACATCGTGCAGTGACAGAAGCCCTTTAAGATCAGCAAGAAAGCCCTCAATCGCGAGGGCTTTTCAGACTGTCGAAAAAGCCCCAGTTTAGGCCTCAAGAGCCTAGCTGGGATTTTTGCCTCTTAGTAGAATCTGGCTAAGCGCTTATGCCGAAACAATCGGAAGCTCTACAGCGTAAAACGCGGATGGCATCCTAATGTGCTGCTAGTTCCGCCTTAACAGTGACGATACTGGGCACCCGGCGCACTACCTGCCCCGGCTAAATCACCTCAAGAAGATCTACCCCGCCCAACTTGGGAAAAGGCGCATGGGGTTCAGACTGGTACCACACTGCTAGTGAGGATATGTCGTCCTGGAGGGGAAGGTATCTGCCTTCAGACCGCCAGCCCAAAGCCTGAATGGTCACTCTAAGGTCTTGCTGAAAACGGATTGGATCCGGTATGTGCCAGCGGTACATCCCAAACCGCTGCTGAGTCCGGTACAAACCATCCCCTTTGATCACCTGCGACAGTCCTAAGAACGGTGTGGAATAGATTCCGTATTGGCCCGGGGGATGTTCGAAATTCCAGGCCCCGCCGAAGTAATCTTCAGTACCCGTACCGCAGATGGTGGGGAAGTCCCTATCACCATCGATGTAGAACTTAACCTCGCCTTCGCCCCACCAGCCGTTATTGTTCACGCCCCAGGCAATGTACGTACCCACATAATGACCCTGACCTTTAGCCCCGTCTAAGATGGTGTGGACTTCTTTGTACGGGAGGGGGTTGCTCCGGCGAAACTGGGCGTGAAGGTAGCCTACGCTATCGGGAACAGGTGTTAGGCTGTAATCGATCTGGTAATACAACACCGCCTCTTTCTGGCCGATGTTTTCCATCGTCAAGCAGGCTGATTTGCGGAAGGGCATCTCCCAGTAAGAGTTCATTCCCCCTGCTGGATTAACGCAGATTGGCAGGGAATTTACATTGCTCCGCTCACACCATCCGTTGCAGAAAAAGTCCCCTACAGGGGTCTCCACCGAGGGGTACTCCTCATCATCCCAGTAAATGCGGAAGATCAGACTGCGCCAATGGGCAGGAAAACAAGTGAGCCAGATATGCTGGATGATACCGGACTCCCTGATCTCCCCCATGGTAAATGTCTCACCTGGTTTGATGACCACGGAAGGCGAGACTTTCCAGCCCTGACCCAAGTCGCGAGCCGCATTTGCCCCGGTGCCGGTGGTGGCCATCCCACCGCGTCCCTTTTCGCCGGTGAAGTTTTCTGGACTAATGGACCGAGACAGAGCAGTGCTGAGTGTACTGAGACCATGCGGCAGATACATAGCTAAACCTCCTCATTTTCATTCGCCTTCATTCGCCGCGGAATCTGCGGACTGTGTCTATCATTGCTAAATATCCAGCAGGGGGCACATAGTCGGGAATGGAATTGCCCGTACCGATGGCTACTCCGCCGCAGCCTTCCACTTCTTTCAACACATCAAGAACGTATGCTTGGATCTGGGAAGGGGAATACTGGCAGAGAACATCCATGTCGATGCCGCCGAAGTTGCCGATCCTTGAGCCGTAGCGTTCCAACCACACCTTAAAGGGGGCAATCACGTCTTCATTGGAATGCTTGGCATCTATCCCTGCCACTTCGATGAGATCATCCATCACCGGGAAAATATTCCCGCAGCTGTGCAGGAGAAACGGCTTCCCGTGGGAGTGCACCAAGTCTACAATCCGCTTGTACTGGGGAATAATGTGGGAGCGAATGTCATCCGGGGGTAGAAGCGTTGCCGTCTTAAATCCTAAGTCGTCTCCAAAGCGGCAAACAGCATACACATCGCCGTATTCCTCAAGAAAGCGGGTCCAGATGGCGTGCATGGTATTTCCCACGGCCTTAAAGAGGTCGCTGTAGAGCTCCGGGTCATCGCAGCGGATATAGCACAGCTGTTCAAAGCCAACCACATCCTGCACCAGTTCAAAGACTCCATTGCCTGGCCCGCCGATGGCCTTCATTCCTGGCGGCATCACTGCCCGCAGCAGCTCATAGTCACTACCGAAGGTTCCAAAATACCAGTTGGGAATCTCCTGCCAGGGGTAACGCTGGAAATCCTCCCGCGTCTTGATGACACCCGGCTTATGCCCTCCCAAGGCCCCACTTCCAGGCATCACTGGACCAATAGTGCGTTCGAAACTGACAGTGTCATACCCCAACTGGAGAAAGAAACTTACATATGTCTTGAAAAACTCCTCTCGGTCGGACCCATCTCCTTTATATAGATCCAAGAACCTCTTACCGAGAATCTCCTCCATAACCTCTTCAGAGATGATGTGTTCGTACAGGGGGAGGCGGCGAGGAGTGCGATTCCTCGCCGCATCTACAACATGCTGGTAATCTGGCTGAAAACCTGGCAAGCCTGTTCCTCCTTTGCCGCCTTTATCGGACTACACTGAGGGCTACTACCCATAGATCCAGTTGATCAGGAAGTTCGATGCCTACCAGCTCCCGTTCGCTGTCTACAGGGACGCTCACCAGCGATAACCTAGGCTGGGCATCGAACAGCCGCCCAGCAGGCATGTGACGGTATGGTGCCTTAAGGATCTCTAAGTCATCGTACCTGGCATCTACACACCAATCTGTCACTTTCACAGGCTGGGTCTCAGTGGTGCCATCTGCATAGTGGAGCCAGAAATCCACAGCCTTGTCGCCATTGGTAGCCGCGGTAATCATATATACGGCGCCGTATTTGCCTTGCGGGACGGCCACCAGCTGGCCTTCGGTATGCACACCATTGGCCCTGCCGGAAGCTGTAGACGGGAAGTAGAAATCGACTCCCAGGAAGCTGACCATCTCGTCACTGGGGTAAAACCTCGCTGGGTAACTGAAGTGTCCTCCGAAATTGTACACGTCACCATAGTCGCCGTCGTGCGTAAATAAGTCTGCGTTGAAAAACTCCGCCAAGGAAATGATTTCCGCTTCACGCTGACTGAACTCCCGCACATAAATGTCCAGCATCTCTCCGAAGGGAGCATCGTTATAGGTGAAGATAACCTCCGCTTGGTAATCATCTTCAGCCGCTTCCACTGGAACAGGCAGTTCTAGCACAAAATCGTGACTTGCTCCCAAGGACAGCTGGTACTCTTGGGGGGGCACCACCGGCCAATCTTCAGGCAGGGCAAGGAGAAGCTCACCATTGATATCAGCGTTAAAGGTGTTGGTGGCCCGCACCTTGAACTCAGCTGTCCGCCCTGGAGCCGCGTAAACCTGCGGCGGGAAGATGTCAAACACGAGTGGAGCCCGCACATGAAGCTTCTGTGGAACAGACGCTGCCCGGATGGTGCGAGTACCTGGCTTGCGGTAATTTACAAAAGTGTATAGGGCCGCTCCGGAAGCTGGAGTGGCAGATGTGGTCTGCACCTGTACCGTCTCTTCTAGGCGCTGGCCTGGTTCTAAACCTGTAAACCGAATTGTGGGCGGCGTTATGATCCAGTCAGTGGGACCGCCCACAAGAAAGGCGGAACCATCAAGGGCAGTGCTGCCTGTGTTATGCACCACAAGCTTAGCTGTAAAGGTATCTCCCAGGATAAGCTCATGGTGGCTCACGGTAAGGTTCGCCCACACATCAGGCTGATCCACAGTGGGCCGAATGGTAACGGTCAACCCCGTTCTGCCAGGCAGATCCAACGTTGTCTTGTAGCCTGTTTCGCCCGGGGGCACGGGCTCTACGTACTCAATAAAGCCCCCTGCCAAAGTGATGCGGGATATGGTCGCCACCCGCAGATCATCACTGGGTGGGAGGTTGATCTCCACTACCATATCGTCTGCATCCTGGCTGCCATAATTGAACAGGACCATACTCACTGTCTCCCCTTGGGGAGAATCAATGGAAGCTGCACCTTTCACGCCCAGGGCTGCCAGCTCTGGAGGAATCTCCAAACCAGCGTCAAAGCCGTAGTAATCCCGAAACGCCCAATAGGGCCAATAGTTGCGCCCTACGACGGTGCCGTCCATGTCGATCATGCCAAATTCCCATTCTCCTTCCTGATAATACGGTAAGGAGAACTGGTGGAATCCCAAGAGCTCATGGGACAGTTCCAACAGGGCAAACTGCCGTTCAAACAAGTAGGGAAGCTTGTGGCTGACCCGAGAAGTGATGTCTGATTCGGTGATCATGATGCGCGGCCCCTGCTTGCCCGTGGCCTCGCGGAATGCGGCGGCATATTTCTGGATATCACTCACCACATGACTCACAGCCTGGCCATACGAGTGATACGAAATAAAATCCGCCTCTTGACCGCAAGCAGCAATGAAATCAACTAACCACTGCTCCATATTCCCCTGGGGAGACAAGGCTGGCCCTCCTACCATCACGCCAGGAAAGCGTTGGTGGATTGCCTTGGCAGTAGCGTTAAACAGGGAGAAGTACTCCTGCTGCGTGCCTGTCCAGAACTGCTCAATATTCGGCTCATTCCAGACTTCCACGTACTTAATGCGTGACCTTCCCTGCTCGTCAAAGCCAAAGGACTCGATAGTGCGGAGCGCATACTCCACCCAATCGTTCAGACGGCGCGGTGGTCCCGTGGGGCGGCCGTTGGTACTAAACCACGGCGCACTGTAACCCAGGAGAAGCACCGGCTCCATGCCCATTTCCAGCACATGTTCCATGAACGCCTGAGCGTCCTCCACATAAACAATGTTCTTTTCTGGATGGAAATCCCGCTCCCAATGGATATTCTCTCCTGGTGGAGGCTCCGATAGCGCTTCACTTAAGCGTGTCTCAATTCGTGCTTGGGTTCCTTTGGGATTGAGCTGGGCAAACTGCAGCTGGGCCAGCTCATTCCCATCCTGAAACAGCTTTTGGTAATTCACGATACTAAATAGGCCCCGATTAATAGGCTCGCCCACACGCGCTGCATCTACTACAATCTGAGCTGCGGCCAGCCCTGTCAGCACAAATAAAGCTGCTGCCACGACTGCCCACACCACCACAATCTGCAGTGGAAGATTCTTTTTATGCATAGGAAACCCTCCCTTTTATCTGAGAATTACCTCCAAAGTGACAATTTTCTTCCCAGGGATCTCAAGGGCAAGGGAAGCCCCAGAGAGAGGCAGTTCCTCCCGCTGCCGTTCGTCTAAGCTCAACCGGTAACCCCGTTTTAGCCCCGGCATACTGAAACAAGCTTCTTCCCCTTCTTCCCTGAGATTCACCAAACGAATAATCAGCCCATCTCCATTCCGATTAGGCCGCAGAGAAGTTATGACCACGTGTTCAGCTTTAAGCTGACAGAAACTACCCACCGCTGGTAAACGCGGCAGAGCTGTGTACGGGTCCTCACGGTGGAATGTGGTCTGTACTACGGAATCTTGCACCCAAGGGCGCCCTTCTTGCCACAGCTTGCGGTCACGGGGATGGACCACGGGACGCAGTGGATTGAGGTAAGCGTGCGCAGACTGGTACACCCTTCCTGCGTAATGGTTACCCTGGTGAGGATAGACGGCAAACTCAAAAACGTGCCTGCCCAGACACTGCGCTTCAGGTATACGTGTTTCTTCCATGGGATAATCGAAGTCTTTGTCGTAGATCCATTCCACGCAGCGTAATAAAGTCAAAGCTAAAGTGCGCTTCTCATCACCTAACAGTTCGTATTCATGCAAACCATTATTGTGGACTGCGAGTCCCAGCACCCCATCATTCACATCCACAAACCCATAATTGGGTGCTGTATGGCTGGCCCGACCCCATTTGGCACCGAAGTCGTACCGCCGTTCCACTATATCGAATTGGGCGCCGGCATGGGCAGTATCGGCAGCCAAACCTGTGGGGAACATCACTCGCAGGCGGTGGTCCTTGGCTCTATTGTCCACTGTCACCTTGAACTTCAGATAAGGGTCGTGCTCCCCCAGGCTGACTTCGGTGCAGATGGGCAGAGACACGCTGCCAACGCGTGTTTCCTGGCGTGCGTCCAGCTCTGCGGGGATATTGAGTACCGTCCTAATCTCCCAGCGTGTCTGCCATGGCCCCTCCTCAACGCAGATGAGCTGAGCTGGTAGACCTAGGGTACTGAACACTTGATCATTTTTAGGAGTCATGTAGACATATGAATCTCCCGCATCACCACTGTCCACGTAATACCCCAAACCTCGGAAGACTTCCCCGCTGGCCTTGTGGAGGAGGTCGATGGTGCCATCCTCATTAATCTGCGCGCGCAGGAAGCGGTTCTCCAAAACAGGCTCCGCGGACGCCTTTTCCGTCTTAATCTTTTCACCATCACCGCCTGGTTGAAAGGCGTAAGTCTTGTAGCCGAGCTGAGGAATGTCTGCGGCTTCAAACTGGATGCTTAAGGCCTGGACGCGTTTGTATCCCGGCAGATTGATGGGGCTGAGCGTCCGCTTGGAATACTGTTTCTTCTGGACCACGCTGTATGGCACATTTTGACCTGTGGTACGATCTACGAGGACAAAGCCTTGATCTGTATGCTCCACCGGCACTTCCACCACTGCGTCCACCACGCCGCTGCGGGACTGGGGTTGGTTGTTAAAGACCGTGATTAAGTAACCCCTCTCGTGGATATCGTTTTGCTCTATTAGGGAAGTAAGCTCCCCGAAGCTTGCCTCGGCCACCTCTCCCTGGAGCTGTTCCACTCTGCTGAAGCGGTCCATCATCTCCCTATGAACAAGATCTACACTGCAGCCGCAGATGCTGTCGTGCGCATGGTTCTTCATGAGGGTTCGCCAGATGTAGTCCAAGTGGTCCTGCCTTTTGTGGGGAATGCCCGCGGCAAGGCTCCAGCCGGCTAGAGGCTCGATCCAATTAATCAATTCATTCTCCAGGGCGAAGTTGCGCTGCTTCAAGTACATCCAGCTGGAAAGCGTACCCGCGAGAATGTGGTAATCATCTCCTTCTCGCAGTTCGCCTACGAAGGGTTTACCCAGTTTGCTGTGGAGGGCTCGCTGTACGGCGGCGATGTAGTCCGGCAGCGAGGAGTGGACAACGGCGAAATCCTCAGGAGCTATCTCCTGCACACCACGGAGAATCCCGGAAAGGTTTTCTTGAGCTTCTAAGTGATCAACGCCATTCATGGCTAGGTAGTGATTGGACTGCACACCCCAGGAGAGATCTTCCTGGCTGCGCACCAAAAATCGCAAGGCTTGGAAGGGCTCTTCTGGGAGGCGCTGTGCATTGTTGTACCAATTGGCCATGAACACAGCCAAGACTTGCGATCCATCGGGAGACTCCCAAAGGAGCTCCACCTGTCCACGCCGCCGCGCATCGTAACCTCGGGCAAAAACGGCACTGTGAATGCCAAAACCGTTCAGGATCTGCGGCATTTGCGAGATATTGCCGAACTGATCTGGAATGTAACCCACCCGCATGCATCCGCCGAAAGCTTCGGCAAGCTCAGCTCCTAATAAGAGGTTGCGAATAGTAGATTCTCCGCTCACGAGGAATTCGTCATTCTGAAGGTACCACGGCCCAACCAGGAGACGGCCCGCGGAGATGTGCCTAACCAAATCCTCACGCCTCCTCGGGCGCACTTCTAAGTAGTCTTCGAGAATGATAGTCTGCGCGTCTAGGTGGAAACAGCGGAATTGGGGATCCGCATCCAGAAGGTCTAAGAGATTATCCATGAGATTAACGAGGCGGTAGCGAAACTGTTCAAACGTCAAATACCACTCCCGATCCCAGTGGGTGTGGGAGATCACATGTACGACTTTAATAAGCCATCCTCCTCACAATGTCTTAGACAACATCACCCAAGGCCACGCTGGCCTTGGGTGATGGGTAAGGCGCAGTACTTACCGCATAAGCGTAAGGGCAACTACCAGCAGTTCTGGTAGGTACGGCAGCGTGATGGAAGTCACTTCTAAGTCTGGGTTCAAGGGCAGGGTCACCAAGAAGATCTGTGGCTTGGCATCATAGAGGCGTCCGCCAAAAGCATGCCGGTACGGAGCTCGGTAAACGGGAATCTCGCCCCACCGTGGTTCTTGACACCAGTCGGTAACTGCCAGTTCCAGATTCTCTTGGCTACCGTCGGCGTACGTTACAACCAAGGGTCCCCGCCAGCTGTTGTTCACGGCGGTAGCTAGGAAAGCCATCTCGCTGTAGCTCCCTTCAGGCAGGGGAATTGTCTGGCCCAAAGCTCGGACCATGTTCAGTTCCCCATCCGCCACGTTGGGGAAAAGGAAGGGCCTGCCTAGATACTCCACACGACCTGGTTTTGGAGCAAAGGCCGCGGGCAGGGAGAATGGCCCGCCGAAGTTGAGCAGATCGTCAAAGTCGTCCTCACTGCTGAATCCGTCAGCATCAAAATATCCGCTCAGGTACACAACGGTTCCTTCACGGCCTACGGCAAACTCCTTCACAACCAATTCCACGGTGGATGAGAAGGGTACACCGTTGTAAATGAAGTCGATCTGCAGCGGATAGCTGCCCTCTTCCGCATCTTCCGAGACTACTAATTCCACTTCGTAGACCTTAGTTTCACCTACATCGAGACTGTAAACAGTTTCCACCAACTGTCCCCAATCCTCTTCGGGCACGTGCACTACAAGTTCACCCGTTACTTGATCGGGGAATGTGTTCTGGACAGTGATTTCCAAAGTGCCACCCGCCCCGGGCGTTACATAAATCAAATTGGGCAGAACGTCAAAGCGTACAGGTGCTTGCGAGCTGAAATGTACCGGAATTGAGTGTGCTCGCGCAGAGCGTGTCCCAGGACTGCGGTGCTGCGCGAAACCATATAGAGCAAAAGGTTCGTCGTATGATGCGCCGGTGGGAGTCATTCGCCAAAGGAATTCTGCCACTTCACCCGGCTTAAGCTCTGTAAAACGGTTGCTCTCCACCAGAAGCTCCATGGGCCAGTCTGTGGGAGCTCCCACAACAAACGCGGTTCCGCTTTGTTCCACACCACTGGTGTTTACGATCCGCACAGTGACTTCCACAGGCTGACCCACCAAAACGGACGCTTTGCTGAGTTCCATCTCCAGCCAAACCTCGGTGGCTTCAGCCAGGGGCAGAAGAGTTACAGCTCGACCATTTCTAGCATTGACTGCCAAGGAAACCTGGAAAGTGCCTGTCTCAGACGCAAATGGCACAGCTTCCACTTTCCCTGGCCCCACAGGGCCCACAGTGGAAATAATGGCCATACCTTCGCCAGCAAAAGGTACAGGCAGCGTTACGTCCACAGCCTCAGAAGTGCTGCCGTGATTGTATACCACTGCATTCACCACGTCTCCGTCCTGAGCAACGGTGATCCACAAGCGGTCGGTGCGTGTTACTACATTCTCCACATCTGCCGCGGCCGCGAGCGGCCCCACAGTGATGTCCCGCTGGTTCGCTGCCACCTCAACTGGCAGGAACGTGCCGCGCAGATCCCGCATCAGCCAGTAGGGCCAGTAGTTGTAATCCAGGACTGCACCATCGCGGTGAATCAAGCCAAACGTACGATCACCTTCAGTGAAGTAAGGAAGGCAGAAATGGTGGAACCCCAGGAGAATATCTGCTCTCTCAAGGAGCCCAAACTGGCGCTCAAACAAATAGTGGCGCTTTTCCGCTCCTGCAATTTGAAAATGATCCGCCTCAGTAAGCATCATCCGCAGATCGTCTCGGCCTGTAACCCGCCGGGCATAATCCACTAGGCCGTCGAGTTTACCCATGAGCATCTCAGCTGGATCATTGTAGAGGTGCGTGATCTGTGGCAGTTCCACCGGCCATCTTCACCACAAAGGACTGGGGATCATACTGCCAAGGATCCGGATTGACTTTAATGTGGGGATAGACCACGTTGAAGCGTTTGATGCGGTTACCGATGAGAGTCTCTGCAACCACATCTCCCTCGCGGGGACCGTTGTTGAAACTGATACTAATTGTTTCCTGAGCGAAAACCCCGGCCTGTACCATCAGCACCAACACAACGCCGAGAATCAAGTTCCGCCATACAACCTTACTGCGCACACCTTTCACCTCCTTAGCTTGCTGTTGTTTGGCGCCGTCCTGGGCCATCCCAGGACGGCCTGAGGGGGGAACTAGCGTTCCTGCACAACGCGTACATGATGGATGTAGTCGATATCACCGGCGAGTGAGTTCCAGTCCGCAATGTACAGGTAGCCAGTGGTAAATGGCAGATCGTGAGCACCTTCAGCAATAGTTACACCGTTCACAACAACCTTATAGTTCTCGTCGTCGATGGTAAACTGCACATCCTCCCGCTCTCCCGGAGGCCACCCCTGAGCTTCAGCAAGGATGCGGCCCACACCACGTCCGTGTTCACGCTGGATCACAATCCTACCTTGGCTGAGCATCATAACCCGCAGGAAGGTGCCGTTCACCCAGGGGTCCATGTTGGGAAGCCACTCATGGATAAACCAGATGGTGGTCTCCTGCCAGTCTGCAGAAGCGTTCCGTGTAACTGAAACCTCGATGGTGATTGGCCCATCAAGAAGCTCAAACACGGGCTTTGCCCAGACGCCAAAACCTTCATTGCCAAAGGAACCTTCAAATTCCAGAGCGCCGTCAAACACTTCTACCCTATTGAAAGGCTCAATGGCCCCAGTTGCTACCCAATGGTCTTTCAATAGGTAGCCATCAAAATCGTCTTCAAACAGCACAACCGTTTCTGCCCCAGCGGCGAGAGCAAAAGCTCCTACCAATGCCAAGGCGGCAAACACGCTGACAAGCAGCTTTATCCTCTTCATTCCCAGACTATCTCCTTTCCTTTCATACTTACTTCCCCAGATCGTCAGCAGCAGAGGTTTTTGAGCCACATCCCCCCTTTGCCCAATGCGTTCTTACCGGTAGACAATGACTTTCTGCGGCAGTGAACGCCCCGCCCCGCCAAACCGGCCGGGAACTTGCACCTCGAACCACACGGCATCTCCTTCCGCATCGGTTACTTTTGTTAGGAGAAGCTCCACGGTCTCCAGGCAGCGTTCCCCTGGCTCGAGTGTGGGCAGATCAAGGTTGACGTCACTGAGAATCTCACCGGGAAAACCTCGCAAGCGGAGGCGGCCCGTGAGTGGTTCGGCACTAACATTCCACACCGAGACGATCGCGGTCGTCTCGTCTCCTACCCGACCTGTACGCTTCTGCCAGCGCACATCAATCTTCACGGCGGGCTGAGGGGCCAGCGGGCCCGTAGTAAGAGCCACTCCACCGCGGGTAGGGACAGTCACAGTTACCGTAGTGGTACCAGCACCAGGTTCAAGAAGGTATACACCAGTAATTCCGGACCTCAATCCATCAACTGTGGAAATGGTGAGAAGCTGTGCTTCTGGCCCTAAGGGGAAATCCACGTTTACCTGTTGAGAATTGTGACCTGGCGGCACGTACAAGAGAACAGTACGTTCACCAGCTTCAGGATTGTATGAAGCAAAGGCCTTGATTGACTCATCTCCGCCTCTCACCGGCACGAGAAAGCCGTCGAAATCCCGGAATAACCAGTAGGCCCAATAGTTTTTCTCCATAATGGCCCCATCGTTGGTGAGAAATCCAAAGCGGTCTGGTACCCCACCCTCGCCGTATTTTGTCAGGTGAAACTGGTGGAATCCCTCAACATAATCTGCTATCTCCAGAAGGCCAAACTGCCGCTCCAGGAGGTATTCAACTTTGGCATCATCCTGCAGGTTCCAGTTGTCCGCCTCGGTGATCATAATCCGCAGGTCATCGCGGCCTGTTACCTGACGGCCATATTCCACCCAGGCGGCTACTTTGCGCACAAGCATGGCCGCTGGGTCATTGTACAGATGAAGGGTCAGGAAATCGATTTCGTGACCAAACCGCTCGATAAATGCCCTAAAGAACGGATTCTGATCGCCCAAAACAGAGGGGCCGCCCACCTTAATGTGGGGAAGCTCCGCCTTTATGCGGCGAAACGCTGCCTCAAAGAGGTCAAAGAACTCATCCCGCGTCCCTGCCCAATACAGCCCGTTCTCTGAAGGCTCATTCCAGATCTCCGCATATTCCACGAGGCCCGGGGCCTTGCGTTCAGAGGCCAACAGAGCAGCCGCGGCGAACTCTGCCCATTCTTCGTTATCATACGGTGGATCGCTGTGCCTGCCGTGGCGGCCCAACCACTCCGCGTTATAGCACAGCAGGAGCACAGGACGCATGCCAAAATCCGCTACAGTGGGAAGAAAGAGGTCAGTACTGTCATCCACATGCCGGAACATAGCATCTGTATTGAAACCATGCCAATTGATCACATAGGGATTGTTATTGTCGTTCTCTGGTTCCATCAAGTGGATCCACGTTTCAATGCGGGCTTGGGTACCCGTGGGATTCAGCTCTTCAAACACGCTCCACGCCAAATCACTACCCTCGCTGTACAGCCGGGGGAAATTTACAATGGAAAACAGATGGCGCGGGACGGGTTCGCCGCATTGCTCCCATTCCGGACTAATACCCATAACTTCCTGGGCGTTTACCCAACAGGCTGCACCAACTAGAAACACCATTACCACTGCTGCAGCCAAACGTCTTGCTGCCATAACTAATTCCTCCCTATGCGGCTTCTGTGTACTCTATCCCTTCAGGCTGCCCAGGGTCATCCCTCCGATAATGAACCGTTGGAAGACGAGAAACACCACCAGCGGAGGCACTGAAACCATGAACAGCACTGCCATTACTACATTCATGGAGGAAGTGCCTTTGGAAAACAGCTGCACTGCAACCATGATGGGCTGTTTCGCCTGAGTGCTGATGACAATCATGGGCCAGAAGAAATCGTTCCATACCCCATTGATAGTGAAGATCGACAGCACTGCAATGATGGGCTTCGACAAAGGAAAGACGATTTGCCCGAAGATGCGCAGTTCTGCCGCACCATCGATGCGGGCCGACTCAATCAATTCCGTGGGAATACGGTCAAAAAAGTTCTTCAATAACATGATATTGAAGGGCTGGACAATCGCGGGCAGCCACAGAGCCCAATAGGAATCCAACAGGTTAACATGGATCAAGGGCAGTTTCTGCAGAACCAAGAAACGGGGTATCAAATATGCCTGCGATGGCATCATTAATGTAGCCATGAATCCAAGGAGAACCACATTCCCAAAGGCTGGTCTCATCTTTGACAGAGAGTAGGCAGCCAGAGATGGCATGATAATCGCCATAAACCACGTCCCAGCCATAATCTTGATGGTGTTGCTGAAGTAACGCACCAGGTTTATCTCGCCCCACCCTTTGACAAAGTTAGACCACTGCCAGCTTCTCGGCAAGAGAGTAGGAGGAATGCGAAAAACCTCATTGGAATCCTTCAGGGCGCTGAAAAACATCCACACAAAGGGAAAGATTGTTATGGCGGCACCGGTTGTAAGAAACAGCAGCAGAAGTACGTACCCATAGCGGATGCGGGGCCGGTTAAAATCTTGAAACGACAGCAATCCTCGGCCGGTCGGCTCAGATCGGCCGATACTATCACCTGGAAAGCCTGGTATATCAGCCAATGTAATGTCTCCTTTCAGCTATGGAAGGGTGTTACTCTTCCAGCCGTGCGGTAACTCGGAAATAGGTCAGGGTTACTAGGAGCAGCACGACGAAGAGAATGAATCCCGCTGCAGCAGCCACACCGAAGTCGAAGTACATGAATGCATACCGATAAATCAGGAGCAGAATCGTAAGGGAGGCATTGTTTGGCCCGCCGCTGGTCATCACAAAAGGTTCGGTAAAAACCTGGAACGTACCGATAATTTGCAGGATCAACATGGTGAGCATGACAGGCCGAATCTGCGGAAGGGTTATATAGCGCAGGCGCTGCAAAACTAATGCCCCATCAATCTCGGCTGCCTCATAGAGCTCTGAAGGTACACCCTGGAGAGCCGCCAAATACACAACTGTTGTGGAGCCGAACCCTGCCCAGGTTGCCATAAACACGAGAGACGGGATGACTGTATCCGCTGACATGAGCCAGGGCAGCCCTTGGCCCCCAAAGACACGGATGACAGTGTTCAAAAGCCCCACGCCAGGATCGTACAACCACCGCCACAGCACAGCTGTCACAACTCCCGGCAACACTGCGGGCAGATAGTAAGCAATCCGGTAAAACGACTTGCCCCGCCGAACTTCGTTAACCAAGATGGCTAACACTACTGGCACTAGATAACCGATTAACAGTGACAGCAGGGAAAACTCAACAGTATTCTTCCAGGCCGTGACAAAGAGTGGATCGGAAAATAGGGTTTCGAAGTTCGCCAGACCCACAAATTGAGGCGGTCTGATGGGATGGTATTTTTGTAAACTGACTATCAAGCCCAGGACAATAGGATACCAAGAAAACACAATGAAACCTAACACCGTTGGCAGTAAGAAAAGCCAGGGAAGAAATTGTCTTTTCAGGGCCTTGCCCATCTGTGAGAACACCTCATTCTGCATATCGAACGATTTCACCTAGGCAGCTTTAGTACAACGTTTTCCCGCCCGAGCATAAACCAGCATCAATTCTAGGAGAGTGACTTTTCCATGACCGCAGTAGATTCCCGAACGATGAGCTCCGGGGTGAACCGGATCTGCTGGTAAGGCATGCGCCGCTTCTTCCGAATGCGGTCAACTAACACCCGCATGGCCTCTTCACCCAAGAGGTCAAAAGGCTGGGCCACCGTGGTCAACAGGGGAGTAGTATACTGGGACAGGGTATTGTCGTATCCTCCCACAGCAATGTCGTCTGGCACCTTGATCCCCTTCACATGCAGATAGCGCAGGGCTCCCACGGCCATAATATCGCACCCTACAAAGATCGCATCTATGTCCGGCCGTCTCTCCAAGAGATTTTCCATGGCAGTAAAACCTGACTCAATGGTGTAATCACAAACCGCCATTAATTCAGGATCCGGTTTAATGCCAGCCTGGATTAACGCTGCTTGGTAACCAGCAATCCGTTCCCGCTCCACCTCGCCTTCGGGCGGTCCTACAATCAGGCCTACTACCCGCCGCCCTTGACTGAGCAGATGTTCGGTAATGATCTTCCCTCCGTGGTGGTTATCCACGCCGATAATGTCCGTATCAGGCACATGTGAAGGGCGTTCCACAATCACTGCCGGGATGTTCTGCCGCTTAATGCGGAGGATGTTTTCAGGATTAAGCGCGGCATAGAAAATTACGCCGTCCGCCTTGCTTTCTACAAACAAGTTCACATAATCCCGCTCAACCTGAGCATTGCGGTCAGTGGTGCCCACTAACAACCTCAGGCCGTAGGCGCGAGTGGCCTTTTCCACTGCGTGAGCTACAATTGAAAACACTGGATTGAACAAGTCCGGGATGATCAGCCCAATTGTATCGGTGTAGTTTGTTACGAGACTGCGGGCGATAGCATTCACACGGTAGTCAAGTTTTTCCACTGCTTCCATCACTCTACGGCGAGTTTCAGGGGAACCGAAGTCTTTTTGATTGAGGATCTTCGACACCGTGCTGGGGGACACACCAGCTTCCCGCGCGACGTCTTTGACTGTTACTGGCTTGAATCCCATACAATTCTCACCTATCCGGCTATGTCTCAGAATCATGCGTTTCCCAATTTGCAGGTTGTGACTATTTCTTCGAGAAAACGATTTCCAAATCATGCGAAAGGGGTGGGGTCAATGGACGGGAAAAGACGTGCTGCCGTTATGTCGTATACATCATTTGACATCAAGAGGTAAAATCCTCCTATGAACCCCACATATTTCTTAATATTTAAGGGTCTGTTTCCGTCGGCGCAAGCCAATTTCGGCGTCTGCACGGTCGTCGGTAGCATTATTCTTAGGAACACGATTTACCAAACTCAACAAGAAACCGCCCGAAGGCCACAGGCTGGCAAAAAAGTCCCAGCTGAGACCTCTAGATCCTAGCTGGGACGTTTCTTCTTGTATTCGAATACGGTAGGTGATGCCTATGCTAGAACGGCCGCAAGACTACCAGATAGCCCCGACGAATACGTAACCTTCTTCGTAGGCGTAATCTCGCATGACGTCCGCGAAGCGGATGTCAAGCGCGTCCCGCCTGGCCAGCTGATAGTCTTCCGAGTACAGCACGGGCTTCTGATTGACATACACATTCTGCAGTGCCAGCCGCACTGTCTCCCGGGTATCGTTGATCACCCGTACCTGCACATTGAAGTCGCTGAAGGACAGAGTGGTCCAGAATTCCTCCTGAACATAGTCGGCGGCGCTGGCAAATCGCTCTTGGTTGACCGCGAGCCCGAACAAGATCTGCCCTTCTTCTTCATCAAAGGCCACGACCAGTGCAATAATGTCGTCGCTGAGATCTAGTTCTCCGTCCGTGATGTCCAGGACAGGGATTTTCACATCAGCCATCGTGTACGTGGAGTAATCCCGCGATTGCTCCCGGAAATTGGTGGGCTCCCGGAAGTACATGTTGAAGAAGTTCACCATACCCTCCATGAACTCTGAGCCACCCGCCTCAATGGAGATGGTGCCGATGGTGAGTACCTCTTCGTCCAGCTCCAACGCGTCAAGTATGTCCTGAATGTACAAATCTGTGGATACTTCCCCAGAGCAGCCAGCGAGGAGCAATGCCAATCCCAACAGTAACACCACAGGCCACTTTCTCATTACCGCTACCTCCCTATGATTTGGGTTCTGCGCGCACCGCACACACCCTTGCCGACGCTTTCTGCATCTATGCTTGCATTCCCTCTTTTATCGAAATAACTCAGGGGCAAATGCGCTCTAATAGGAGCTTTAGGAATGCCTCCGCATCTACGCCAACTGTTATCTGAGTGCGGGCATCGTTATCAGGGAAAAACCGCGTTTGACCATCCGAGCCTGCTTCGCAGGTCACTGCGACCTTACCAGGCGCTACCTGCAAGAGCTCGGGTTGAAAAACCGCGGCTACTGCCAAGGGATCATGCATCGGGCTGCTGCTGGTTTTCTGCAGTTCCCACCAGTACTCCGCCATGCTGGCGAGAATATCGCCTGCTGGATTGCGGGAACTCCGGAGCTGCTGCAGATGAACGGGCGTAAGCTCCACCTTGGTGGTTACATTCAGGGGAATAAGCAGGATATCGCAGTCGGCGGAAAGCACTGTTTTTGCAGCCTCTGGATCACTCCCGATATTATACTCTACTTCGGGCAGCCCCGGGTCTTCTCCCGGAAAGACGCCGCCCATAATCACCAGCCGCTTGATGCGGGTAACCACGCTTGGATCTTTGACGAAGGCTTTAGCAATATTTGTCAGCGGGCCGATGCCCAGCACAACGACTTCCCCAGGATGAGAGTTAACGGTCTCGATCAAAAGATCATCGCCAGAAAGCGGGCATGGTTCGCCCCCAGAAAGCCCACGGAGGATCTGCTTGTGATCATAGCCATCCCAGAACGTATCCCTCGCTCGGCAGAGAGGCTCAGGACTGCCCGGAGCCACGGGAAACCCCAGTGGAACACCCATCACCATTTCTAAGAGTTCCATCACGCACCTTGCCCTAGTCACCGTATCACCAAATATAGTGCTGACGCCGTGAAGGTGCACTTCTGGCGAATAAGCCGCCAAAGTTAGGGCAACCGCATCGTCCACATCAAGTCCCATATCTGTATCGATGAATATCTTTATCCGATCCATTTCACCAGTCCTTCCCCCAGGTCATTGGAGCACTGCTACGCCAGACTCAGCTTATCTGTCCGCAGGTTCGCACCACAGGAATCCCTCACGATAAGCCGCGTTTTCAGGACTATACGCTGGCGCTCGCTGTGCCTTGCATCCAGCCGTTCCTTTAGGATGGCAAATGCCTGACTGCCGAGTTCATACATAGGTTGGGCAACCGTAGTAAGCTCAGGAGTAATCAGTTCGGACATCTTAATATTGTCAAACCCGACTACCGCAATATCCTCGGGCACACGGAGGTTCAAGCGCTGCAAACCTTTGATTGCTCCGATAGCCATCATGTCGCTCATGGCAAACACAGCCGTAAATCTGGCCCCACTTCGCACAAGTTTCGTCACCAACTCAAAACCGGCTTCCGTTGTGAAGGGCCCGCTCACCACCAGTTCAGGTTTGAAATCGATTGCACTCCTCGCCAAGGACAGCTTGTAGCCTGCGAGTCTACCTCTTGAGGAATTAAGATACTCCGGTCCCGACAATACGGCGATCTCTCGGTGTCCTAAGGAGATCAAATGGTCCACTGCTAGCTGGGCAGCGCTCTCATCATCAATGCATACCGTATCCACATCGAGGATCTCACTCGTATCGCGATCCAAGAGCACAGTGGGTATTCCCGCCTGGAGCAGGTTTACAATGCTGCCCGCTAGCAGTCCAGAGCCGGCATATATCAAACCGTCAATCTGCCTTTGCAGCAGGACCTGGAGGTATTTCTTCTCCTTTTCCGTGTCTGCATCATAGTTGCACAGGACGACACTGTAGCCGCTTTTGTGCGCGATGTCCTCCACCCCTCGCGCTATCTCCGCAAAATACGGGTTGACGATATCCGGCACAAGCAGGCCAATCGTGCTGCTTTCCCGCTTCTTGAGAGCACGCGCCACAACATTAGGGCTGAAGTTCAACTCCCGCACGACCTTCAATACTTTCTTGCGTGTATCGTCACTTACAAGGGGACTGTCAGACAATACCCGTGACACAGTGGACGTCGACACTCCCGCGATTTCCGCAACATCTTTGATGGTCAATCGTCTCACAAGCTACACCTCATTACCCGACTTACTGGAATGAAATCGATTGCACTACTCTGCTCGCTGATTTCTACACAGCGCCTTCAACTCCTCTTTCGAATGCTAAAAAACGACTTCGAATGTTTATGTAAAGCAGGCGGATCCTCGCCTTTTTCCTGGTGTGGAAACATGTGATACCCTTCCCTGTGCTATAATGTTATCTAGATAAATAAAAAGGGGGGCCGACGTTGCTCCAGGATGAGATCATGGCAGCTCTGCTGGGATACTTCGCTCAAGTCTTGCGGAAAGAACGCCTCATGGAGATGCGAGCATTTGGGGTCCAAGTAAACAGAACATTTCTGTAGAGATTCACCAGTCCCCTGCAAGTCACAGTCTGCCAGGAGGAAAATGAGACCCACGTCGAGTAAAAGCAAGAAAGAAATAGATATCTCCAGAGGAGTGGGTGCAAGTGCAGCTGATCCGAACCGGAAAGACCAAAAATGTTTATGCTCTGGAAGACGGAAATTATCTCTTAGAGTTCAAAGATGATGTGACGGGAGTCGATGGCGTTTTTGACCCTGGGGCGAACCAGGTGGGGCTGACCATGGAAGGTGCGGGCAGAGCTGGGCTGAAGCTCAGCCAGTACTTCTTTGAGCTTTTGAACTCTAGGGGAATCCCTACCCATTACGTTTCTGCAGACCTGGATAACAACACAATGACAGTGAAGCCCGCTCAAGTGTTCGGCCGCGGCATCGAAGTTATCTGCCGTTTTCGGGCAGTGGGAAGCTTTCTCCGCCGCTACGGGGCCTACGTGACCGTAGGCGATCCCCTTGATGCCTTGGTAGAGGTAACCTTGAAGGATGATGAGCGGCAGGATCCCCTCATTAACCCCGACGCCCTGGAAATGCTCGGTATTCTCACCTCAGAAGAATACAGAGTGCTCAAGGAGCTCACCCAGAGCATCAGCCGGATCATCAAGGCGGAACTGGCCGCCCGAGATCTGGAGCTGTATGATATCAAGTTGGAGTTTGGGCGTGACGCAGAGGGCAAGATCATGCTGATCGACGAGATCTCTGGAGGCAATATGCGAGTGTACAAAGGTGAAACATATGTAGAACCCATTCGACTGCAGGAACTGCTAGTGCAGGATTAGTCAGAACCGGCTCACGAGCCGGTTTTCTTTTCCCCCCTTCACACGGAACCCGCTTAACCACGCCACATCAATCAGTCAACATCCACTCCCCCAAGTACACAGCGATAATAAATCCTACACAATCTTTCTCTGCCCAGCAGGATTTGTGGAATTGGTGTCCAAAGATATTAAATGTATAATCTTATAACCTCATAAATATATGAGAACAAGAGGAAGCGAGGCCGATGTTTGGATGTTTAAGCCGGCTGTGAGAAGCAATCCTACCCCACTATACTATCAGGTGTGCACGAGCATCAAAAAGATGATCTTGAGCGGTACATACCCGGTTGGATGCCAGCTGCCGACAGAAAACCAACTAGTGGAGATGTTTAAGGTAAGCAAGATAACGGTGCGCCGCGGCCTTGAGTTGTTAGCGGCAGAAGGTATCGTGGAACGGATTCCGGGCAAAGGCACGTTTGTACTACGGGATGACTTTGAGGACGAACGAAAAGTTGGCCTGCTGTTGGGATTTTCCGAGGAAATGAGCCAGATGGGTAAGAAGCCGGGGTCGCTGGTACTGAGTGCGAAGACAGTTAAGGCTGACGACAGGCTCCAGCAGCGATTACGTGTCCCTAAAGGTGCGGATGTCTTCGAACTCACTCGTCTGCGCACGGTTAACGAGGTTCCGTACACGATCCAGATGGCTTACCTGCCAACGCAGTTGTTTCCCGGGATCGCGGACATCGATTTTGCCAATGCTTCGTTATATGACACGCTGACCCATCGATATGGGCGAGAACCTCATTCAGCCTCGCAGTCATACACCGTTGTTTACGCGGATAAGAAAATCGCGCGTGCCCTAGATATTGGTGAGGGAAAGCCGGTCTTCCTATCGGAACGGCTCACTTTTGACCGAGAGAAAACACCTATCGAGTATGTCAGGGCATTCCTGAGAGCCGATGACTTCGCACTACGCCTAACACTGTATACATCTGAGAATCAGGAGTAGAAGGAGGGTTGCTGAGGGCTGGAGGAAGCAAAGTCGATTCAAAAGCATCGCGCTGAAGGAGCTAGACTCAACATTTTGCAGCAGAAGAATGAATGGGAGGTAGAAAAATGAGGATTCGGATAGCCTTGTTGCTCAGCTTGGCATTGTTGTTTTCCACTGTCGCGGCAGTAAATGCGAAAACCCTGGACATTGTGTTCTGGCATATGGAGGTACCACCTCATCGAGTAGCCGCGTTCCAAAAGGTGATCGATGAGTTTAACGCCGCCAACCCAGGGATAAACATCAGCCAGCAAACAGTCAGCTGGGGTGATGCAAACCAGCGGCTGATGGCTGCCATCGGAGCCGGAAATCCACCGGACTTCACGTTTGTCAATGACAGCGTAGCAGTGGCCTTGTGGACCACCGGTGCAATCCAGCCCGTAGACGACATTATTGCAGAACTGGACAGCCTCTACAAATTCGTTCCATCTAACGTTGCACCTTTCGAGCACCATGGCCACATCTGGGCCGTGCCCATGTTCACGCTCACACATCTGTTCTACTACAGAACGGACCTGGCAGAAAAAGCCGGCTTCAACAAGGCTCCAGAGACCTGGGATGAGCTTATTGAGCTTGTGTCTGCGATGCACGGTATTGAACCGGATGTAGCTGGTATCGCGCTTCCCGCCTCCAAGCACAAGTTTACGCAGCAGTGCTTCTACGATTTCATGATCACCAATGGAGCCAACATCTTCGACGCCGATGGCAATGTAGCCTTTAACAACGAACGAGTTGTTGAGGCACTCACGGCATACCAGGAACTCCTGAAGTATTCGGTGCCAGACGCCGCTTCTCTGGAATGGTCCGGCGCAGAGCTAACATTTGCTACCGGCCGGGCAGCGTCCATGTTCTTCTTTGGCAGTCTCTTCAAACAAGTCGAAGACAGTGGGATCGTTAGCGGTAAGTTCAATGCGATCCTTCCTCCAATACCGGCTGAAGGCGGACGAGTTGGATCGATTAACTCCCATAATGCCATTTCCATCTTCACCAAGGATGCAGCCCGCCGACAGGCCATTAAGGACTTCCTCGTTTTCTGGCTTGAGCCGGAGCGGTATGGCCGTTTCCTAGCTGAAGCAGAGCCAGGGCTGTACGTGCCCGTTCATGAGGCAGCGATGGATTCTGAAGCTTTTTGGGGCCACCCCATCATCGCAAAATACGAAGACCATGTACGGCTTGGATTTAAGGCTCAAGAAACGGATTATGCGTACAACATCGGGTTTGCCCCTGATCATCCTCTCGTAGAGGCAGCAGGAGACGTTGACGGTTCCCTCCTACTCGCAGAGGTAGTGCAGAAAGTCGCTTTTGGTGAGATGACTCCTGCAGAAGCAGCTGCATGGGGCGAAGAACAACTGAAGTGGCTCGTTGAGTAATACAGGCAGAGGGGCTTGCGTTCCCGTAAGCCCCTCCCTTCTGAAAGGAGAACCGCGCAATGTCTGTGGATAACCGCCTATGGAGAAAGAAACAGCTGCGGTGGTTCGGAGCCGGATTTCACCGTCGAGACCGCCTCCTCGGGTTTCTGCTGTTTCTCCCAGTTCTAGTCTGGATCAGTGCCGTTGTCCTATATCCAATGGTAGTCTCGGTCCTGCTCAGTTTTCAAAATGCGCGCTTCACAGCAGCCGGAGCTAGCTGGGTTGGGCTGAGAAACTACTCCCGGATTCTCGCAGACCGCAATTTCTGGACGATAGCCCGAAACACTCTCACCTGGACGGTGGGTAACTACGCCGTGCAGATGGGCGCAGGACTAGCGGTGGCGCTGCTGCTAAACCAGCGTTTCAAAGGAGCCTCAGTGCTTCGCACCTGGATCATTGTCCCTTGGGTAATCCCTACGGTGGCGATGTGTATCATGTGGATCTGGATGCTGAATGCATCGGTGGGTGTAATCAATCACATCTTTCTTCGGATTGGGCTGCTAAGCGAACGGATGTCCTTCCTCGGCACGCCTACCACTGCCATGCTTACAACCATTCTGCTCAACTCCTGGCGTTGGTTCCCCTTGATCACAGTGGTTCTGCTGGCTGCTATGCAGAGTGTCCCAGAGGAGTTGTACGAAGCCGCTGAAGTAGACGGCGCCTCCGTTCCACGGAAGTTCTGGCACATAACCCTGCCTTGGATTCAACCTACGATGAAGGTACTCAGCCTGTTGGTCCTTATCTGGATCTACAATTCCTTTATCGTGATCTGGCTTACCACTCAAGGTGGACCCGGAAATCGCACCATGATTCTACCCGTGTTAGTTTATCATCGGGCATTCCAGATCTTCCGCTTAAGTGAAGGCGCAGCAATATCTGTACTGATGTTTATCATCCTTGTGATTCTGGCCTTGTTCTACTTGCGGTATGTGAGAATGGAGAAAAGCCAATGAGGCAGAGAGCTGTGACCAGATACATCCGCAGCATATTCATCGGGCTCGCCGCCTTAACGGTCGTGCTCTTGGTGCTGTTTCCAGTATATTGGATCATGGTGAGCGCGTTTAAACCCAATCACGAGCTCATTAGCCCAGTC
>JAAYMI010000068.1 GCA_012521465.1 Bacillota bacterium | reverse complement strand
GGGTCAAGCCGATACGAGATGAACACGGTATCGCGGTGGACTTTGCAGTTGAGGGCAGCTTCCCGCGCTACGGCAACGACGACGATCGCGTTGACCAGATCGCCGTGATGGTGAACGAGTACTTCATGGAGGCGTTAAGGAGGCATCCCGCCTACCGAGGGGCTGAACACACTCTTTCCCTCCTCACGATAACGTCAAACGTGGTGTACGGTAAGAAAACGGGTACGACTCCCGACGGCCGCAAGCGGGGCGAGCCGTTTGCGCCAGGTGCCAACCCCATGAACGGCGCTGACACCATGGGAGCTTTGGCTTCTTTGAACTCTGTAGCCAAGCTGCCGTATCGGCGGGTGAACCAGGACGGCATTTCCAACACTTTCACGATCGTGCCGGCAGCCTTAGGTAAGAATCTAGCGGAGCGGGTGAATAACCTTACTAATATAGTGGATGGTTACTTCCGGAGGGGTGCATTCCACCTCAACGTGAACGTATTGGACAAGGCGCTGTTGGTGGACGCCATGCACAACCCTGACAAGTACCCCAATCTCACCATCCGAGTGTCCGGCTACGCCGTGCGCTTTAACCGGCTGGACAGGGAGCACCAGCTTGATGTGATCAACAGAACATTCCACGAGGCCGTTTAGGCTAGGCCAAGAAGGGAGGGGACAAACGGTGCAAGGCTTCGTGCATTCAATTGAAACCATGGGCTTGGTGGATGGCCCCGGCACGCGTACAATCTTTTTCTTACAGGGGTGTCCCCTCCGCTGCGCTTACTGTCACAATCCAGATACTCAGAAAAAGGCGGGCGGCAGGGTCATGACACCTGCAGAAGTAGTGGAATTTGTCGGCCGATACCGTCCGTACTACGGGCAAGAAGGGGGTGTGACATTTTCCGGGGGCGAGCCCCTTCTCCAGGGCAAGTTCCTGTACGAGTGCTTGAAACTCCTGAAGGGCGAAGGCTATAATACATGCGTAGACAGCTCGGGGTTTGGCGATTCGCGCTACTACTCCAGGATACTGCCGCTGGTGGATACCCTCATCCTAGACGTGAAGGCCTTTAACAGCCGCTCATTCCAAGAGCTAACGGCCATCGATGGGTTTGCGGAATACCTCAGCTTTATCGCGAAGCTCCATGAACGTGGTTTTCGCGGCCAGATCTGGGTGCGGCATGTGATGGTTCCTGGTTTCACCGACAGTGAGGAAGCGATGGCAGAATTTGTCCGAATCCTGCGGCCGATCAGGGCAAAGGTAGACCGGATCGAGATTCTGCCCTATCACACATCAGGGGTGAAGAAATACCGCGAGCTGGGGATACCGTATCGCTTAGAAGGAGTGGAGCCCATGGATAAAGAGAGAGCCAAGGAGCTGGAGATCTACGCCAATAAGCTCTTTGCGGAAGATCTGCGCCAGGAACGTGAAGAACAGGCCGCAGAGCGGCAGGAGAAGCTCAAGCGGATCAGAGACAGAGAAGTAGTCTCACGGGCCGAAAAGGCGGAGATGTTTCAGACCCTGCGCAAACTGCCACTCTTAAGCGATGTGCCGCCTGAAGATGTGGAGGATGTGCTGAGTGAAGTCATCTTGGCCAACATCAAAGCAGGGGAAGTGATCTTCAAGACAGGGGATCCCCCAGATTACATGTACCTCATCTACCAAGGCCAGATGAAGATTTTCGTCAACACAATGGACGGCGAAGAGCAGATTTTCTATATCTACCGCGACGGAGATTTCGTGGGCGGGCTGAACCTCTTGGTGCAGACCCCATACCGCTACATCGGCCAGGCCCTCACCGACTGCAAAGTGGTGGTGATTCCAAAGGCCGTGTTCAACAGATACTTCTACAACTCCCCGGTGGTGCTGCGCGGTGTGCTGACAAAAAGCTTTGAACGGATCCGCTGGGCAGAAGAGTTGATTCAGCGGCTGGTCACCAGCAACGCTTCCATGAAGACGGCAGGACTACTCCTCAAACTTGTGAAGCGCATTGGCGTGAAGACAGATGAAGGTATCAGGCTAGAACTGTCAATGAGCCGGGAAGAGCTTGGCAATTACTCTGGGCTGAGGCGTGAAACTATCACGCGCAAGCTGGGCGAATTTCGGGAGCTTGGCTATATAGAGCTTGTGGGCAATAGAGTGATCATCATTAAGGATTTGGAAGCGCTAGAGAGCTACGCACTGTAAGATAGACCTCACCTACTCGGTGACCTCACCTACTAGGTGGGGTTTTCTTTTGCCCTTGAGCATCGCTCGTGAGCCCATTTCAGCAGAGATATGAGTATGTGCGGCAAATCAGAAAAGGGAGCACAATATTCCCTATTATGTGTAAGCAGCAGACATCTACAAGTTTTGAAATAAACGAGAACGTTTTTCGCAAGATTTGTATAACTTACTATCATACCCATGGTAGTGGGCCGGAGATGGACAAGCACTGGGCATATCAAGCATAGTTTTGTTGGGAAGGAGCTTACGAGATGAGAAACGGTAGACTGAAGTTAGTTGCTTGGTTGATTGTCGTGGCTGTGACCTTAAGCGGCTGTATTGGCGGCAGGAGCGAGAGCGATGTAGACATCGAGAACAAGCTGGGCGAAGTCACCACTAAGTTTATCCAGGCTCTAGAGGAATCTGATCCGGAGGCCGTGGAGGCACAGCTCGCTGATATGGTTACTCTTGGGATACCCGATTTCGGGCCAATCGCGTTCTTTATGCAGGAACTCGAGGTAACCCTGACCTTTATCCAGCGAATCTTGCGGGGCGAGATTTCGCCGCCTGATGACATCGGGGATGATGGGGAGGGTGGAGAGCTCTTTGCGGGACCGCTGGGTGCCCGAACTATGGAGTTAGTGGAACAGCGTCTAGCTGAGGACTCCGATGGTTTGATGGCCGCGGCCGAGTTTGGCGGTGGTTTTCTGGAGGACGGACTTCTCGCTCTGTGGTATTACCTGGTCACTGGAGCAGACTTCAACCAGATCGCGGCATGGGTGCAGGCGTCACATGTGGGAGACGATGCTTTAACAATACCGAAACAGGTCTTCACGGGAACGCTGGCCATTGCGCTTAACGTCGGTGTGGTCCTCGAGGTGGAAGATGGGGATCTGGTGTTTAGTCCGGAGAAGGACCGCTGGACTACTGTGCTGGTTGTGAGTGCACATGTTCCTTTTGCAGAAGACGAGGAATCACTTTCCTCGGCAGCGGAAGTCCTCCTCGGATTTAGGAAGGTCAAGGGCCGTTGGGTGATCGACCTCTTCAGTGTCCGCGAAGACGAGGAAACGGTGGCGGTTAAGGCCGAGCTGCGCGCTCTGAACACTAGTTTCGTGGAGGCTGTTGAGGCTCAAGACCTCGACTCCCTTCGCGCACTCTTTACCGAACTGGTGGAGTTTACGACACCCGACGGCGATATGTTTATGGACATCGTAGAGTTTTTGGCCGCGGAACTGAGGAACTATCTCGAGGATCCTGATGAGGCCGAGGTGCCATATTATGTCATCGAGATGTTCGGGGAGCGGCTAGCTGAGCTGGATCCCGCTGACCCTGATTCCTTGACTGAGCTGGAGAGTATTGCTGCCCAGTGGCTGCTGGCAGAGTACTTCGCTTGGCTCACGCGTCCGGATCAGGAGACGGAACCGGATTGGGAACAGATTGCGGAATGGGCAGCAGCGTCGGAGGTTACAGATTACGGTACGTTTGTGGTTCCACAGACCCTCCTCGCAGAGATGTTCCGCAACTTCTACGAGAACCGCGGCTACACGTATCAGCTGCTGGGGAAGCCGTCGCCGCCCTATCTGTATGACGAGTTCTGGTATGTTGATTTGTACCTAGATGAGTATCGCTATGGTGCGTTTAACGCGATCGTCGGGCTCTGCCTTGGCTTTGATGAGTACGACGGCCAGTGGAAGATCGACTATTTTGAGCTGTTCGACCTGCTAATATATCCGATCGGCGGATTCTTACCGCTCTGGTAGAGTTTCGCGAGCTCCCCGCTTACCGTGTTGGGAACTGGGGATACCGTTACCTAAAAGGGGATTCCACCGGTGGCTCCAGTTCTTTCACATAGATCTTACAAGCATTTAGGGAGGGAGATTTGTAGATGAGAACTGTTGGGGTAAGAGTGTTTGCATGGGTGGTCGTGCTGCTGGTGGCTTTAAGCGGGAGTATTGGCGCTGCGAGTGTAAGTGATATCAGCGTGAAGATCCAGAAGTTCGCTGACGCTGCCTATGGGAAGGACCTAGATGGGCTGCGCTCGCTGTTTACTGACCAGGTGATCTTTTTTACACCGGGTGACTTCTCAGCAAACGTAGGAGCGCTCTTTGAAGCACTTGGGGCCTATCTGCAGAACAAACCCGACGTTGATATACCGCCCTATGTGCTTGAGCGGTTCGGCGAAGACCTAAAACCGATGGAGCCGGGCGACGCTCGACTGTGGAGGATTGCACGGCTCTGGGCGTTTCGCGAGTGGGGCTACTGGCTGACCTCCGAAGGTGATTGGGCCCAGGTGATGGAGTGGTTTGAGGGTTCAGCGCAGCTGCTTGACCGTGGTCTCAGTGTCCCTAGGGATCTAGTGGACAGCATGTTTGACAATTTCTATATGAGCATAGGCTACACCCATCAGCTGAAGGGAACACCGTCGGCACCCTATCAGGATGGCGACGAGCGGTGGTATGTAGACCTGTTCCTCGATGAGTATAAGGATGGCGCGTTGAATGCGCTGATCGAACTCCGCCTCGGCTTCAGCATGGCCGGTGACAGCTGGCTGATTGACCATTTTGAGCTGGTGGGTCTATCTGGACCAGGAATCGACGGCTAGTTGGGCACCGTGCAGTTCTACCAGCCCCCGATCTCCGTTTCAGGAATCGGGGGCTGACACTTTCCCCACGGTGCAGGCATATGGTGCAGCAGCAACGTGGGGGAGGTGAATAGATGAACCAATCCTGGAGCATAAGACCGGAGCTGGTCCTGCCATTCGCCTGGCCAAGATCACCCCGCATCAGCCGGGCTTCATTGAATCTCAATCAAGAGATGCGGACCCTATGGGAGCAGCATGACGTGTGGATAAGGTTGACCATTGAGAGCATCGTTTTCCGGCTCCCGGATGAGCGGTCTGTAATCCGGAGACTGCTGCGCAATCCCGAAGACTTCGCAGACGCTCTGCGGCCATTCTATGGTCGCAGGCTGTCGGCACAGTTCGCTCGCCTCCTGACTGAGCATCTGACGATCGCTGCGGAGCTTGTGCGGGCCGCTCAGGCTGGCCGCGCAGACCGGGTGGCAGACGCCGAGCGGCGTTGGTTCCGCAATGCCCGTGAGATAGCAGCTTTCTTTGCCCAGATCAATCCGTTTTGGTCCGAGGAGCGCTGGCGGGGGATCGTGCGGCAGTTTCCCCGGAGATTCTAGGGTCGCGACAGGAAACCCATCGCGAAGGAGCTGATGGGTTTCGCCGCGCTTTGGGGTCGCGAAAAGAGGTGAATAGCGGTGGGATGGAGAATTAGCACATCAAAGGAGCATTTCACATGTCTGCATGTTATATTCCAAATGCAGCCCTTAAGCAGGACCTCAAGCCTATCCTGAAGTGGGCCGGAGGAAAGCGCTGGCTGGTACCGCACCTAGAGCAGATTTGGCGTGCGTTTCGCGACAGGCGGATGGTAGAGCCTTTCTGCGGTGGCTTGGCCGTGACCTTGGGGCTCATGCCAGAAGCAGCAGTGGCTAACGATATCAATCCTCACCTGATCAACTTCTACGTTCAGGTGAAGGCGGGCCTCAAGCTCACCCTACCCATGGCAAACGATGCGGAGCTGTACTACAGGTACAGAGACAGATTTAACGAGCTGATCAAACTCGGCAAGCACAACACCCAAGAAGCGGCGGAGCTGTTCTACTTCCTCAACCGGACCGGCTATAACGGTCTGTGCCGCTTCAATGCTAAGGGCGAGTTCAACGTACCCTTCGGCCGCTACAAGTCCATTAACTATGCCCGGGATTTTTCGGAATACAGGACCCTGTTCAACAAATGGAGATTTACCAGCACTGACTTTGCCGACCTTGACCTTCAGGCAGATGATTTCATCTACGCTGATCCTCCCTATGACGTGGAGTTTACCCAGTATAGCAAGGACGACTTCCGCTGGGAAGATCAAGTGCGGCTGGCAAAG
>JAAYMI010000067.1 GCA_012521465.1 Bacillota bacterium | reverse complement strand
GGAAGGTCTGCCGTAGCCAGGTCACTGTACCCCAAAGCAGCCACAACCGGAAAGAGCATGTAGATCATAGACTGGCCTTCGCCCACCTGCGAGCTAGACGAAAACAGGGGCCACCAATCTGGCATAGTCACCACGTCCAAATCTAGGCCGCTTTCGAGAATCACTAAGCCCAACAGGGCCACGAACGGAACCGGCCAAAACTTCTGGAGGGAAAAACCACCCACGACCTGTTCGCCCCGCTTAAAGTAGATGGGGCTGGCGTTGTGGTAGCCATCGATCGCGATCAGAAGGGCTTCTGCCATGTGCAGGATTGCCACCAGCGCCATGAGTGATGCGATGTTTACCTGGGGAAATCCGAAAAGCAGTGAAAGCAGGCCAATCAGGCCGCCCGCGTAAGAAAAGCATAGGAAGCGGGGATGGATCAGCATGAGCAGCAGGGCGGTCATCCACAGGTAAGCGATACCGCTGTCCGAGAGGGAGACTCCCAGCGTCAAGAACAGGGTGGTTGCCACAAGACCCCCGATCAGTCCGTAAATAACGGCTGTGGCAGTGTCAATTAGTGGATTGATGCGATCGAGGCCAAAAAGGCGCTTTTCATACAGCTGTACCTTCTGATACTGGCGGTAGACAAATACGAACACTACGCCCAGGATCAAGAGGTACGTAATATCCGTAAACATCAACGGCAGGGTCCGCAGGACCAGCTTAGCTAATTCCCAGATGTTTGCCAACCACACTACCTCCATATAGATGTGAAAACACTACCCCGACTTGCGCCGGGGTCGTCTGCTACAGCTGGCTTCGCAGTACGGCCAATGCCTCTTCCAGCTGCGCATCGTACTCTGCTTCGCCCAGGTAGATCGCCTCTTCCTCCTCTGGTGAGACCTCTACCACGATGTGCGGTTCAATACCCACTCCGTTAATGTCGTTACCTCCTGATGTGAGATAGCCCTGTACTGTGAGGGAAAGGGCGCTTCCATCCCGCAGAGGAAACAGCGACTGGACTAACCCTTTGCCAAAGGTAGTGGTTCCCACCAAGGTGGCCAGGCCGTTGTCCTTTAACGCTCCGGCCAAGATTTCGGAGGCGCTGGCGCTGGCCCCGTTCACTAAAACAGCCATGGGCATGGGACTGCGGTTACCCTCGCGCACTGCTGGGAAAGGCAGGCGGTTGCCAAACCGGTCCTCGAGATACAGCAGGGGACCCTCTGCAACAAATAAATCGGCAACGCGCAGCGCAGCATTTAGGGTTCCACCCGGATTATTGCGCAGATCGATGATGAGAGCACGCATCCCCTGCTGATCCAGCTCTGCCAGGGCGGCTACCATCTCATCGTAGGTACGCTCTGAGAAATTAGTCAGCTGCACATACCCAATGCCATATTCCCTATCGACCATCTCAGCCTTGTCTACCGAGGCCACATTGATCAGTTCACGAACAATAGCCACTTCCAGTACTTCTTCGCCGCGCTGAATGGTGAGCTCCACCCTGGTATTCTCCTTACCCCGCATGAGGCTGACGGCCTCGTCAAGCGTCATGTAGGTCGTATCCTTGCCATCAATGGCGATGATCCGATCGCTGCGCCGCAACCCAGCCCGCTCACCAGGAGTTCCCTTAATAGGAGCGACTACCGTCAGCCCTTCTTCCTGAATGCCCACGACAATACCGATACCGCCGTAGACACCGGTAGTATTGTTCATCAGATTTTCGAACGCCGCCGGCTGCATGTGCCGCGTATAGGGATCATCAATAGCGCGGCTCAACATCCCATTAATTGTTCCTGAAGCGACATACCCCTTGATTAACTCTAGGGTGCTCACAGGTTGATAATAATGGTGTGTCGTAACCAGAGCAATGACATCAATCAGTGCTCCTAGTCCCTTAAAGCGATACTCTGTGCCTTCCACTACTGCGTTGGTGAAAGCCGAACCATATCCTACTATTAGTGCCAGTATTATTAGTGCGACTGCACCCATAACCAGTCTGCGGCTCACCAGATCACCAGCTTTCCTCACCATATATAAGTATTAATTCTCAAGTGGTTTAATAACTAAACATCATTATACTTGATCGCGCCGAGCCTTACAATGCCAATCCCAACCAGATGTACATGCATCTACAACCGGCGGAAACCCTCACCCAACACTTCGTGCACGTCATGGATAATGACGAAAGCTCTGTCATCGATTGTCCGCACGATGTCCTTCACTCGGGATATTTCCGAACGTGCTACCGTAACCAAAAGCATTTCTCGCTGGGTGTTAGTGTACAACCCCCGGGCGGCCAAACCAGTTACTCCCCGGTCCATCTGCACCATGATAGCTTGGGCGATTGCATCGGCGTGATCGGAGATGACCAGCACAGCCTTGGCGTAGCTCTGCCCTTCCTGAATAAGATCGATGGCTTTGGTGGTGACAAACACTGCCAAAAGCGCGTACAAAGCCCGTTCTGGACCAAACACTATCCCCGCCAGGAGAATGACTATTCCATCCACCAAGAGGAGCGCCTGACCAACACTCATGGGTAAGTACCGCGCTACCAGCTGAGCTGCCATGTCTGTCCCACCGGTGGAACCACCAAATCGAAAGGCCAGCCCAAGGCCAATGCCGGACACCACTCCGCCGTAAATCGCGGCTAAGAGAGGATCATTAGTCAGGGGTAACGCCACTAGGTTCATGAAATCGACGGCCACAGATAAGGCGATGGCCCCAAACAGCGTCTTCACCCCAAACATAGGCCCGATAATCCTTAAGCTGAGCAAGAACAAGGGAATATTGAGCACAAGCATCGTAACGCCCATAGGCAGATTTGCCAGATAGAGCAGCACTGTGGCAAGGCCGCTCACTCCCCCGGCGGCAATCTTGTTCGGAACCAGGAAAAAACATAGTCCTGCGGCTGTAACGAGTACACCCGCGCTGATGCCTAGGTAGCTCAAGATTTCTGCACGCAGGCGTTCAGGCTTCATACCCCGCCCTCCCCTCTCCAGTGAAGCGAGCCCACAAGACCGCGGCCATAAAGCGGGGTATAGCCATCGCCCGACGCAGCCGCCATGGCTGGCGGACGATGCGGTACAGCCATTCCAAGTGGATTTTGCGCATCCACAGCGGCGCGCGCTTGTCCACCCCTGCCCACACGTTAAAACTGCCGCCAACTCCCATAGCCACAGGTACCTTCAAACTGCCTAGGTGGGCTGCGGCCCACTTTTCCTGCCTTGGTACACCGAGAGCCAGGAGCAAGAGCTGCGGCTCCGCCTGCCTGATCCGTTCAAGCACTTCTGGTTCCTCCTGGCGCGTGAAGAAACCGTGGTGTTCACCAACGATCCGCAGTCCGGGAAAGGCGGTACACATGGCCTGGGCAGCCCGTGCCGCTACTCCCGGCTCACCGCCCAAGAGAAAAACCCGCCACCCTTCCCGCGCAGCGGCAGCCAG
>JAAYMI010000066.1 GCA_012521465.1 Bacillota bacterium | reverse complement strand
CCTGCACCTCCATGGGACATCAAGGCTACATTACGCAAAAACTGTGGACCATAGTTCTTCACTAATTTTCCTCCTCTTGTTCTATACAGTAAGTAAGATATGTCTAATCATTAAAGATTCCTTACCAAACATTCCACGCGGAAACACGTCTCTCCTGCCGAGCAGGGCAGGAAAGATGGCACAACCTAATACCACCAGCCCCAGTGGTCCCTAAAGCGAACCTGCTCTCTAGCCCGGTCAACCTCGAACACCCAACCCACGTAGCTGAACACATCAATGGGAACATATATCGAGCCATCAGCCCCATAGAGAGCTGCTGAAAGCGGAAAAACCAAGCCATCCCGTTCGACCGTTGGATCGCCTCGCCGTACTTTCACAAAACCCTTGGCGCCTACAATATACAGAGTGTCAAGACCAAATGAATACAGCTCTAGACAAGTCGCTGCCCTGTTAAGGTCTGCGAACAACAGCCCATCCTGCACCAGCAGCCCAAACTCGTCAGTGACATCCTGCTCGTTGACCCATACCTGCCAGCGCCCGTCGCTGGGGGTCAGGAGGTAATAGCTGTAGCTGCTGTCCCTCACGAGAAAACTGTTTTCTAGTGGATAGACCTGTTCTCCCCAGACGTCAGGGACACTCCACAGTTCCTTCACTCCGCCTGCCTGGAGCTCAAACATGGCAGCGCCTCTGCTGCGGTCGAAGCTCAAGATTCCCTTACCAGGTATATATGTTAGGAACTCACCAAGTTCTGGTACATGAAAGTGGCGCGTGCTGACCACATTCCCATCCTGCCAACGCCATCCGTACAGCATTTTTCGGCTCGTTACCACAATCCATTCAGGCGCGGCCCGGTCTTCCAATACAACCAGACTCTCAATCGTCCCCCACGGGTAGTTTTCCCACAGGGTTTCCAGCTGCTGATCACTCCACTTCAGAACACCGACATTGCCAGCCTCGGTAGTGAAGACCATCTCCACAATACCGTCTTGATCTACGTCCGCCGCCAGGAAATGCTTCACCCCGGATGCCCGCCAGAAACTGTAAAGCTCCCCTTCCCACGAAAGAAACACTTCCGCGTGTCCAGAGCGGTTGAGCGCCAGCACATCTCCCCAACCATCGTTATTGATGTCGTGGACCGCCAAGTAAGTGACAGGTTCCCACAGATAGCGGGCGCGTCCCGCACGCTGCCACTTACCACCGCGCAGTTCATATACATAGAATGCCCCAGCGTTATCGGTGCCCACCAGTAACTCAGGACGAAAATCCCCCGTCAGGTCACCCACCGCCAGCGCAGTGACACTGCTAGATAGATCGCTTACGATCTGCATCTCCTGCCCGTCACTTACCACATACACCGCATTCTTGCGACCCAACACCACATGTGGATCGCCTGTATCGTACAGGTCTGCGACAACAAAAACCGATCCATCAAGCTCAGGCTGGTCCACCCGCACATAGCTTGCTGCCGCGGCTTGGCAGCTGCCCAGACTGACAAACACCAGCAGGACGGCAATAAAGGTCTTGAGCAAAAATGCAATCCCCTCTCAACATGTTTCCCGAACGATTAGATTATTTGCCATCGGCAGCCTGCATTCCTTCCAATAAAAAAACCCACAGAGTAACCTGCAGGTTGTAAGTAAAATGGTCGGGGCGACCTGATTTGAACAGGCGACCTCTACCACCCCAAGGTAGCGCGCTAGCCAAACTGCGCCACGCCCCGACTGCATTTCTAAGGATACCACGAATTCCGCAAAAAGGCAAGCCTTTATTCGGCGTCACTCAGGCAAAATCTGCTGTGACAGGCCGTAACAGCTTCTCGGAGGCGGTTCCTTGGCACCAGGCAGGACACTTTGATTTCGGAAGTAGTAACCAATTCCACGGGCACTCCTTCGTCGGCGAGCACATCAAACATCGCAGCGGCTACACCGGGATTTGTCATCATGCCGGCCCCCACTATGGACACCTTGGCTACATCTTCATTGGCGGTAATCTCCCACTGATCCGCCCCGTTAAGGTGATGAATTATCTCCAGAGCAGCGTCCAGGTCGCTGCGCTGGACCGTGAAGGAAAGCGTTGTGGTAGATTCGCCGCCGCTGGTCTTGACGATCATATCCACATTAATGCCTTCCCGCGCCAAGGCGGCAAATACCAGCCTTAGAATATTAACCGGCTCTGGCACACCGATAATGGTGATCTGCGCACAATTATCATCGTAGGCTACGCCAGTTACAGACCGGGCTTTTTCCATGTCTTCCACCTCTCTTACAATGGTGCCTGGGCTCTCAGTAAAGCTGGACCGCACATGCAGCGGCACGCCATAGATAGCCGCCACCTCTACGGCGCGCGGCTGGAGAATGAGGGCACCTAAAGACGCTAGCTCCAGCATTTCGTCATAGCCCACCTGCGGCAGCAAGCGCGCCTCAGGAACAATGCGAGGATCAGCACTGTAGACCCCAGTCACATCCGTGTAAATCTCGCAGATCTCGGCATCAAGTGCAGCGGCCACTGCCACCGCAGTTGTATCAGAACCGCCTCGACCAAGGGTCGTAATGTCGTTACCAGGGGTTACGCCTTGAAATCCAGCCACGATTACAATGGAGCCCCGTTCTAACTCTGCCGTGATGCGCTCGGCGTTCACCTTCCTGATTTTCGCCTTGGTATGCTGTTCGTCTGTCATAATTCCGCCTTGGGCACCTGTCAGGCTGATCGCTTTGTATCCTAGTGTGTCAATCGCCATCGCCAGCAGCGCAATTGAAATCTGCTCCCCTGTGGCCAACAGCATGTCCAATTCCCGCTTAGGCGGGCGCGTCGAAATCGCTTGAGCCATCTCAAGTAAGCTGTCGGTGGTATCTCCTTGCGCCGAGACCACAACTACCACTTGATGTCCTTCATCCACACTTCTGCAGACTCGTGCTGCTACATTCTTGATTCGTTCTGGACCGTCGACAGACGTCCCACCGTATTTTTGCACAATGATTCCCATGACCAGCTAGCTCCTCTTTGTCCACCTTCCTCTAAAATAGCACATTTTCTTCGCCCTCACAATAAAAAGAATGGAACAGTCCAGGCGTTCTGCCCGAACTGTTCCACCGTGTACCTGGCCTTTGTCAGAGGATGATGCAGATGAGGCCGCCGCTCCCTTCATTGATGATCTTGCTCAGTGTTTCCTGCAGTTTTTCTTGAGCGTTCTCAGGCATGCGGAGCAGTTTACTGTTGATCCCTTCTCGTACCATGTCCTGGAGCGAACGCCCCAGGAAGTCCCGGCTCCAAAGGGCGTTCGGATCCTGTTGGAATTCTTCGGTGAGGGACTTAACAAGCTCCTCGCCCTGTTTCTCGGTTCCCACAAAAGGAGTGACCTCAGTTTGGATATTAGCCTGCACCATGTGGATGGAGGGGGCACTAGCCGTGAGCCGGATGCCGAAATTTCGTCCCTGCTTGATCAGTTCTGGCTGCTCAAAGGTAATGTCTTCGAGGCTGGGGATGACAATTCCGTAGCCGTGTTCTCTGACGTGCTGTAGAGCCGACGATAGTTTGTCATATTCTTTTTTCGCTACAGAGAGATCCTGCATCAAACGCATAAGGTGGTGATCGCCGCTCACCTCAAAGCCGGTAATCTCAGATAACACTTGGAAGAAAAGGTTCTGGGGAGTGGCAAGGTTAACTAAAACTTTACCGGTGCCCAGATCAAGGTGTGCGAGGTTGACACTATCCACATGGTCACAGTGGGCTAAAGACTGGAGAGCAACCGCCTCGACATCACGTAGAGTTCGGATCTGAGCCACTACTTCGTAAACAGCTTCTTCAAAAAGCTTGCGCAGCCAGTGGTTGGGCCTAAGCTCATCAACCCACTTCGGGAAGCGCAGGCTGAACTCACGAATGGGAAACTCAAACAGCACCTCATGGAAAAGATCGATGATGTCGGAGCGAGTCATGCGCAGGCAATCGATGGGCACAACAGTCACGCCGTACTTCTCGCTGAGAGCTTCTCCAAGCTGAACTGTCTCTGGAGCCTCAGGGTGAGCCGAATTGAGGGCGACAACGAATGGTTTGCCCAGATCCCGCAGTTCTTGTATGACGCGCTCTTCGGGAATCTCATAATCAGTCCGGGGAATGTCGGTGATGGAGCCGTCTGTGGTCAGGACAAGTCCGATTGTGCTGTGCTCGGATATGACCTTGGCTGTGCCAAGTTCAGCCGCTTCTTGAAAGGGGATGGGCTGGTCAAACCAGGGTGTCATCACCATGCGAGGACCATTATCATCTTCATACCCTTTCGCACCTGTGACAGTGTAACCCACGCAGTCTACTAGCCGCACCCGTGCTTTGACGTTGTCCTGAAATGCCACTTCCACGGGCTCATCAGGGACGAACTTTGGTTCGGTAGTGGTGATCGTCTTGCCGGCACCGCTTTGGGGCAGCTCGTCCTTGGTGCGCTCCTTCACGTATGGATCGGCGATGTTAGGCATGACCATCAGATCCATAAACCGCTTAATAAACGTGGATTTCCCCGTACGCACAGGCCCCACTACACCCACATAGATGCTCCCGCCAGTGCGTTCAGCGATATCGGAAAAAACACTGAATCTTTCCATCCAGGCTTCCCTCCTCAATTCGGGCCTCTCCCTGTTGATTCGATGCCCGTGCATACACTTCTTGGACACTATAACTATATTAGAAGCCAGATGGAAATATAACAGATCCGCAAAAAAGAATCCCAGCAGCGGGACTGCTGCTGGGCCCAAACTCAACGACTCTTCTGGCCGAAACGGTATTCCGTTCCCGATAACAGCCGGCCGATATTGGCGCGGTGCCGCACCACTGTGAATATACTGATCAGGGTGCCCAGTGCTAGACCAGGCCATGGAAATCCAAAGATTACAAGCCAAATGGGCAGCGTAGCCGCGGCTACGATTGACCCTAAAGAAACATACCGGGTAATCACCACTACTACTAAGAACACTGTGAACAGAGCCAAGGCCACATAGGGCGCCACTCCTAAGAATACCCCCGCTGTTGTGGCCACTCCTTTGCCTCCCTGAAACCTCAGGAAGATGGACCAGTTGTGACCGACAATCGCGAACGCACCGCAGGCCAGCCACACCAACGGATCATCTGAGACCAACTTGGCCAAGAGGACGGCTGCAGTTCCCTTCCCTCCGTCGAGGACCAGAGTCAACAGCCCGGGCATATAGCCTAAGGTGCGCAGAACGTTTGTCATGCCGATGTTGCCGCTCCCGTATTTGCGAATATCAATCTTAGCCCATAAATGGCCAACGATGAGTCCAAAAGGAATTGATCCTAGTAGATAAGCCACGAGGCAAATAACCACGAGCATCATTTTTCGCGCTCCTTTATGGCAAGAATGATCGGAGTGCCCACAAAGCCGTATTCCTGGCGCAGCCGGTTCTCCAGATACCTTTCGTAAGAGAAGTGCATGAGATCGCGCCGGTTAACATAGATCGCGAAAACCGGTGGGTTAACCTGGACTTGGGTTGCGTAGTAAATCCTAAGCTGCACACCTTTGTCGCTGGGTACCTGGGCCGCCATCACAGCGTCTTGAATGATCTCGTTCAGCCGGCCGGTAGGAATCCGCATGCTGCGCGCCTGGTTGACTTGGACGATGGTTTCCAAAAGCACAGGAATCCGCTTCCCCGTAAGGGCGGAGATGAACACGATGGGCGCGTAATCAGCAAAAAGCAGCCCCTTCCGGATCTGGTCCTCAAAATCCCGCATGGTGTTGGTCTCTTTTTCCACTAGGTCCCACTTATTCACGGCAATCACGAGACCCCGTCCGCTCTCGTGGGCATAGCCGATAATCTTCTTATCCTGCTCCGTGAGACCTTCCGTCGCGTCCAGCACAGCGACAGTGACACTGCTCCGATCAACAGCCCGCAGCGTCCTGATAACACTATAGTATTCTAGGTCTTCCTCAACCTTGCTTCTCCTGCGAAGCCCCGCGGTATCGATCAGCACCAAATCTTGGTCGCCATAGCTAAACCAGCTGTCAACAGCGTCCCGGGTCGTTCCGGCAACATCCGTCACGATAACGCGCTCATCACCCAAGATTTTGTTTACCAAAGAAGATTTGCCCACATTCGGCCGCCCGACAATCGCTACGTGGAGCGCCTCCTCATTAGGCTGGGCTGCATCAACGTCAAAGTGCTTTACCACTTCGTCCAAAAGGTCGCCCACATTGCGCCCATGCTCCGCGGATACGAAAATCGGATCACCCAATCCCAGCCCGTAGAATTCTCCCACCATCTGCCAGGCTTGGTCTTGGTCCTCAACCTTATTCACACAAAGTACGACCGGCTTTCCACTCTTGCGGAGGCTGTTAGCAACTTCCTCATCCAGGCCGGTCACACCCTCACGGCCGTCCACCACAAAAATGATCACGTCGGCCTGCTTAACAGCAATCATGGCCTGACGCCGCACCTGTTTCGTGATCTCATCGGTCTCATAGTCTATTCCGCCTGTATCAACCAGCGTGAAGCGTTTGTCCAGCCACTCGGCATCACTGTAGATGCGGTCCCTGGTCACCCCAGGCTTTCCTTCCACAATCGCGATGCGGCTGCGGCTGATGCGGTTGAACAGAGTGCTTTTGCCCACATTCGGCCGACCAACAATCGCCACGATCGGTTTACTCATCCCACTACCTCTGCTTCCCAAGTTCTTCTAATCTGACTTAACCGTTCCGATTCGACTCAATTCGATATATACAGTCCCTTTCCCTTCTCACCTCGGATGGCGTGCCCCCTTAATTTGAGCGAGTTGGTGCTGGGCCTCTCGCACGATTCTCACCAGTTTCGGAAAGGCCAGCTGAGCTCCACGGACGGCTAGGGGCCTGCCGAGCCATACCAGATGGAGCCGCCGGGAGAGATAGCCGCCGATCCGCATTAAAACGTTCACAGCCGGCAGCGTATCCACAAAGTAAAGGCTGTCTGGATCGCCGCCGGCCAACGCGAATCCGCTGATAATGGCCTGAGTAATGCCGCGCTTTTCTGTCCCTCTCCCGCACACGTATACGTGGTTTCCCGATTCATCCCTGCCCACCAAAAGCAGCTTACCCCGCTGATCCGCACTCACCTTGTCAAACCAAGGCAATGCTTCTAGTTCGGCCTTTGTGGCCAAGCGATCTGGGGACAGCAAGCCTGTGTGCAGCGCAGCTGCAATGGGCGAGGAGTGGGTTCCTCCGTAGCAGTAATAGATAACGTGCAAGTTATCTCCTTCCTTATCAATGCCGCACTAACACGAGGCACTCGTTGTCCAGGTCGTGAACCGCTGCTGCCAGGACTCGCGCCAACAACCGCGCGGTACGCTCCAACTCAGCGGCATTCTCGGCGTAAAACACGGTCGTGCCCTCTGCAACCTTGTTCCGATTGGTGGTGACTATGGCCAAAACTTCCTTAGTGGATTGCCCCATCGTGACCACCCCTTTAATCAAGCATCCGGCCCGCGCGCGAGCTGAGGGGCTTGCGAATAGCTCCCTCGAGGACAGGTACCCTGCGGATCGCCTCCAAAAACGCGTCGGCATCAGGCTCCGACGGGACTATGGCCATCACCAGGCTGCCACTCTCCCGTTCTCGGCGCACAACTGGAACAAACTCCTGTTCGCCTACGTCCATGTAGAGTCCGATCATGGAGATCACGTCGTGGGCGATGGCCTGCATCTGCCCGATATTTCCAAGAGTCGCCTTGGCGTCCGGTCCCTTCGGCCTCACCACTGCCCCCAGGCCCTTTTCTATCCACGTTCTGCGGGCATCAGACAGTCCTACGTTCATGACATGTACTCCATTCACCTGGAGCACCGGTCCGTCAAACCCCAGTTCGGCCAGCTCAACATCGGCTATCTCGCCTATGACACTGCCCTGCATCAAGCGGTTCAGGACCCACGCCAAGCACAGCGCGACAATGAAACCCCCTACAATCTGCAAGGGGCGGTTAGGATCAAATAACTGACTTACGACAGCCGCCGCTAACGCCACCCAAATGGCAAGATAATTGCGGGCCTCAAAAACGCGCGCGATGCCTTCAATGTAGCCACTGCCTCGTCCCACCATCTCCGTCGCTTCCATAGCGGTCAGGGTGTTTCGCTCCATGTTGCGCACCTCTCGAAACTGGGTGGCAGCTAACAGCAGAAAGGAAACTGCGGAAAAATCTCTCTCCATCAGCGCGGGGACGATCACGGCGCCGATCAGACCCCCAATAAACCCAAGGAAGAGGTGAATTGCCCAACCCTGCGGGTAACTCGGATACTGCCGATAATCCCGACGCAGCATGTACCACCTCGCCAGAAATCCCGCCAGTGCTCCCAGAACCAGCGTAAAGAGGTATTCCATTACCCATTCTCCTGACCAGGATCGTCGTCACTGGTGCCACCCAGACCAGCTTCCCGGCGGAAGAAACTGGTGATCGACCCCAATCCCTGGCGGTTTATCACCAGATAAACGATCAACACTGCTGCGGCGATTCCCAGGATCCAGAAAACGGAGCGGCCAGCGGGAGCTCCAATTTCCTTGTCGGCAGCTTGTGCTTGCCCCGGTTCGATGCCTGCTGCAGCCGGGATCACTTTGGCAAAGAACTCGGCGGCTTGCTGGGCATGTTCCAGATAATTGGTGTGCGCGCCAAATTCCAGAAGGATCATGCGCGGCCCAAGGTCCTGATTATAATTTCCCCGGGCGTCAAAGATCCCCTCAATGATCCCTGGGAATTCCTCGTCAGCCACTGCCTTGATGCGCTTAGCGTATTCAAGATTCGCCTCCCGGTTTTGGTTCTGCCTTCCTACCACAATTCGGACCTTAGTAGCAGGCTGCCCCTCGATCTCTGTCTCATACACTTCTGGGGGCGTAGCATCCCGGTGCACATCAATCAGAGTGATGGGTTCTTTTTCTAGAAGCTCCATTGCGGTTCGGCGCGAGCGAGTATAGGCCTGTCCGTCGTGGGGCAGGTGGCTGTTATCTGACCAAATCACAGTAAAGCCCAGATTCTCCATGGCATCAGCCAACGCTCTGCCCACCTGGAGAATATCACCCCGGCCATCGTCTCGGGATTCGGTGCCGCTGCTGGGCACATACGATTCATCGTTGTGAGTGTGGTAGATCCCCACCACCCGCTCTCCGCTTGGCGACGTTCCGCCGACTTGGGTGCGGAAAGCACTCGAATCAACTTCGGGTAAGGTGATGGTTTCAGTATAGCGCACCTGCACTTCGTCACCGGAAATGGCCACTACCTCATAGCGCTTGTTGTCCGCAGCGATGTAGGCGTCGCCGATATCAAGATGGCGGGCAGTCATGGTAATTGACCGGCCATCTTCATCGACTAAAGTATAGTATCCACCATCCAAGCGCTCCGCTAAAACTATCCTCCCCACCGCAAAGAGGAGGGCTGTGATGATAAGAGCCAACAGAAAAACCCTGCGCATCATTCTTCACCCTCCCTTTCCAACCCGTCGGGTACGCCAGGTCCACCTGTGAGGCGCTCGCGCGCTTCACCCACTAACTCCGCCAGGGCCACCGCGATAATACCAGCGATAACCATTGCGTCAAAGACTCCGGCTCCACCCAAGACAGTGGTGGTGTTCATGTTGGCCATGCGTGCACGCACCGCATGAACCACGTCCGTGAGGAGAATGCCAAGCACTCCCGCAATGAACGCGGCCCGACGCGATCTGCCTGCTAGGTACCCAACGATACCGGCCACGATGCTGAACAGCCACAGCGGATCGATAATCGCACCACTGCTCGGATCAAAGTCTGTATATTGGGCAATCCCAAAAATGATTGCCGCCGTAACCACAGCAGCGATCGAGGCCCGTACGCGTTCATAGGCAGAATCGGCTGTGACTAGTAGGTAAATCACGATCCCCAAGGGGACAAGCGTTCCGCCAACGTTCAGCCCGATGTTGGTCCGCCCCGACAGAATCGGAACTGTAATAAAGCTTCCTGCAACCATTAAACCGATGAACAGCAGCGCCTGTGTGTCTGTAAGGCGCATTTTATCAAGCATGCGCTGCGCCACCCCGAAGTAGATCAGGGCAGCGGCCACAACCAGAATGGTCATCCCGGCCGGCATGGACATCCCTCCAGTCCTGTTTCCGTTAGTTTTCCCGGGAGGACCATCAATATGTAGCGCGCAAAACGCCCTGTCCGCAAGTTCCCACTGCAGACAGGGCGCTGCTAAGCCAATTAGTTATGCGTTACTCCTCTTTGCTCTCCCGGAAGAGGTCGCCAAACATATCACCGATATTCGTTGTGAGCTCTTCACTGCTGGGCTCAACCTGTTCCTGCGCCTGCTGTTTCGCCTTTGGGGCAGGCTTTGGCTCAGGCTTTGGTTCCAGCTCCTTAATGCTCAGACCAATGCGGCGAGCATTCGGGTCTACGCTGATTACCTTCACCCGCACCTCATCACCGGGGTGAACAACCTCTTCTGCCCTCGCGACATGCCTGTGGGCAAGCTGGCTGATGTGCACCAGGCCCTCCACACCATCCTCGAGCTTCACGAATGCACCGAAGTCCACGACGCGAGTTACGGTACCAGTTACCACGTCGCCCACTGCGTACTTCTCAGTAATGGAATCCCATGGATCAGGCAGGGTCTGCTTCAGGCCCAGAGAAATGCGCTCATTCTCCTTGTCCACACCAAGAACCATGACCTTGATCTCGTCGCCTTCAGACAGCACATCGGATGGATGGTTAACCCGGCTGTAGGCCATCTCCGAAACGTGCAGCAGTCCTTCCACACCGCTGCCGATATCAACAAAGGCACCGAAATCTGTCAAGCGGCGCACAACACCATTGACGATCGAACCTTCTCGGAGGTTGTTGAACGCCTCTTCTTTGGCCCGTTGGAACTTGTCTTCCAGGACTTCCTTGTGAGAAAATACTACATTATTCTTGGAACGATCCAGTTCGATGATCTTGAGTTCCAAGACTTGCCCAACGTATTTCTCCAAGTTGTCCTCGAAGGTGCGGGAAACGTGACTGGCAGGAATGAATCCCCGGACACCTACATCAACCAGGAGGCCGCCCTTCACAGTCTGCATGACTTTGGCTTTCAGAGTGCCTCCAGTCTTCTGCAGTTCCTCAAGTTTCTGCCAGCTTTGATCAGCATCAGCCCGCTTTTTCGACAGCAATACGGTGCCCTCTGAATCCTCGACTTTGAGGACCTTGACAGAGATCTCATCACCCTCAGAGACTACGTCGGCAGGCTGAACGTTAGGCAAGAAGCTCAGCTCATTAAGGGGTATGCGCCCCTCCGATTTATAGTCAATATCCACCAAGACTTCATCAGGTGCTACTTTCACAACCCGGCCTTTCACAATCGCTCCGGGAGTGGGAAGCTTCACTTCAAAGTCTTCCATTTGAGGCTCTTCAGGCCTTTCTCCTTGGGTCTGCTGTGTCTGAACAGCCTCTGCGGCTTCTGAAGCCTCTGCCTCAGGCGCTGCTACCTGGTCCTGCTCTTCTTCAACTCCTTCTGTTACTTGTGCTACTTT
>JAAYMI010000065.1 GCA_012521465.1 Bacillota bacterium | reverse complement strand
TTCCTTGATCTTATTGCGTCGTTCAATCACGATCATTGGTTAGCGCTCCCCTATCCATATTATCCGGTGGTACCAGACTGCACGTTGATTCCCTCGATGAAGTACCGCTGGAAGATGAAGAAGATCAGGATCACAGGCACCAGTGCAATCACGGAAGCCGCCATGAGGTAATGCCACTGCGTCTGAACCGTCCCGCGGAAGATAGTCAGCCCGATCTGCAGGGTATATTTCTCTTCGCTGTTGAGGTAAAGCAGCGGGCCCAAGAAATCGTTCCACTTCCCGTTAAAGGCCATAATCCCCACAGTGATCAAAGCCGGCTTGATGAGGGGCAGCATTAAGCGGGACCAGATGTAAAAGTGGTTAGCACCATCAATTTTGGCCGCTTCGATCAGCTCGTTGGGAATGGTAAGAAAGAACTGCCTGATCAAGAAGATGAAAAACGCGTTGCCGAATAAGCCCGGTACGAGCAGGGGCAGATACGTATTAATCCAGCCCAACCTGGCAAACAGAACATACTGGGGAATCAAGGTGACAAAGCCGGGAATCATCATGGTGCCAAGGACCACTGCAAACATCACATTCCGGCCTGGAAAGCGGATCTTGCTGAAGCCGTAGGCGATAAACGAATTGCTGGTCACATTGGTCAGAACACCAATCACTGTCAAAAACACCGTGTTCATTAGATAGCGAGTAAAGGGAGCAGCCTGCCACGCTTTGATGTAGTTATCCCAGTGGAACGTTTCCGGGACTACGGTAGGCGGATAGCGGTAGATCTCCTGCATGCTTTTGAGGGACGTACCGATCATCCACCATACTGGGGAAAGGATGATCACCGCGCCGCCGAGCAGGAGCACCGTCACCAGCCAGCGGTAGAAGTTGATCCTGAATCTCTGACTCTTCCACAAATGCCGCCGAACTGCCGTGCTCATCATTCGCCCCCCTCGTAGTAAACCCACTTCTTGGAGAAATGCAGGTTAAGCAGCGTAATGATCATCACAGCCACAAACAACAGCCACGCCATGGCACTGGCATAGCCCATATTAAACTGCTCAAAGGCCTGCTTCCAAAGGTAGAGATTGTAGAACAGCAGCGAGTTGAGGGGCCCACCCTTATCTGTAGACATAACGTAGGCTTCTTGGAAGATCTGAAACGCCCCAATAAACCCCGTTACGACATTGAAGAAGATCACAGGTGTTATCATGGGCAGGGTGATCCGGAAGAAGCGCTGCAGGATGCTTGCGCCGTCAATTTCTGCCGCTTCATACAGCTGACTGGGGACACTCTGCAGATTGGCCAAATAGAGCAGCATGGTGCCCCCCACGCCCCAGAGGTTCATTAAGATCAGGGCTGGCTTTGTCCACCGCGGATCAAACAGCCAGGCTGGGCCCTGAATGCCAACCATCTCCAGCAGCATATTGATGAGACCAGATGATGGGCTGAGGAGCTGCATCCACAGCAAGTACACCGCTACACCCGAGAGGACCGAGGGCATGTAATACACCGTGCGCAGTACCCGGCGGAACATTACCCCTTGATTGAGCATGACCGCAAGCAGGACCCCACAAGCCGTCCGCAGAGGAACCGAAAATACCACGTAGTATAGCGTGTTGTATACCGACGTGGCAAACAGGGGATCAAGTGTAAACAGGCGCCGAAAATTGGCTGCCCCCACAAAGTCCATCCGGGAGGTGATGTCGTAGTTGGTAAATGCAGCATAGAGGGAAAACAAGAGCGGACCTGCGGTAAACACAATGAACCCAAAGATCCAGGGCGAAACAAACATGTAGCCTTGCAGGGCTTCCTTTTGGCGGATGGTCATGCGTCTAAACAGCCTCATTTGCCTGCATCCTCCCATTCCTGCTTATGGAAAGTGGAGTGGAAGGCTCCACTCCACTTACGACACCTGCCGCCTACTGCTGGGCGTTGCGGATGAACTCCTCCACATCCCGCTGGGCCTGATCGAGAGCTTCGCGAGCCGACTTCACGCCGAGCATCGCTGCGTCAAGCTGAGGATTGATCAAGTCAAGGTAGCCTGCGAGGTTGTGCGGTACGGGGGTCATGATGGTCCACTGCATATTTTCCACGGCCAGCTCATACACTTCCCGTGCTTCTGGAGTTAGGCGTGGATCCTCTGCCGCCAGATACGACCCTTCGATATTGGCGACGTTATCAAAGTTCATGACCGCCCAATAGCGCTGAGCTTCTGGACCGCAGGCGTACTTGATAAACTCAAATGCTTCTTCGGCGTGCTTGGCACCATAAGGAATCTCCAGGACAAAACCGCCACCCCAGCTCCAGTGGCCTGTACCAGGTTCTCTCTCAGGAACCGGCGCATAGCCCACATTGAGGTGCTGGCCGTAGTCGCGGATCTGGGTGTAGTGGGTGGCGATGTTGACCATCATGGAGAGCTTACCAGAAATAAACGGGTCCGCTGCTTGGCTGCCAAACTCCGCTTGGAAAGCGTCGACGTTGCGAGCACCGATGCGGTCTCTCCACTTAATGAGCCACTCCAGTGTGGCAACCTTGTTTTCCGTATTGATGCGCGGATTACCTTCATCGTCGAGCCAAGAAACGCCGTTGTCACCAACGATCATCCAAGTATCCCGGCCGAAGTTCCCAAAGAGGGGGTAAAAGCCCAAGCGCTCAATGCGATTGCCGTGGATTTTGTCAAGCTTGAGAGCATACTCTTCCAACTCAGCCCAAGTTGTGGGCGGCTTCTCTGGATCCAGGCCCACTTCAGCAAAGTGGTCCTTATTCCAGAAGAAGAACCGAGTATCTGTGTTGAACGGCACGCCGTAGATGCCGCCTTCCCACTCTACTGTCTTCCAGAGCTCCGGGAAGAATTGAGAGCTGAACTCTTCCACATCATCAATAAAGGGCGTCAAATCCATGGCCTGCTTCTTCGACGCCCGCAGACCCACGTTGTTAATATCGTTTACCACAACTTGGGGTGGATTTCCTGCGGCTACTGCAGCCAGTGTCTTCGTCCAGATATCGCCCCAGGGACTGTAGACGTGCTTAACTACGATTCTGTCTTGGGATTTATTGAAATCGTCAACGATCTTTTCGATGATGGGACGGCGAGTTTCTGAACCCCAGAAAGTCCAAAATTCGATCTCAACTTTGTCTTGAGCGCTGACTGCAGTGCTGAGCAACAAGGCGCTTAAGGTGAGCAACACTACTAAAAGGGAAACCAATTTCCTGTTCACGCACTACTCCTCCTTATTCACTTGGTGTTAGGGCACTGCACAAAATAGCTGACTTTCCGAAATACCAACCCCTTTCGTGACTATTTTTGACTGACACGTCCACCTACTTGTGGATTCATTACCATTCAAACCAATAATACCGCACAAAACCAACAACAGTCAATAGTTTTTGTAAAGATCTTATCGTTCGCATTGTTTTCTGCTCAAGAAAGATGTATAACACGAGGTCATCAGGATCAATCGGTCAAAATGCCACAATCCCAGGCAGTGGGAAGGGGCGCGAAAAAACACCGCTCTGTAAGAACGGTGTTGGCTGGACATTGTACCTAGTTCTCCGGTGCAGGTCGCTTAGTCAGCTCCTCAGAAACATATCTGCCAGTCTTTTTCCTCTGTCGAACGCACAGCGTCAGCAAATACTCGATCTGACCGTTGATCGACCGGAAGTCCTCTGCTGCCCAAGCGGCAATCTCTTCGTAAAGCTTCTGCGAGAGGCGCAGCGGAATCTGCTTTTTCTGATCAGTCATTGTCAGTACAGGCTTCCAGTATTGACTATGGGCTGAGCATCACGATTACCGCAGAGGACGACCAGTAAGTTGGACACCATAGCCGCTTTGCGCTCCTCGTCCAGCTCAATTACATCCTGCTCACTGAGCTGTGCCAAAGCCATTTCCACAATGCTGACTGCGCCTTCTACGATCATTTTCCTAGCATCGATGATTGCACTTGCCTGCTGTCTCTGGAGCATGACGGCAGCAATTTCCGGAGCGTAAGCGAGATAAGTGATGCGCGCGTCGAGGATCTCCAGACCGGCATTCTCAACCCTTTCCTGCATCAGTCTGCGGATGCGTTCGGCTACAACTGTACTGGAACCGCGCAGACTCCCTTCATCAGGCTGCCCATCACCGGTGGTGTCAATGCCTGGAGCCACATCATATGGGTAGATGCGGACTATGTCTCGCACTGCGCTGTCACACTGCAGGGAAAGGTACTCTTTGTAGTTGTCGACGTTAAAAACTGCCTTGGCTGTATCCACTACCCGCCACATCACTGCGACTCCAATCTCCACCGGGTTGCCTAAAACGTCATTGACTTTTTGCTTGGCGTTGTTCAAAGTCATGACTTTCAAAGAGATCTTCTTGCTGAATCTGCTGTCCAGCGAAACACTGCCGGTGGTTGAGACATTGAGGTTAAGTTTACTATCGCTATCCACGTCTCCGCTTTGTCCAAGACGAGTCTTGGCCGCGGGATTTACAGCCACAGAAAAGGGATTCACAAAAAAGAAGCCAGGTTCTTTCATCGTGCCAATGTATTTCCCGAACAGAGTCAAAACCAAGGCTTCCTGCGGCTTAATCACCTTTAGCCCCAAGAACGGGATGAAGCCCACTAGTACCCAAACAATACCCACCGCCAGAAGCGTTCCTCCCGCTGCGCTAATTCCGCGTTCCAGAAGGACGCCGCCCACGATGATCAGGCCGATAGCTGCCAGATAAAGCACGATGAATAGGATCAGCATGGGCATGCCAGGCTTTGCCTTAAGTGTTTTCTCCTGCATAAGCCTCCCCCTTCTACCATTTTGGTATATTAATGATATCATACTGATACCGCAATGACAAGATGCCTCCTCCCTTAGCAGGTTTTTTGCATCCGGCCAACTATGGGATCTTTCTTCTGAAAAAACCCAAAGGACTACTTAAATTCGCAACTAATTACCTTACAGGATGACTGTGATATCCGCAGAAGTACTCCTGCGTGCAGTCATTACTCTTTCGAATTGGAGGGGCCACTATGAAAAGGCCGGCGGCGTTGAGCGTGGTGATTTTTTCCCTGTTGTTAGTAGGCTGCGGTGCAAGAAGGCCAAGCGACCAATGTAACCATCACGTTGGGAAAACTAACTGCCAAGATGCATGAGAATGTGCCTGCACGCAATGCAATCATCCAGGAAGGTGATTCCTACACATTCAGCTTCCCAACGTCCTATGTGGAAGCCTACGGAATTGGTTGGGACGTTGTAGGCGAGCACATAGCCATGTTGTATTCCGAGGAACCTTGGGATGGAGATACAATGAATACGCCCAGCAGTGTCAAAGAAGAGCCGTTCATCCAGGATCCGGTCATTACCAACAGACGATATGTCACCCTTACTGCTCCGGATCAGCCAGGAGTTACGGTCTATCATCAAATCCGGTTTAGGCTCTATGATTATTACTGCGGGCTCTATGGAATTCACTATCCACGCCTGGTGTTCTATTGGCCGTCGACAACCTATGGTGAAGAGCTTTACACAATCAGGACTACACCCACGGGTGACCTGAATATCGGTATCCAATAGAGAGATCCTGCACAAGAGCAGGAGCCTGCGGGATTTCATCTATGAGAGCAATCAGGGACGGCGGATCGTCTTCGGACCAACCGAGGCTGCTGTGATTGGGCTCCTCGAATAAACCCCCATAGAAAGGACCGCCTCAACCGGGCGGTCCCTGCCTTTTGCCTCAATACTGCGCTTTCTTAAGGAAGAATCTATAGGCTGCTGCCAAGAGGAACACATTGTAGACTGCGCCAACCAGGAGATATGAGGGGTAGCTCAGATTAGCTCCAAAGTCTACGGGCATCAGCTGCACAAGCATTCCCCTAATCGCCCAGAAATTGGGGAAGATGCCCAGTACATATTGGAGGTTTCCCTGAAATGTCTCCAGCACCATCAAAGCGGGAATCAAGGCCAGCATCCCTGTTCCTTTAATCAGCGCGAAGCCCTCCACCTTGTTCTTGGCAAAGGCACCCTGCATCAAACCTAGGACCAGTGTAAACAGCCCATTGACCAGGGCAAAGGCGAGAATGTGCCAGATGCCGATATTCTCAAACAGCGATCTGCCCAAGATCACGTACTTGTCGCCAGCCAGAAGCTTAGTACCGAGCAGCACTATGATATTCCCCACAACAGACATGATGTAGATATACGTCATTTTGAACCTCAGGTAGCCAGCAGTGCCCAAGGGAGTCACGGCAATGGTGTGGAGGGTGTGCTCATCTTTCTGCTCCAACAGCAAGAAAGTGGCCATCGCCGCCAGGAAGAATGACCCAAACGCCAAGATCACGATGAGCAGCAGGAGCATAGCTGCCTTGAGCATAGTTCCCTGCAGCAGATCCGTGGACTCAAACAGCATTGGAAACACATAGGACGAAAGGAAGAGAATCATGAGCGGGAATAGACACATATAGAGGTTGATGGGGTCCCGCGCGATCGTTCTTCCCTCGTATCTGAGGAGCGACAGGTATTTGCTCATATCAGCTTACCCCCTTACGGCATTAGCCTTGAACGCAGGATACACAGCCAGTCTGAAAAGCGCGGCTGCCAGCACTACCAGATAGATACATCCAGCTGCCGCCATAGCTCCCTTATACTCCCCCCGCACCGCCGCGGTAATCAGGTGGCTGGCAGAATGAGACGGGGAAAGCATGAGCAGCCATTCGTACTTCTCTGCAATCGCTCCGAAGCTGAACAAGAGGGACGGGATGGTAAAGATGAACATATAGCCCATCAGCGCAACCAGCATGGTGGTAAAGTCCTTGCTCTTAAGGGATAGGACAAACCCGATGGCCGCATGGGCAGCAGCGGCCACAGCCACGAACACGATGAGAGCTAGGTAGTTGAACGTTACCTTGTGAATGAAGAACAGCGCAGCTGCGGTCACGACTGCCGATTCAAGGGCCAGCACCATAGAAGCAGCGGTCTTAGATGCCAGGATCTGAGCTGGAGATATGGGCATGACCATCATTGTCTTGATGGTACCTTCCTGCTTCTCCAGGTGGTGGGCAGCCCCAAGCAGCAAGATGGACATCACAACCGCATCGACGAAGATGAGGAGGGGCGCAATTTCCACTGCTTCGCTTGGTGACAGGAACCAAAACAGCACGATCCACAGTCCTGCCGTGGCGAGACTGACTGGCACAATCTTGTATCTCATGAGGCGCTGCAGTTCGCCGGCAATCAGCCTTCTCAAGGTCTTCATCTCACCTCAACTCCTGTCACCAGAAT
>JAAYMI010000006.1 GCA_012521465.1 Bacillota bacterium | reverse complement strand
GCCGTGTCCACCAACTCTTCCCAGCGGTTTTTCACTTTAAGCAAGCTGATGTCCATCTTGCTGTCCCCCATTTTTCTTCTCGGCCACGATCAGGCATGACTCTCCTCCATCGTAGGGTGTGAGATTGGTTAAGCAGATCGTACAGCGAATCTGCACCATAGGGCTCGCCCACTTCGGCCTTGCCCCGGTCTAGAAGCTCTCGGGCAAATCCGAAATACAGCTCCATGACAGGCTCCTTACTGCAGCTCAGCTAACCGGTGGAAACTTTCCTTGAGAGCCGGATAAAGCCCGCGGTATAGCCCGTAAAGCTCCTCGTAGGTCTTCGCCCAAACCGGATTGGGTTCAACCGCGTCCACCACTTTCACCACGGCATCAGAAGCTTCGGGTACATTGGCAAAGACGCCAGCACCGACTCCAGCCAGAACAGCTGCCCCAAATGCGGGTCCCTCATCGATGTTGAGGCGCTCCACTGCCAAGCCTGTGGCACTGGCAATGATCTCCTTCCACAAAGCAGACTTCAGCCCACCGCCAATACCTCGCAGTGCTGTGCCGTTCCAGCCTGCACTGCGCAGCAGTTCGACCGAATCACGGAACGCAAAAGCAACTCCTTCCAGGACTGCTCTTGTGAGGTCGCCGCGGCTGTGGGCGCTGCTCAGGCCGACGAAGCTTCCCCGGGCATCGCCATCGCCATGAGGAGTACGTTCGCCCGTGAGGTACGGGAGAAACAGAAGACCTTGACTGCCGGCAGGCGACTCAGCGGCTTGGGCTGTCAGCTGGTCATAGGATTGCGCAGAATCCCCCAATACGCTTCTAAACCAGCTCAAAGAGAGACCAGCGGAAAGAGTGACTCCCATCATGTAAAACTCATCTGGCACGCAGCTGTTGAACATATGTACTGTCCCAGTTCGCACCAATCTGGGTTCCACAAGGTGGGCCAGCACCACTCCACTGGTACCTAGACTGATCATGCCTCGTCCCTGCTTGACAACGCCAGAACCCACGGCGCCGCAGGCGTTATCTGCTCCGCCTCCCACTACAGGCGTACCTTCCGCCAATCCTGTAAGCTCCGCCACCTCTGCCGTAATAGTGCCCGCCACTTCCGCCGACTGAACGATGGGCGGCAGGATCTCAGGTGAGATCTGGAGGCCCTGCAGAACCGGCAGTGACCACTTGCGCCCGCGGATGTTCATCATCAGCATGCCCGCGGCATCAGACACTTCCATAGCTAGTTCACCAGTTAAGCGGAAGCGTACATAGTCTTTCGGCTGGACAAGCCAGCGGAGTTTTTCATAGTTCTCAGGCTCGTTATCCCGCAGCCATACCACCTTGGGCAGGGTAAACCCTTCCAGCACAGGATTGCAGACCTCTGAAAAAAGCATCTCTGGGTCGAGGGCCGCGCGGATCGCCTGGCACTTGCCGCTGGTACGGGTGTCATTCCACAAGATGGCTGGGCGGATGACTTGGTAGGCTTCATCAAGAAAGACGGATGAGTGCATTTGTCCGGATAGCCCCACGCCCATAACATCGCTGCCCTTCACGGCACACTTCTCGAGCACCTGCCGTACGGCCTCTACCGATGCCTGCCACATATCCTCAGGATTCTGCTCAGTCCAGCCGGGCCTGGGCGAGTAGAGTGGATACTCCACCGTGACGCTGCCTCTTACTGTCCCATCATCTGCCATCAGCAGCGCCTTCACGCCTGAAGTCCCGATATCCAATCCCAATAAGAAAGCCACCAAGATCCCCCACTTTCTAATCCTTTCTATTCTTATTTCGCTCTTTCGCACTTCGTTCCTTCCGCCCGAGCGGGACAACAAAGCCAGGGGAATTTCCCCTGGCCCAACTATGTCCGTTTATCAATGAAGAAACCTTCGCCTGCCTCAGGCTTGTGTTTGTAGGCACGTGTTGAACGCTGCCCCGCCTGTTCTCTGCGGGCAGCATCCCTCAGCATACCCGTTTCGCGCTCCAAGGTCTTCTGCAAGCGGGCGTCCATCTGCCGAATCCGCTCCCCAATTGCGGCCAGCTCTGTTCGAATGTGCTGAACGGCGTGCCGGTCCTGGACAGCCTCAGCGCCAGCGATCTCCACGTCGAGGGCATCAATCTCTGCCATAAGCTTGGCTCGCTCATCGAGGAGGGCTTGGAGCCTAGTGATACCCGTATCAGCCACTTCGTCAAAGTTAAAGGAAACGGCTGTACACTGCCGGCTGAGCATCTCCAAGCTTCGAAACAGGCGCAGCTTGGTCTCATAGAGGGCGGTCAGTGACTTGCCGCCTGCAGGTGCCATGCGCTACCCCCTAACCCTGTAGAGCCAGGAGCTGCTGGTACAGCCAGTCGCTCTGGGCGTACAGCTCACTCAGGGCCCGTTCCATCGCTGTGAACTGGTTCCAATACCTGTTTTCCACCCGGGCCAGCCGCTCTTCCATAGCCTCAAGGCGCGACTCGTACTGGCGGATCTGTTCACCTAGGTAGCTTGTGTCGAAGGGCATACTGGCTTTTCCAGCGGTGGAGACGATTCGTTCCATACCCTCGTCCAGGATCCGAGTGAGCTTGCCCGCCAGTCCGATGTTTTCCCCACTCTCATCAACGTAGGTAAACATCCCCATGACATCGTCGGGGTTTTCGAGTAGTGCTTCCCTCAACTTGGTTTCATCAAGGTGCAGACGGCCGTACTCCTGCCAGGAGCCTGTCTTGATCCCGATTCGGCTGAGGTTCGCTTCGCTGATGGCCATGCGCAGATTGGATAGGATCCCCGAAATGATCGGGTCGGAACGGAGCAGACCGCTCTTGGCAGCTTCCTCCCAGCGCTCAATCTCCTTTTCCGACAGCTCTTCCCGCTCGGCATCAGTAAGCGGTTCATAGCTGCGGTTTACCGGCTCCCGCAGTTTGAGGTTGAGCTCGGCGATAGTCTCATTGTACAAATCCACAAAACCTTTGATCTTCTCCACCACAGCATCGACGTCACGCTGAACCGTGATGCGGACAGACTCGCCATCACCGGTGGTTCTATGCAGCGTAATGTTTATGCCATTGATTTCAAAGGTGTTGGACTCCCGCTCGGTGGTAAGGCCGTTGATGGTGAATTTTGCGTTCGTACCCGACTCACCAATCGCCACAAACTCCTCTTCAGGACTAAAGGCGAGTGTCTCACCGAAGAGCGTGCTCAGGAACTCGCGACCGAGCTCGTCCGTGCTAGAGCTAACTTCAATAGCCGCGCTCTCTCCGGTGGCTTTCGTTGTGAGTACTATCTGATCGTTGAAGGAATCCCAAAACGCAGTGATGCCAAGATTCTTATTGCTGCTGATCTTGGCCGCAATGGTTTCCATGGTGTCGCTTTTCGTGATTCTAAGCACTTCGGCACTGCCGTCGAGACCTTTGAAGGCCAGACTGAACTCTTCTAGCTCAGACTCGGAAAAGATTCGGGAAAGAACTTCGCTCGCGCCGTCTTCAGCGTTCGAAACCAGTTCGGCTGATGTTGCCAGTTGCGTGACTTCGATGTCATACGTGCCATCAACAGCCCGTCCCGTGGCCGTCGCTGAGACCCGTGTTGGGTCTGAGGACTCAGTCTTGCGCGTCGAAAAACTGGACTGCAGCCGAAGGTCAAAGACGTAGTTCCTCAACTGCAGGAACTTGGTGTTGACCTCCCTGTAGGCATCCCGCTTCCACTCGGCTTTCACCTTTTGGCGAAAGACGCGGTCCACAGGGATGCGCTGCGCGGTCATGATCTGCTTTATCATGTCTTCTATATCCAGCCCAGAGTAAAGCCCAGATATGCGCATGCGATCACCTCCACTGTGATCAGTTTCCTGCTACACCGTATATCGGCAAGAACGATATTTTCTTTAGCGCAGGGGAATAAACAAGCTCTGTCCGACCTGGAGCTTGCGCGGATCAGCAATCCCGTTGAGATCAAGGATATCCTGGATCAACTGCTTGGGGGGTGGATTCTTAAAACTGAAGCGACGAGCTAGATCCCATATAGTATCGCCTGGAATAACGCCGAGGCGTACTCCTCCATCAACCCGCTCTAAGGGTCGTCCCCCACCGAACACGGACAGAACCAGTTCTGGCTGAGGAGCATCATCTTGTTCCAACAGCGCGGCGAGTTGGCGGAGCTGGGATGCAAGCTCCGTCAACTCTACTTGTATGGAGGTTTCCACTGCTTCGGTGCGTTCAGAGACTGCCTCTGTCTGAGCCGCTAATACCAACAAAGCTTGTTCTAGCACAGCGATCTTCTCCGCAAGCTCGGCTGCGGAAGACAGCGATTCATCCACCTCAGGCACTGCATTCTCGTGTTGGATTAACGCCTGCTCTGTAAACGACGAGAGCAGCTCCACCAGCTCTCGCAACTGAACTTCTAGCGCCGCGGCATCATCCGCGGAGGCGAGCTGCTGAACTTGGGAAGCCAGTTCCTTAAGCTCAGCCATAAGAGAGCTTTCAAGAGCCCCACTTAGTTCAGCTATGGACTTCGTTTGGGTAGAAACCACCGCCAGGGTCTCCTCAAGCAGAACAACCTTCTCCTGGATCGCAGCCGATGAGGCAAGCAGTTGATCAATCCTCGTTGTATCATCTAAGCGCTCCGCCAGGTCTACTATCGCGTCAGGAATTCCAGCTAGGACGAACAGCGCATCGTTGAGCTCGTTAAGGAGCATTTCTATGGTAGACTTATCTTCCCGGACAGCCGTTAGCTGCTGAGTCTGGACAGCAAGGGCATCTTCCAATGCGGCGACTCTCGCCTCAAGGCGTGCCACGGATGCAGCTAACTCGGTTAATCCGGTGGTTGGATCCTCCCGCTCAGCTAACTCAGCTACTACTTCAGGCACCTCGGCAAGAGCGGCCACAGCAGCCGCCAGCTCTCCTAACTGCGATTGCAGTAAAGCTATGTCTTCCTTATACCCGCTGATCGTCTCCACACGGGAAGCTAGTGCGTCGAACTCCTCTTTCTGCGCGCTTTCTACCGCTTCCGCACTGGCAGCTATACGCTCTGTCTGGCGAGACAGCTCCAGAAGCCCTTCTTCGATGGTCGTGGTTCTTTGTTGGAGCTTCTCTGCAGCTGTTTCCAGCTGGGCGATTCTGTGGGCAGGATCTTCCCGCGCAGCCAATTCGCCCACAACGTCCGGCATCTCAGCCAGAACTGCCACCGCGTCCGATAGTTCAGCTAACTGCGACCTCAGCTCACTAAGGTCTTGTCTAAACTCACCCAGCTCACGCACCTGCCCACTCAATGCGGTGAATTCTGTTTTCTGGTATGACTCTGCCGCCGCTGTCCGTTCAGCAATGGATTCTGTCTGGTAAGAAATTGCCAGCAGGCTTTCTTCCAGGATACGGACTCGCTCCTCAAGGCGAGCGGCAGATTCCACGAGTTCAGCGATGCTGCCCGCCATGTCTTCACGCTCAGCCAGCCTAGACACTACAGCGGGCACCTCGGCCAGCGCTGCCACTCCGCCTTTCAGCTCTCCCAATGGAGTATGGAGGGCGGCAATATCCTCCTTAAGTGCGCTCAGTTGGTGTATCCCGGCAGCAAGTTCGTCAAACTCCGCCTGTTGAGAACTCGCCGCTGCTTGAGTGCGATCAGATAAAACCAGGAGAGCACCTTCGACCGCGGCTGCCCTCTCCTGCAGCTGCGCAGTGGAGGCGGCGATTTCCGCAATAGTGACGGCGGGATCGTCGCGAGCCACCAGCTCACTTAGGGAGGCAGCGAGTTCATCCAGCCTGGTTCCTAGAACCGCTGCATCCTCCTGTGAACCGCTTACCAGGGCGCCCACTCCCGCAATCTCATCTTCAATCCGCCCGATCCGCATCGCGAGGATTGAGTCGTCATACGGTTTAGGAGCGGTTTGCTTGATGTACCAAATCACAAGTGCGTTGCCGGCAAGGGAAAGCACAGCTAGGATAGCCACCGCCGCAATGAGAGTCCGGGATACGTTTTCCGATTTATTCACCACGCACCAACTCCTGTCAATGTTGACCTTATATTACCAGTTCGGTTTATCCCAAGGAATTCCTCCACACCAGTGATCCTATTCTTTAACAATACCAGCTTATGTTGGATAATTCTGCGCTGTTAATTTGTGAGCGGATTTCATTGACACCGCAAGAACCATGTGATAGACTGATAGCGGTTAAGATTTAAATGAAGCGAACATCTATGGCCTCTGCAGTAGGTTTTCCCAGCAAGGAGTTAGGTGGTTTGCGTAGTTTAGGTTTTTGACTAGTATCTTTATAGGAGGCCATCAGATGACTGGCAAGGTAAAATGGTTTAACGCAGAAAAGGGTTATGGTTTCATCGAGAGCGAGAATGGTAAGGACGTATTTGTCCACTTCTCTGCCATTCAAGGCACTGGTTTCAAGACACTCAACGAAGGCGAAAGCGTTTCGTTTGAGATTGTTGAAGGCGACCGTGGACTCCAGGCTGCAAACGTAGTTCGCCTCTAAACTGAGAAATAAAGAAGCTGCTGAGCAACCAGCAGCTTCTTTATTTCCCTATATGTTGTTAGTCAAATACCCGCAGCACGTCATCGACCATGATGCGCGTCGCCTTCAGACCGCCTGCTGCAGTATACCATACCTGAGATGTCAGGTAGAAGATCCGGTCTGTCTGTGCCGCGGCAGTCATCTTGACGAGGGCATTGTCCAGCACCTGCTGAGCAGAGACGCTGCCCCCAACCGTTGCCGCTCGATCGATCACTAAAATCACCTCGGGATTGACCTGCAGTAGGTACTCAAAGGAGACGTTCTGTCCGTGGTTCGCCGCAGCTATTCGGGTGTCGGCTGCCACAAAACCAAACTCGCTATGGACGATTCCAAACCGAGAACCAGGTCCGTACACGCTTAACGCCCCATCGTTGGCCATCAGGACAAGAGTGCGATACCCGCTGGCGGCAGCTTTTTCCCGAACCTGAGCAACAGCATGAGCCAGTGCTGAGAGTTCTTCTTCGAGAGCTGCTTCCTTCCCGAAGATCCGCCCGATCACCCGAACGTTGTGGGCAAACGAACCCCAGTAGTCTCGAGGGTCGATGGCCAGATAGACTGTTGGGGCAATCCGGGCCAATTCTGGATAAACCTCCGCCTGGCGTGTGGACACGAAAATGACATCGGGCTGCAGGGCATAAATCCGTTCAAAATTCGGCTCGAACAAAGTGCCCACGTCTGCGTATGTTTCATCCCGGAAGTGCGCCAGATAATCGGGCAGACTGCTCTTTGCAACCCCGGTAGGTTCAATACCCAAGTATGCGAGGATATCCAGGGCAGCGTAGTCAAACACAACCACCGTCTCAGGGTTCTTCTTCACAACCACTTCCCCAAGCTCGTGCACGATCCGCGTCGAGTCCTGCCCCCTCACTCCTGGGCTGAAAGCCGACATTACCAACAAGAACAGTGCTAACAAACCGATCTGCCTTTTCACCCACATTCACCTCACACGTTACTAGTAATAGATGCAAATGCGATTGTCTTTGATGTGTTCAATTTGGAAGTCCATTTTATACAGGGGACCCAAAACAGCACTGCTTATAATCTCCGCGCTGCACCCTTCCCGGACAATCCTGCCCTGATCCATGGCCACAATGTGGTCTGACTAGCAGGAAGCGAAGTTGATGTCGTGCAGCACAATCACCACAGTTTTGTGAAGGTCCGCAGCCAAATTGTGCAGAGTCTTCATGATATCCACGGCGTGGCGCATATCGAGGTTGTTCAGCGGCTCATCTAACAAGATGTACTCCGTGTCCTGAGCGACAACCATGGCAATATACGCCCGCTGGCGCTGGCCGCCGCTGAGCTGATGGAGGTACCTGTCCTGCAGCTCCTCCAGCTTGAGGTAAGCCAAGGCCGCATCAATGATTTCCTGGTCTGCACCGGAGAGATTCCCCTGTGAATACGGAAAACGTCCAAAGCTCACAAGCTGACGAACGGTAAGGCGCAGGTTAGTGAAGTTGGACTGGCGCAGAACCGCGAGTTTCTGGGCGAGCTTAATGCTCTTCCACTCCCCAATCTCGACCCCGTTGATCCACACCTCCCCGCTGTCCTTCGGCGTAAGCCTGCTCATTACGGACAACAGCGTACTCTTCCCTGCCCCGTTTGGTCCGATCAGAGAAGTTATCTTTCCCTGCGGAATATCTAGGGAGATGTCGTCCAAGACAGTCACTTGCCCGTAGCGTTTCACAAGATTGCGCACGCTCAGCATACACACCACTCCTTAAGTCTTAATGCACAGTGCGAGCCCGCAAAAGCAGACCGATGAAGTAAACGCCGCCGATGAAATTGATGATCACGCTCAGGGGAGTGCTTAGATTCAAGAGGTGCCGAGCCGCGGCCTGCCCCCCCAAGAGAGCGATAATCCCCATCAAGGCTGCCGCGGGAAGCAGGCGGCGGTGCTCGTAGGTGCTCATCACTTCCCGGGCCAAATTGACCACAAGCAAGCCCAAGAATGTAACAGGTCCTACCAAAGCGGTAGCCACGGCCACCAGTAGTGCCACGGCGATCAGGAGTTTGCCTGCGTTGCGCCTACCATCAGCACAACCGACAGCACGAAGTTTAGCGTGGAGTTAACCAAAAGTGCACTCTGCCCTCCCAGCAGAAACACAACTGCGGTCTGGATGAACATGTACAGAGAATCCAAACCCATAATGCTTGGAGTAAGAATGCGGTTGTGGGTGATGGTCTGAAAGATCACGGTGGAAACAGCCACCGCCGAGCCTGTGAGAATGATGGCCAGGAGGCGCGGCAGACGGCGGCTGAGAGCATAGCGCCAAATGAATGCGTTCAGCCCTGAAGTCACAAGCAGCACAGCCAGCACAGCGGCGATCCCGCCGAGCAGCACTAGTTTGCGGATGTCAGTCATGCCGCGCCCCTCCTCCACAACAGGTACAGAAAGGCCGCGCTGCCCATGATCCCCACCGTAAGTCCGATTGGGATTTCGTAGGGTGCGATAGCGACTCTACCTATAATGTCTGCCGCCAGCAGGAACACGGCCCCAAACAGCCCGGCCGTCCAGAAACTGCTCCGTAAGTGGTCACCACGGTGGAGCGCCACCACATTGGGTACGATCATGCCCAAGAAAGGAATTCTTCCCACAGAGGCTACTACCACCGCTGTGATCCCGGCAGCGACCCCAAGACCGACGTACATCACGGCACTATAATTGAGGCCGAGGCTCGTGGCCTGGTCCTTTCCCATGCCCGCAATGGTGAACTTGTCCGCTCCTAGATACGCTGCGCTGACGAGAGGTACCGCGGCATACAGCAGCTCATAGCGCCCTCTTGTTACCATGGCGAAATTACCCATCAGCCAGGTCCCGATGCTCTGCACCAGGTCAAAGCCGTATGCGACTAGAGTAGTAATGGCGCTCACAACACTGCCCAGCATAAGGCCTAAGAGGGGTACAAACAGGGCGTCGCGCATGTGCAGGCGGTTCAGAATTCCGAAAAACACAAATGCCCCCAGGACGGCAAACACAAACACGATCACCATTTTTACGATTGAACTCGCTTGGGGAACCGCCAAGAGGGACACTAACACTCCCAGGCGCGCAAACTCTGTAGTACCAGCCGTTGTGGGCGAAACAAAACGGTTCCTGCTCAGCTGCTGCATAATCAGACCGCCGATACTCATGCCCATGCCGGTAAGCACCACTGCTATCATTCTGGGAATGCGGCTGATGATCAGCACTTGGGCCGCGAGATTTGTCCCAGTGAAGATGTCCAGGAGGCTGAAGTTGGACACCCCTACGAGCAAGGACAGCAGGGAGAGGGCCACCAAGCAGGCAAGCAAATATGAAGTGCCGAATATCACCGAGATTTGACAGACCCCCTTTTGCTCTGCTAAACTTGGAATTGAATGAGATTGATTTTCACTTTCACCTATCAATGATAGCATGTCCCAGCAGAGATGCCTTGCAGTGCATTGCGGGGATTCGCACTATATTGAGATGCTTGGAGGAGAATATGATGTTGGGTTACAGCCGGATTGGTGACCAACTGAGAAGTACTGTCGAGACTTTCTGCGCCTGCACTGCCCTGCCGATTGCAGCCTTTTCTGACGACGGTACGGTTTTCGGGTACGCAGGCACACATCTTCCCGATGCGCTTGGCCTTGATAAGCTGCGGTTGACTCACGCTGATATCAAGCGGTTCATCAGTCAAGTAGATCGGATTACGTGGCCGCTCAACCTGACCGTAGAGGTGAACCCTGATCTGCAGCTTACGGCCGTTCCCATCACAACAGGCTCTCGCAGCATGGGGATGTACATAATCGGTCCGTTTTCCCGTACACGCCTCCGGGCCTGCATCCCATTTTTGCTTGGACTTCTGCAGAGCATCCAGGGGAGCAAGTTTAGTTTGCACGACAGTTTCCCCACCAACCTGCACGTGCGCCGGGCCGTACGCTACGTTTATGAACACTATCGCGAGACCATTACCCTGGAGAGTATGGCGGCCCAGCTTGGGATCAACAAATCCTACCTTGCCCACGTTTTCCGTGCGGAACTAGGAGAGACCTTTACGGAGTTTGTCAACCGCTTTCGCGTCGAGATGAGCAAAGCAGCGCTGCAGGACAGCAGGGAACCCATCCTTAACGTCGCTCTCCAGCATGGGTTTACAAGCCAGAACTACTATGGGCGGGTATTTAAAAAACTCACCGGGATAACTCCCAGTGAGTTTCGCAAGCGGTCTCAGGGCAGGGGCCTTAATCCAGCAGGGTTGCTGTTAGCCAGCGCCCAATGATCTCATAAAGCTCGGGCGGTGTCTTCCAAGGATCGGTCGGGTCATACGCGAGGTTGTCATAGGGAAACATCGTGAATTCATGCGTCGTCTTAGGCAGCACGTGCGACTCCACTTTGTCATTCCCTTCCTGCCGCAGTGCCTCCTCCAGGACAGCACTGTGGTAGGGCAGTACTTTGACGTCCTCCTCTCCATGGATAAGCAGGACCGGCTGTTTCACCTTCTTGATGGTCTCGGCCGGATCGTGTGCCATGTGCTGCCGCAGCCATTCCAGGTTGAGGGGCATCATCGTTTCAGATTTGCCAGCCTTGGCATCGGCGATGGCCTGCCTGATCAGGGGCAGATATTGATCCCTGAGCAGCTGCCTCTGCCCCTCCGGTACATATTCGAGACTTGCCTGATGCTCAAGCTGTTCAATCATGATCTTGTCCAGCGGTGCACTTGGCGCTCCCAGCAGCACAATCCCCGCAATATCCGGATCTTCGCTCGCCAGGATGGGAGCAAAGACCCCCCCTTCACTGTGTCCAAGAATGACGATATGGTGCTGATCGATTTCCGGGTGACCCTTGAGATAGGCAATTAAGGCCCTGATGTCATCCATCAAGTCGGAAAAGGTCGCGGCATTATAGTCGCCGGTGCTTTCACCCACTCCCCGCTCATCGTAACGCAGCACGGCGATACCGAGTTCAGTGAAATATTCCGCCATCAGTCTGAACATGCTGGTCATGAGCGCCGGTGGCGTATTACCGTCGCGGTCCTGCGGACCAGAACCGGAGTTCAGCAGCACAGCCGGGAATGGTCCCTCGCCTTGTGGCAGGGTCAGTGTTCCGGCCAAAGTGACATCTCCTGCCTCAACTCGGAACTCCTCACTGCGGTGCCGCTCTGCCTCTTCAGAAGTATCGTCCGCAGCAGTCTGCCCATTCTCATAGCCCCGCAGTACTGCTTTCACGCCTTGAGCAGGCACCTCTACAACAGTCAGCTTTCCCTCATGGGCCAGAATTCGCACGTAAACACTCTCAGCCAAGAGAGCTCCGTATTCCTCCATCTCCACCTTTTGATCGCCGACAGCATAATAAACCTTTTCCCCACGCCAGACCTTACCTAGAAGCACAGGCTGTTGGCTCATTAGCACCAATGCCGGCGTAAGGACACTTACTTCCTCGATTCCCGCTTGGGCCAAATCAATTACCTGCTGATACTGGGCAAATACGTTATTGTCCACGACCATGTACGGTTGTGGGAGGACGTACGACAGCTGCGCCGGTCCCGCCGATGCCTTAAACTTCCCATCTTGGAACTTCCCCGTAAGGGTCACACCCATAGAATTGAGCTCATAGCTGTCGGGTCTGAGCACCGTTGACACGGCTATCGTTTGGCCCCCGACACTAGATGACCCGGCAGTGGTAATGCCTGTCGATGAAATGGCAAACTCCTCATAGCCGATTTCCTGATCGCCGAAAAACACCACGAACATCCCGTGATGAGCCACTGTCGCCTGCCCAGTGATGGCCGCGCAGAGAGCTGTGCACAGCACTACCAACAACACGATGCCTGATTTTTTCACTGCTCCGCCTCCCACTTCATGATAAGCTCCAGGACCCACTGCAGCTCCGCAATGGCCTTTTCCAAAACCTCCTTGCGAAGGCGATCTGACTCAATATAGGACCGCAGGTGAACTTGTTCAAAGCGCAGTTCGTTAATGCGCTCGCTAATCGCTTCTTTCAAGGCTTTGTGCATAGCATGACCTCGCAACATGGATTTCCCAAGCTTTATTCTACCATCTCGAAACTGTGAGAACAAGAACAGCATTTCTGAAAAGGGTTCCAGCCCGTGCTAACGAAATATATCATTTGAGCGAATCAACAATGAGGTGACAAGATGCTCCAAGTGATTACAGACAGTGCGTGTGATCTCCCGAGCCAGACAGCAGCCGATCACAATATTGATATCATCCCCTTTATTGTCAATATTGACGGCAAGGAGTATGTTGACGGGCGCACCATTGAGCCGGCGGCCGTTTACCAAGCACTCAGGGCTGGCAAGCTCCCAACCACCAGCCAAGTTCCGGCAGGTTTTTTCTGGGACACTTTTACGAAGTACGCAGAAAAAGGGGTGCGCTGCGTATACGTTGCGTTCTCTTCGAAGCTTTCTGGAGCGTGCAGTACTGCCCGTATGGTTGCCCAGGAAGTAAAGCGCAGGTATCCGAAATTCGAACTTACCATTTGTGATTCCCTCTGCGGATCGCTTGCTCAAGGCCTGATTGCTTTGGAAGCCGCCCAACTCAGCGCAGCCGGTGCGGCGTATGAACAAGTGATAGAGCGCATTCAAGCCCGCTCCTGCAACAGCATGGAACACATTTTCACTGTAGATGACTTGGGCCATCTCTACCGCGGAGGGCGCCTGCGCTGGGCCAGTGCGGTCATGGGGACCATGCTGAAGGTTAAGCCGATCCTGCACGTCAAGGATGGTCAAATGCTTCTGCTGCAGAAAGTGCGGGGCAAAGGAGCTGCTCTGAAGCGCATTGTGGACCTGGTCCGCGAAAGATCTCTGGGCCACATGGAGCAGCTGGTGGGTATTACCCACGCCGATGATGCGGAAACAGCTGAGAAGCTCAGGGATATGCTGAGCACGACTCTAGGCTACAAGAACTTCTTGGTGAACATTGTAGGAAGCGTACTGGGCTGCCATATCGGACTCGGAGGCGTGGCTGCTTTCTTCGTGAACACGCGTGCCGAGATACCGAACATCCCCCAACCCCTGTCCTAACATTATTATACTATAGACATACAAACTTACCGAAGAAGGTGGTATGCCGATGGAGAAAAAGTATATGGCTGAACCGTACAAGATTAAGATGGTGGAACCCATTGCCGTCACAACTCAGGCCCAGCGAGAAGAGGCCATCCGCCGCGCCGGGTACAACACGTTTCTTCTCGATTCTGAGGACGTGTACATTGACCTTTTGACGGACAGCGGCACCAACGCCATGAGCGACAGCCAATGGGCAGGGCTTATGCTTGGAGACGAAGCCTATGCAGGGTCGCGCAACTTCAAACACCTTGAGGCAGCTGTTCAGGATCTATACGGTTTCAAATACGTTGTCCCCACCCACCAGGGGCGGGGCGCGGAAAACATCCTCTCCCAGATCCTGATCAAACAAGGCGACTATGTACCAGGTAACATGTATTTTACCACCACCCGAGCCCATCAAGAACTCAATGGCGCCACATTTCGGGATGTGATCATCGACGAAGCCCACGACCCCGAGGCAGAACTACCGTTTAAGGGAAATGTTGATCTTGACAAGTTCATGGCTCTCATTGAGGAGGTAGGTCCAGAGCGCATTCCTTACATCTCTCTCGCCATCACGGTGAACATGGCTGGCGGACAGCCTGTCTCCATGGCAAACATCCGCGCCGTATCTGAACTCGCGCACTCCTACGGCATTAGGGTGATCATGGACGCCACCCGCTGCGCTGAAAACGCCTGCTTTATCAAGCAGCGGGAACCGGGCTACGCTCACAAGACCATCCGCGAGATCATCCGGGAGCAGTTCAGCTACGCCGATGGCTGCACCATGTCGGGTAAAAAGGATGGGATCGTGAATATCGGCGGATTCCTGGCATTAAACGACGCGGAGCTCTACCAAAAGGCCACCAGCCTTGTGGTCGTCTACGAGGGGATGCCGTCCTACGGAGGCATGTCCGGAAGAGATATGGAGGCACTGGCCAGGGGATTGTATGAAGCGGCGGATTACAATTTCCTCGCCCACCGCCTCGCTCAGGTGCAGTATCTCTACGATAGGCTGAATGAAGCTGGTATCCCGATCGTGAAACCGGCAGGCGGTCATGCCGTGTTTATCGATGCCCGCAAGTTCTATCCTCACATTCCGCAGGATCAATTCCCTGCCCAGACCCTCGCCGCTCAGCTTT
>JAAYMI010000064.1 GCA_012521465.1 Bacillota bacterium | reverse complement strand
GCCAGAGTGCATCTCAATAGTGCCGACGTACCAGACTTCCCATTCCTCGTCCAGCGTCTGGCTGCGCTCGTAAACCTTTGCATCATCAGTTCCGCCGTTGACCACGATTCGGACGGTGGCGTTTGTAGGCGGGTTGGACGGTCCTGAGAAAAAGTGGACCCAGATATGATAGTGGCCGGGAGCCGCTTCTCGTAGGAGGATGGTTTCCGGGCCGTAACCATCTATATCATCTATGTCCAAAATAGGGTTACTGTCGGGGGTGGTACCGAAGTCGTCAGGGAGCTTGTTCGGCCACCACACATGCCTGTCCAGATTCCGCCAGTCATCGTAAGAGGCTGGGACATTACCCTCGCTGGCATTTCTTTGAAACATGTGAAGGTCGACGTCTGTGTGGCTTGTATCCCAGCTTAGGATGACTCGGAGGTCAATTCTGGGCAGGGAAACAGTCACTCGCAGAATGCTGCTCGTTCCCGCGTTCCCATCAGCATCAAAGACGCGCAGCTGAATGGTATTACTGCCTGGATCGAGTGGAACTTCCTGTTCGAAACTTCCGTCTTCTTCTACTTCGATTTCATAGGTCACGCCGTTTACGATTGCCTGAAGCTGGGTAATGGTAATTGCCGTATTCAGCGAGGCTACGTCACCCCGCACGCTCAAGATGTCGTTGATATTTCCTGCGATCGTCACCTTCGCGCTCTCAAGCACTTGACCATCAGTGATATCCTGGAGAGCCTCAACGTGCACTACCGGACCGGTTGTGGTTAGCTCAGCCTGGGTGGTGGTATCGCCGTTTATGTGAATCGATGCTTCGTATGGAGCGTATCCTGGAGCGTTCACCTTCAGCGTGTACGTACCAGCTCCTAGCTTGACTACGAAGTTACCAGCAGAGTCCGAAGCGACAGCCTTTGAATCGATTGCGACTTCCGCTCCACTAATAGGGTTTCCAGTGCCAGCTTCTACCACTGACCCATTAAGCGTGTAACTGCCTGTCTGGCCGCCTCCTAGGCATCCTGTGATCAGCGCTGTCACTAACGACAAGGCGATTAGAAACACGAGCCGCTTAGTCACCATTTTTGCCTTCTTTCTAGATTGGATTATAAAGCACTTGCCGCCGTTGTTCCCAGACGATGGTTAGGTGAGACGCTCCCACGAGCTTTTGACTATCACCCCCTTTGCCGATGCTGGTCAGTTGTGTGCTCTACACAGGTCCTTCTTTTTGGGTGAGGTTTCCTGTGTTTTCCGGTGAGAATCATAAGAAAGTGAGGAGAGAAGGGGCAAAGCGGGGGATATGAACAAGCAAGTCTCAAGCACGATGCTCGACTGGGTAGTTAAGGAAAGGAACACTAGCAGCGAAGCCCCAAAAGGAACCTCAGTCGTTCACTTTTGGGGCTGTCTCAAAAGCGACTGCCGCTTTTCTGATTACTGCATGCCTAGATTTATAGATACTGTCAAGCATGAGTCTATGTCTTATTCTCACAACTGTCATGGGCTTGTTTTTATGTTGTTATAGATGTCAAGGGGGTTGTTCGTCATCCCAAGGCGGTGGATTCAGCTCCATCGCGAAGAACGGTTTTGCTTGACATTTTTAACAGGACATGCGATACGTTTTTCGCAAATTGGCTATCTGAGAGAGGTACTTTACAAATCAACTCGAAATATACAACCAGAGTATTCAGAGAAGGGAGAGGATAGCTGGAGATACGCTCAAGAGTAGGTAATAAAAAGGTGTGACGGAGTGGTGGTTGTAGTATCGAGAAGAGAAGCATACCGCCAATACAAGAGTGACCCAGAGATATGCAGAGCCTGCCCCGACCTAGCCAAGTGCACGCAGAGCAGGAGCTGCCAGAAGGTAGTCCTGAGACACCTTTGGGCAGATTACGTG
>JAAYMI010000063.1 GCA_012521465.1 Bacillota bacterium | reverse complement strand
GATCAAGCCATAGACCATCCGCAGATCAGCAAAGCGATTGAAAATGCTCAGAAGCGGGTGGAAAATCGTCACTTTGAGATCCGCCGCCAAGTGCTGGACTACGACGATGTCCTCAACAAACAGCGGGAAGTCATCTATGCCCAGCGGCGGGCTGTGCTGCTGAATCAAGACATCGGCCAGCACATTTCAGATATGTTTGCTACCGTGTTTTCCCGTCTGGTGAGCCAGTACGCCGATGAGAAAGTGATTCCCGAAGAATGGGATCTTGACACGCTGCTGAAGGCATACGCCGAGATTACAGGCAGGCAGGCCAAAGTCACGCGCGCGGAGCTAGAGGATATGCAGCCCAGCCAGATCGCAGAGATCCTGCAGCGGGAGGCGCTGGCGGCCTATGCCGAGCGGGAGGCTGAATACGGCTCAGAGATAATGCGCCGCATCGAAAAGATGGTGCTGCTGCAGGTAACAGACGGCCGCTGGATGGAGCATCTCCGGGCTATCGATGATCTGCGGGAAGGGATCGGCCTTAGGGCTTACGGTCAGAAAGACCCGTTGATGGAGTATCAGTTCGAAGCGTTCAACATGTTCCAGCAGTTGGTGGCCAGCATTCAGGAAGACTGTCTGAAGCTGCTCTTTAGGGTAAGGCTGGTAGATCCCAGCCAGGCTCAGCCCAAGGACCGTCTGCAGGGAGCCCAGACCAATCAGAGCGGAGAGGCTCCCGAGCGGGCGCCGCGGCAAGTTGGGCACAAGGTCGGCCGGAACGATCCTTGTCCCTGTGGAAGCGGGAAGAAGTACAAAAAGTGCTGTGGAAGGTAGGTTGGCATGGAATACAGATTGAAAGACATTGCGAAGAGATTAGCTGAAATGAGGAACTACCTTTGACATTGATGACAAACGCGCGCGGGTAGTTCAGCTGGAGGAGGGCATGGCTGCACCCGGCTTTTGGGATGATCAGTCCGCGGCTCAGGCAGTGATGAAGGAAATCAGCGCTTTGAAGCGGACCATCCAGGAGTGGGAAGAGCTCTACAACCAATATGAAGATGCCGAGACTATGCTGGAGCTCGTGTCCGAAGAGCCTGACGAGGCTCTCGAGGGAGAACTCGAGCGGGATGTAGCGCGGTTGGAGAAGGCCCTCGATCGCCTGGAACTGGCAGCGCTCTTGGACGGTGAGTTTGACAGCGGCAATGCTATCGTGTCCATTCATCCGGGGGCTGGCGGAACTGAGTCGCAGGACTGGGCGGAGATGCTCCTGCGGATGTATACCAGGTGGGCTGACTCTCGGGGGTACGACGTGGAGGTCTTGGATTACCAACCTGGTGAGGAGGCAGGCATCAAGAGCGTGACGCTGCTGATCAGCGGCACAAATGCCTATGGCTATCTGAAGGCCGAAAAAGGGGTGCACCGTTTGGTACGCATTTCGCCCTTTGATGCCTCTGGCAGGAGGCACACCTCCTTTACTTCGGTGGATGTCATTCCGGAGATCACTGAGGATGCCGATGTTGAAATCAAGAGCGAAGACTTGCGGATCGACACCTATCGGGCTAGTGGGGCAGGCGGCCAGCATGTAAACAAGACAGAGTCGGCTGTGCGCATTACCCACATTCCTACCGGCATTGTGGTGCAGTGCCAATCAGAGCGATCCCAGCATTCCAATCGGGAAGCGGCCATGAAGATCCTGCGCTCTCGGCTGCTGGCAAGGCAGCAGCAGGAAAAGCAGGCCCGCCTGGAGGAACTCAAAGGAGAGCAGGGCGAAATCGCCTGGGGCAATCAGATTCGTTCCTATGTGTTCTGCCCCTATACTATGGTAAAGGACCATCGTACCAATTTGGAGGTAGGTAATGTTGATGCCGTCATGGACGGGATGCTTGATCCGTTCATCGAGGCTTATTTGAAGATGAAGCGGTAGAGGTTACGGCTTTCTTCACGGATGGAGTACGTCTGTGGGGGAAGCTCGTTTTTTGGGAGGCACTGTGGTGCAGAAGCTTTTAGTGTGTGGGGCTGCGCTCCTTATAGTCTTAGTTGTGTCTGCGCTGCTGCCTAGGTTGGTCTTGGTTCCTAGGGTAAGCAGTGAACTAGAGCAGTTTATTGCAGACGAGTTTCACGCCCAGAAGGTGGCAGTTGACCTGCCCGGCGGCGGTGGTTGGAGCCTGCTGGTGGGTTTAATCCCTGCAATCTCAATCGAGCTGGAAGATGGGACTGTTAACGGGTTCCCAGTGACAGAGGCGGTGCTGTTTGCGGAAGGAGTGCGCTTTCACCCCTGGACTCTTTTTCGGGAACGGGAGTTTTCCTATGGAGGCTCAGACCTGCTGCGGATTTCTGCCCGCGTAAGTGCAGAGAGCCTCAGCGAATACTTTAGACAGCATGTTCCCCAGATTCCCGATCTCGTGGTGGAGGTGGACCACAGCCAGCTGCAGTTCAGCGGCACTATCGACCTGCTGGGGGTTCCTTGGCATCTCGCTCTGGGGGTCGCCGTCGAAACAGCCGATCAGACAGTGCTGAGGTTTGTCCCAGTCGCTCTCAGGCTGGAGCAAGCCGCGGTGCCGCCGGCATTGGTGGACCTCCTGCAGGAGTATTTCCGCCTGGAAGTAGATCTGGACCAGTTTCCCTTTCCGATCCGCATAGCTGCGGCAGAGGTGGAAGCCGGGGGAATAGCTTTAGTCGTGGAAGAAATCGTGGAATAGGGGTGGCTGTGTGCGCAGGATTCTGTGGATACTTGTCTGGGTAGCTGTCATTGCCGGTTTAGGCATAGCGTTTCACCGTGTGCGCTTGGAAAGGGAGCAGACCACTGTCGAACTGGTGTACGACTTCCGTGCATTGGAGCACTTGGCTGTCCAGATGGGGGCGGATGTGAGTGATCTGCTAGACGAACTGCAGCAGCGCGGTGTTACCACCATCGCTGTTGCCCCTTATACTTTAGGAGAAGCGCTGTGGTATAACGCGGAGGTACCTACCTCAGCCAAGGCCTATGCCGCTGAGCACCCTCATGAACTTGACTTGCTGTGGAGCATGCCAGCGGTGTTTCCCGAGTCCGCCTATGCCGCGATCGCGGCCGCGGGATTGGAGGCTGCCCCGCGGCTGGGCAACCCACCGTGGGATCTGCCTGAGAATTGGCGCGATTTCAACCCGAGTCTGGTGATTCTCGGTGCTTCTGAAAGCCCAGGTTATCCTGATCAGCTCGCCGAATATGCCAGCTATTTTCGGGAGCTGGGTGTGCGGGTTGGTACAGTGGAGTTTACCCAACAGCGGGGTATACAGGCGCTAGCCCCTTCCACGCAGATGGTGCGGGTGCACGGCATTAACCAGCGAGAACTAGACTCTCTCAGCTCCCAGCGGGTTGTTGCCCGTTACGTACGGGCAGTGCGGGAGCGCAATATCCGGGTCGTGTATCTGCGGCCGTTCTTGTCCGGGGAAGAACCTTGGCAGAGATCGCTGGGGCTGTTAGCGGATCTCACCGGTCAGCTGAAGGAGGCTGGCTACAGCCTGGGAAAGAGTATTCCTTTTCCTGAGTGGCGGATTCCTCTCTATCTCTCGGGGGTGGTCTGGGCCGGCATCTGGGCAGCTGCGTTCTTATTGGTAGGTTCCTGGTTAGCGCTTCCCGACGGATTCCTACTCTTTGGCGCCGGGTTCGGTTGGATCATGACCGCCGGCCTTGCCCTCAAGAATCTGCAGTTGGCGCAGCAGGGTATGGCACTTATGGCGGCAGTGGTCTTCCCCAGTTTGGCTGTGCGGGTGAGGCTGGGGCGCTCTGCGTTGACCCAGTTTGCTGCCATTTCCGCCGTGTCGGTGGCTGGTGGACTGCTGGTGGCAGGATCCCTCGTGGGGACTGACTATTTGGTTAAACTCGCGGAATTTCGCGGCGTGAAGGCCATGCACGTTCTCCCGGTCGGAATTGTGACCCTGGGATTACTGCTTGAACCGATCCTGCCCGTCAAGAGCTGGCGGTCCCTCCGCGCAAGGCTGCGGTTTTTCTGGGACTTGTCTATTCCTGTGGAATTTTTCTTTGTAGGTGGGGCAGGTCTAGTAGGTGCCATGGCAGTGTACATTCTGCGCACCGGAAACTTCGGGCTGCCTGCAATTCAGCTCGAAGTAGAGCTGCGAGAATTCTTGGAACGGGTGCTGATTGTTCGGCCGCGGACCAAGGAGTTCTTAATCGGCCATCCCGCCTTGTACTTTCTGCTGAAAAAGGATCGCAAGGGGTGGGCAGCTTGGTTGGCCCCGTTAGCCGTGATCGGTCAGCTTTCTATGGTCAACACCTTTAGCCACATGCACACACCGCTGCTGATCACGCTGTATCGCACAGCTTACGGCCTGATTTTCGGGTATATTATTGGGTGGATAACTTTCCAGCTGTACAGGCTGGGGAAGGGGCTGTTGGCAAGTGATCGTGGTTTCGGGGTATCACGGCTATGGCAATCTCGGCGATGAGGCCATCCTCGCGGTGCTCTGTAGAGATCTAGTGTCCCTGGGCGTTTCCCGGTCGGATATTTTGGCGGTGAGCGGTGATCCTGCCTACACGCGCAAAATCCATGGGATAGAGGCGGTAGATCGCTTTGCCTGGAATCAGATCTGGGAGGTGCTGGGCAGTGCCCGGCTGTTGATCAGCGGAGGGGGCTCCCTCTTCCAGGATGTCACAGGCAAATTGACTATTCCCTATTATCTCAGTTTCGTTGAAATGGCCTTGAGAAGGAAGGTTCCCGTTGCTTTATATGGCCACGGCATTGGTCCTATTGCCACATGGCTCTATCAGAAGTTGGTGGCCCGGGCTTTTCGCAAGAGTGCGGGCTTCACAGTGCGGGATGCCTTCAGCGCGCAGTTCCTCCAGCAGCACGGGATACACGTACCCAACGGTGCGGTTGCCGTAGACCCGGTGTTTCAACTAGAAGGCAGCGTGCCCCGGACGCGGATAAGTAGTCCACCTATACTCGGGCTGAATCTGCGGCCGTATCCCCAGTGGCAAGCGCAGACCGCTGAATGGGTTGAGATCCTCAGGCAGCTTGGTGCTGCAGGCTGGGAACTGCGTTTTTTGCCCATCGGCCCTGGCGATGAGGAAATGGGCAGAACGCTGCAAAAGGATGTTCCGCGGCTCATGCTGATTCCTTCTCTTGAACAAGAGAACTGCAGGGACGAACTGGGGCAGCTAGATGTGTTTATCAGCATGCGTCTTCATGGAGTAATCCTCGGTGCTTTGAGCGGCACTGTGCCGGTTGGGCTCAATTACGATCCCAAGGTTCACGCCGCCTGTGCCCAGATCGGCTGCCGCTGCCTGGAACTGGTAGAACTGCAGCTGCTGCATCCCACCGTCGACGATGTGGTACAGAACTATGCGCTCAATCAAACTGCACAGGCAGCCCAACTCGGGCAGCTGCGGGAATATGCCTACCGCAATCGGGATCTCCTGAAGCAGGTGTTGGAGGGGTAGAGCTTGGCCGAGATATGCAGTCGCGTCAGCATCTTAGGGGTAAAGATTGATAACGTGACCATAGGTGAAGCTGTCCAGCGGATCAGGGCCTGGATCAAGGCTGGCGGACCGCACCTAGTGGTAACCTGCAATCCAGAGATGGTCATGACCGCCGCCATCGACCAGCTGTTGGCAGAGATACTTCGCCGGGCTGATCTGGTGGTACCAGATGGGATCGGAGTGGTTTGGGCGAGCCGCGTTCTGCGGCGGCCGGTGGCAGAGAGGGTGCCGGGCATCGAGCTCATGGAAGCCGCTCTG
>JAAYMI010000062.1 GCA_012521465.1 Bacillota bacterium | reverse complement strand
GAGCCGCATCGGCAGCGGCGTACTCGTACTGGCCAGGCGCGGATTGGACAACCGCCAAGAGAGCTCCGGCATGCGGTTAACGCTTCTCCACGTTGGTGCCGCACCTTCCTCGAGGAGGTCTGGGTTGTACTCCTGCTCTACCGCCAGCCCCCATGTCTGGTTTCCGCGCGTGTAGGTCGTTTCGGCCAAGTAGTTCACCATCCGAACCAGAGTGCTGCCCTCTCTGCCTGTGACACTGCCCGTGAGATTCAATCGCAGACCTTGGCCGAGCTGCTGCCGCCAGGTTCCACCATACTCCCAGGACTTCTTCTGATTCGTGCCTGGATTCTCGCGATAGGAACCCTGCACATTGGCAGAGATGGTGGCGGTACTGAGGGAGAGGCGGCTGCGGGAATCGATGGTGCGCTTGTCGTTGGTTTCCTCCACTGAGTTGGTAGTCACAAGCCGCCAAGGACCGCTGCTCCACTCGTGGGAGAAATCAGCTGACAGCTTCTTGTTTTCGGAAAAAGGGATGTGATAGGCTCCCAGCTTACCTGAGCCGAACTTCCCCAAGGAATAGTTGTGCTTAAAGCCGTATCCCACCCCGAGCTTAGAGTAAAGATCAAGGTTGATGGTGCCGTAGGCGTTGTCGTTGATATAGTAGTCAAAAGCGTTCTTGACATAGTAGCCTTCCGTACTGCTGTAGCCGATCACGGGAAGCGACATGATAAAATCCGAAACGCGGTCATCGAGAGGGATAACCATATACGGCCAATAAAACAGGGGGATGGATCCTTCATAGTACGTTACCCCCTTTATAATAAGTTTGTCATCAGGGCGGACCTCGATTTCGTTCACGGCTAGATGAAAATGGGGCCTATCTAGATCGCACGTGGTGATGCGGCCGTTCACCATCTGATACTTGCCCTCGGCAATGGTTACCTTCTCTGTCCTGAGAAACACCGGACTGGTGGCTTTCGGGACATCTACCAAAGCCTCTACATCGAGGAATTCACCCACTCCTTGGGCAACGCTATAAACCAAGTGCTCGCCAGTGAGTTCATTCTCACCCTGCCGCAGAACGACGCTTCCCGATACCAGGAGCTCTTCTGTCTGCAGCCGCCACTCAACGTAGTCACCAGTGATAAACGTGTCCCCTGCCTCAATCTGTACTTCACCCTCGCCTACAAACAGCTGCTCTTCCACATGGTACCAGCCGGAGCGCGCGGCAGAAATGCGGACCGTATCCTGAGCTTCCGCATTTCCCCCCACAGCCAATCCCCACAGGATAGCCAGCACAAAAACGGTTGTTAACCATGTTCGGCGCATCAGAGTGTTCCTTTCCTGCCTTTACTTCGGCCGGTCGGCGCGGATCAGTAAGCCCAACCCTACCAGGGCAAAAAGCGAATTGACCAGCCAGGCAGCGACAATCGGAGGAAGGACCCCATTTACCCCCAGAGACCTCGCCACCGACATGCCCACGTAGTACATGAAAATTACAGCCAAACTCACAGCCACGCCAAAAGAACGGCCCGCCCGGCTGTAAAGGGTTAAAGGAGCAGCAAACAGGGCGAAAATGAACGACGACATGGGCATGGCCAGCTTCATGTGGTAGTCCACAACAAAAGACAGCACCCGCAGCCCGCTTCTCTGAAACCGTTCGATATGCTGCTTCAATTCCCGCCGGTTCATTTCATTAGTGGTGCGCTGGTTCCCGAGAAACAGATCGGCGTTTTGGTCCGTAACAATCTCCATCTGCCCGAAGCGGGTCTCATGGGTCACGAAGCCCTCCTCGTCCATCTCCTGCACGATCCCGTCGTACAGTACCCAGAGATTATCGACAAAACTGCCTCGCTTGGCGGTAATCAAGCGAGGGAAAGCCCCTTGTCCCAGTTCATAGACTAAGATATGGCTCAGTTCGCGAGTCTCGCTATCTACCTCACCGATATAGAAGTAGCGGTTTTCACCGCCATAGAAGAACACATTTTCTTCAATAAGGGGAATTCCTTCTGTAAAAACGATCCGCCGCAGGGTATTCTCGTATTTGTGATTAGCTTCTGGAACAACTTCCTCCGCCGCCCAGTAGGTAATTCCGCTCACAACAAAGCCCAAAAGGCACACGGGCAGCATCAGGCGGGGAAAGGATAAGCCGCTGCTGCGCAGCACTTTCATCTCGCTGTCCTGTACAAGCCTTCCCAAGGACACCAAAGTACCGAACAGCACCGCGATGGGCAGCGTCAAGACGACCATCTCTGGGATCTTGTACAAGAGCATCCGTCCAACTGTTTCCACCGGAACGCTTTTCACAAAGATCAAATCAGTGAGCTCGAACAGGAGCCCACTGATGAGAATGATCGTAAAGCCTACCACGCAGAAGGCAAATGGGCCTGCAAATTCACGCATGATGTAAGCATCAACCTTGCGCGGAAAGCCCATCCCTCTCTCCTCCTCCAACACCTAGCGACACTTCCGTGCCTAGAAAGAAATGCGGTACCTCAAACCGGCTCCAAGCCTTTGAAAGTCAGATAAGTACACGTGGGCACTTACGGCCGGGTTAAACTGGGCGATGATCCCGCCGTTAAATCCACGTCCGTCATATTCCATGCCTAGCGTCATGGTAGGAGCCTTGGTGTTTACCTGCACCGGGTTAAGGACATAGCTTACGCCCACCATGCCTTTAGAAAAACGGCCGCTTCCCCACGCGAGGTGGCCCCGCACCCCTGGAAGGCCGAGCTGTTTGCTCAAGACTCCATAGAAATCGAGCCTGGAGTTCTGCATCTCTACACCTAACGCCACACCTGGAACCGTCTGCTGCTCTCTCAGCACAGCTAGCTGCAGAGCGGTGCGCAGCTCAGTCTTGGAAGAAATAATGCCTGTAACCTCAGCCTGCAGGGTGCCGAGCATTCCCGCCGCGCCGCTGAGGTACGTTTGGCCGCGGTGGTTATAGAGCCGAAGTTCAACGGTCCCATCACGCAGTACATCCGCAGACGGTACCACCATAATGCGTGCTCCAGCTGGAACCGCTGCCGCGACTAGGAGGATGGATACGAATAAGACAGCTGCTGCCATTCTTGGTCTGTGCATTGGTAAAGATCCACCTTTCGCCAATATTCCACTTCAGTATTCTCGCTGGGTGCGATGATTACCTGCCGTAGGCGAGCGGGATTTGCTGGAACGAGTAAGGGACAGCTCCTGCGCTGTCCCTTACTTTAGGCGGGCGATGACTTCCCCGCTGATGTCTTTTCCACCGTAGCGTACTACGTCGCTGTCCACGACCAGGGGAATTCCCTGATCCTGCGCTACTGCGCGCACTGCCTCATCTACTTCCACCTGCAGCTGCGCTTCAAGCTCCTGGCGGTAAGCGAGATAAGCACTGTAAGCCTGGCGTTCCCGGTCAGCCCGCTCGTCTTCAGGAGTCTCTTCCCCCACACTCTCGTTGAGCTCCGCAACCAACTCGTTGTATCTTTCCATCAACATGCGGTTCAGCTCCTGGGCGCGCGGGCTTTCGTCAATGATCTTCACTAAATCGATAACCCCAATCTGGGCTTCCCGAGGCGTTTCCACAAGTACCCAGGCCAGAGCTGCAGCCAGCAGTACCATGCCGATCCACGGAAGGTATTTGACCAAACTGTCACCACCTCTGCTCTCTCCGTTAGTATTGCCTGATCGCTAGTGAGTTACGCAGAGTATGGTCTATGGCCCACAGCATATCCTCCCGGAAAGCACGGTACTGGACAGCCAGACGTTCCTCAATTTCAGTCCGAGCAGCGTCCACCAGCTGGGCAAAGCGTTCCTCCAAACCCAGCTGGAACTCTTTCAGCCGGCTTTGGAGCTCTGCTTCTTTCTTGGCCTTAAGGCCCGCTGCGGTTTCCTCCAGGTCAGCAAGGGACTCAAGCCGCTGGCCTCGCTCTGCTTCTTCGAGGCTCACAAGCAAGAGCTCCAGCTTAAGTCGGAGGATCTGGCGGCCGAATTCTTCGGCAAGCCAATCAGCGTAGGCTTTCCCCTCTTCCTGAATCTGACGGACAAAGTCCTCCCACTCTTCGTCCAGCTCGGATTGGATTTCGGCCTCCAGCTGCGCAAGTTCGGCCTCTCCTTCTGCTTGGAGCTGCGCGTGGTAGTGCGCCAAGCGCTCGTCCATCCCTTCCAGCATATTCTGGATCGCGGCAGCCTGATCGCCAGCCGCGACAGATACCCCCCAGACCAAGCAGACGATGAGAACTGCTAAGCCGGCCGTGCGGCGGAGCATGTTACTTCAGCACCGCCAGTACTTCAGCCGTCACATCGACGCCGCCGTACAGCACTCCTGCTGCTGGCAGAATTACCTCAAAACCCCGCTGCTGTCCTACTTCGGCGATGGCGTCGTGGATCTTGCCGCGGTACTCGTTCTCCAACCTGGTAAGCTGCACCTGGTAATCCCGGAAAAGCTGCGAGATTTCCGCCTCGTCTTCCAGCTCGGCACTCTCGGCATCGAATTTCGCCTGGAGCTCGTCCCGGGCCTCCAACAGCGGCTTGGCCATATATTCACTGATCACCTTGTCCATGTCCACAATACCGATGGCAGCGCCGGTCTTGCCGTACACCGGACCAACGACAAATACTGCTAAGATAGTTAGAACAGCCACTGCACCAAGAGCAAGATAATAGCGTTTGTTCACGCGGTCTACCTCCTTCTTAAGAAACTGTGCGGCTTAGCCGCTCCCCAATTATACCAACATGGGCCCCAGCAGGACAAATGCAAAAAAAACCAGGCTGTCTCGTGGACAACCTGGCCGTATAACGTCCATTCTTAGAAGGTCTGGCCTACACCGAAGTAGAACTGGCCAACCCGTTTGTTTTCCTCGTTTTTGCCGAATCCGTAGTCAAGGCGCAGGAGTCCGAGAGGAGTATCAAGCCTGACGCCCACACCGAAGCTGTTGTTCAGATCGCGGAGGTCAAGTTTCTCATCGTCGCTCCATGCTCGTCCCCAATCGGTAAACACAACACCAGTAATCCTTTCCACAATGGGGAAGCGGAACTCAGCATTGACCACCAGCATGTTGTCGCCGCGCAGCGTCTCATCGCCTCCGTAGGAATAACCCCGCAGCGTATTGGCGCCGCCGATCTTGAATTCATCGTTTTCTTCCAGAGTACCGCTTAACGTGCGGCCGCCCATGCCTCGTACTGCAAAAACGTACCCACCGTCAAACAGCTCGAAGTACCGGCTGTGGGTGAGGCGCAGTTTGGCAAACTGAGAGTCGCCGCCAAAGAACTTCAGGCCCATCTCGAGGTAAGCGTCGTTCCGGAAACCCTCTGTGGGATACAGCGGGTGATCCGTTGTATCAGTGTTGAGACCCAAACCGATGATGCGGCTGTTGTAATCTTCATAGAACAAGTCACTGTAATCGGCTTGATCTTTGCTGATCTCGTAGTGATTGTTCTCTGCAACAAGGGTGAGCCTCGCCCTGGTGAAGTCGGTGACGGGCCTGCCAAGAGTGATATCTCCACCGGTGGTACTCTTCTTACCTTCCAAGCTCTTAAGATCTGGCTCAGCCTCAAGGTCAACTTTCTTGTTCACCGTCGAGTTGCGGCGGTACACGTTTAGGCCGAGAGAGGTTCCTCCCGATTCAATGTACGGTTCATAGAACCCAAACTCGTAGCTCTGGATGCCCTTACCTAACTGGAGCATGGCGTTAATCCGCTGGCCACGGCCAAGGAAGTTGTCATCAGCAGCCTCGACAAACCCCACTAAACCTTCCTGCGGGCTGTAGGCCACACCAAAGGTTGCAGAGCCAGTTTTCCGCTCTTTCAGGTTGATAGTGAGCACCGTTTCACTGGGATCTTCCTCTTGGGAAAATTCCCGGGTAATCTCATCAAAGAAGCCTAACATGAGCACCCTGCGCAGACTGCGGTCGATCTGGTTGAGGTCAACCACATCACCTGGCTCGAAGGTTAGTTCCCGCTTGATCACAAAGTCCTTCGTCTTTTCATTGCCCACGATCTGGACGTCCTTCAAGACTGCTTGCGTGAGCTCCACCACAATCAGCCCTTCGGTATCAGCCTCGAGATTCGACACGTGGACTAGGCGGCCGTGCTTTTCAGCCATCCATGAAGGAAGCCCCCTGAGGTCTTCCACTAGGTCGATGACATTCAGGACCTCGCCCCGCTGAACCCGCATCTGCCGCTCAAAGTCGCCCATGGCATAGCCTTCAGCGCCGCGGAACACGATGTTGTTCACGATTGGGTTCTCCACGACATGGAAGACCACTGCCATGCCGTCTTCCCGCAGTTCTTTGGTGGCGGACGCATCTTGGAAGAAGCCCGTATCATATATGGAACGGAGATCGTCCAGGATCAGTTCATCAGAAGCGGGCTGCCCAATCTGGGTCTTAACAATCGCTGCCCGGATCACACTGTCATCCAGGTGTGTGTTGCCTTGAATGATAATCTCCCTGACAATCATACTGTCAGGGGCACCTGCGCTCTGCCCAACTGCTGCAGGGGCCATCACCCCCACCAACAGTACCAAGCAGATCAGGGCAGCTGCTGTCTGCACAAAACGTTTGCTCATGTTACTGCCTCCAATCCGTTCGGAATCCTCTACTTATCTTCTACTATTTCATTCGCACTCCTTTTCGGCTCTCTGGGTATTTTCTGTGCCCTTTTCCAGATCAATACTCTGGTGCCACAACCTCGACGTCAAAAGTGGCAAGTCCTTCAATCACATACTGGGTGGTCAAGCGCACTTTTTGCACGTCACTGGAGCCGTCATTCCAGCGGAATGCAGGCATAGCGCGGTCTTCGATTTCCCCGGCCGAGTCTTCCATCGCTTCGCCCTCCACTGCCTCATCCTTGGAAGAAGTGGCAAAAGAATCTATGAATGGATAGAATTCAGCCACAATCTCGTTATTTTTCTCCCGTTCCATAAAATCGGTAATGAGCTTCTCCAGGCTCTCTGCCCCGGTGGCAACAGTATGAGGCACTTCTTCCTCATCGCCAAGCTCGGTCGCGGGAGTCAAGGGCACATGCACTGGCGGCTTGGTGACGTAATACCCAGCAGCGCCGCTCCGCACCGTCACTGTCAAGAGGCCCGGCATAGTATCCTCAGGAATCTCGATGCGCAGAATGCGCTTTTCCGGTTCCTGCCGATAGGGGCGAATCGTCACTTCAATCTCCAGACTGTCGCCTGGGGTCACTGTCGATAAGCGCGGGACGGCCTGCTCGATAGAGGCTGTGCGCCGCGCTTGGCCAACCTCAACCTCCACACTGATATGGGTGAGCTCTACATCCTGCAGGCTGTTGTTGGCCAAGAGCTCTAAACCATCCATCAAGTCAGTTAATGACCAGACCGCGATATCCGAGTCGCTGTAATACAGGTTTTCCCTGATCATCGGCTGGGGAATCTGGGGAGAGTCAAACTGCAGCCTGACGTACGATGTTCCCGGCCCAATCCGGTCCAATCCTGCATCTACGCCCTGATAAGCACTGGCAAGGACGAGTGGAATCATCAGCGATGGGATGCTCACGACATCCACCTTGTACTCCTGCTTGGTGCCTTGATCGCTATCGCGTACGGTAATGGTCACCGGAAGATAATCAGGCAGCTGTCCGAATGTACCCGCTACACCCGCAGCCCTGTCTTCGAACACACCGCCAACTACTTCCCCGACCGAGAAAATCTTGTAGGGAACATCGAGGCTGGGCATAGTATAGTGCACATAGGCGTCAGCGGCAAAAAAACCGACCGATCCTCTGTGGGTAACGGAATGGCCCATGCCTACGAAGCGTCCGTCTTCGGTCACATGCGTGACAGTACCCATAACCGCAGCCTGGAAGTCTCCCTTGAGGAGCTGCACAGCAAAGGCGCTGCCGGGCTCTAGAGAAACAGGCTCATGCTCTCCTTGATGGGCAAGTCCGGGCATAACTGAGAGGCGCAGGGGGTCTAGGGATCTGCTGAGATAGTCCAAGGCCCGGCCTCCAATACCTGTCACAACCACCGGCGCGGCGAGGGCCACCATATCTTCCACAGGTTCTGGTTGAGCCGCCTCTACCTCTAAAGGCGCAATGCGGTTCAGCACATCAAACATGGCCTGGGCTGGCGTAACCAAGCCGATGGTCTTATCAGCACCGCTGTAGCCGTGGCTGACTGCCCCCAAGAGAGCTCCATCAATATAAACTGGACTGCCGCTCATCCCACTGGCAAGTCCACCAGCCTTTTCAATAGCGGGGCCGCTCAAACGCACCATGATTAGGTCAGGCAGCGGTCGGCTTTGGGGGACGATTCCCAAGACTTCCACAGAAAACTCCTCGATTTCTCTCCCCTGGATAACCGTCTTTCCCACACCTACTAGGCCCGGTACCACGTGGGCCAGCGGAAAGATCTCCAGGGCGTGACACCCGGCAGAAAAAACGAGTAAACACAATCCCACGATTAGAAACCGGGATATTTTGGTCATTTCCAAAGCCACTCCTTACCTTCGACTCTCGGGCGTGATCACTACAATGGCATTGCTTACAGGCCGCTCGACTCCATCGGAAGGCAAGTTCAATACCCGATCGCGAATCACCATCGTGGTTGAACCACCACCGTCGAGGTTCATTGCGTTGACGGCACCCAATTCCAACATCAGTTCTGCGAGCTCCGTCAACGTCATACCCACACTTACCCCCGGCTGCCGGCCGTTGACTGTCACCAGCAGGAGCTTGTGGTCAGCGGTAAATCCGAGGGCGGTCCTTGGAGCCCGCCCTTCCAGCACATCGCGTTGAAAGCGTTCCGCCTCGCCTGTAATATGTACTTCGCCGTCCCGCACTAAACGGGGACCACCACCAATGATCTGCTGAACACCTAAAGCAAACCAATCAGGATCAAGGACAATCTCCACTTCCACAGCGTCCCCGACCTGCACATCTGTGAGAAAGTCGCGGGCGGTACCATGGCCGGACAAAACCATTCCTCCCGGCGGTATAACGGCATTTCCCACGGCCGCTTCTACTACTATACCATCAATGAGCACTACTTCACAGCCGTAAATATTGGTGCGAGTCGACTCGCCATAGCGGCTGGTATAGACGATCAAATCATCCTGCAGGCGCGGGCGGTTTATACCTGTGATTGAGTACTCCCGGCCATCTCCAAGCCGCGCCGTGCCGCGGAAGTCCACCGCATCAATGATCGCCAGATCGGGGCCTAAACCTATAGCTGTGCGCCTGGCATAAGGTTCACTGATCAGCTCACCGTCTATGGCAAATAAACCCAAAGGCCGGCCATCTTGGGCGAAAAATGCACCGTTTACTGCGGCAATCGCCTCCGAACGCCAAGCCATACTGCTGACTCGTTCCCTGCCGACCACAGTATCCTGTGCCAGTACTACCTTGAGTTCCACCTCAGGTCTGAGCACGTCCACCTTCAGGTAGTTGACGATGTTGGGCCCGGCACTGCTGGCCCGGCGCTGATGACCGTACCGTACACCAGGAGTCACAACCTGCTCAGTTGTGTGGACGTATTCCTTAGCAACCTCCACCACCAACCGGTCATCAAGCTCCGTGACAACGGGTGCCGGCATAAGGTAATCGAATTCCATCACGAGGCGAAATGCGCCGTCGGCCAGATCCGACCAGCGCACAACTTTGAGTGCCACGTCCTGGACTTTAATCTCCTGAGCAGGGCCCAAGATATTGATGGGGGAATCCACAATCACCTTCATGGGGTTGGTTGTGTGCCACACGCGATAAGATTGGCCTTCCGCCTTGGCCAACTCCAGCACAATCTTGGTCGGCTCAACTTGCAGCTCCATGAACTGGGCAGCATGCCCCACGGCAGCTAGAAGCACAAACAGCAAAAAAGTACTCCAGATAGTACTCCGCAACCTCACAAGCGGCCCCCCGTTTCGTGGTATAAATTCTGGAAATCTGGCCATTCTCCTGCCCGCAGAAAAAACTCTGTAAGTGACTGCACCTACAGAGTTTGCTGCTCGGAACCCCCTATTTGTCCTCTGGAAGATAGCGGACCATCTGGTCATAGATCATTTTCGCCAGACCGAGACTCTGGCTCTTGACAGACTGTTCTGCGATCTCTTGGTCCAGCATGGACTCAAACAGTTTCTCGGCACGGTTGTTTCCGAACAGGTCGTTTTCTGGTACAGTTTTGCGCATTTCAGCTAGGAGAATGTTGAGGAAGAGAGCTTCAAACTGCTTGGCTGCGTCCATGAGTGCTTGTTTTGAGTTTCCACGCTGGTTGGCCGCGGCTTCCGCCCTGGCGGTAATGTTCATCCCCGGCTCCCACACAGTGCGCATGGCCTACCTCCAAATCTAGATGATAATCAGTTCCCCAAATAACGCGCCTGCCGCCTTCACAGCCTGAAGGATTGCGATGATATCTCGAGGCGAGACTCCGAGAGCGTTAAGCGCGTCCACCAGGTTCTGCACGTTCGCACCGCTGCTCAGCACAGCGGTATTGTGGACAATCTCGTTTTCTACTACAGGAAAACCTTCCTCATCCCACTGCACAGCTGGCTGAACCTGGATCCTAATCCCGCCATGGCTTACAGCCACAGGCGCAATCCTCACTGCCGAGCCCATTACTACCGTGCCGGTCCGCTCATTGATTACCACCCGGGCGTTAGTATCAGGCTGAATGGGAAGTTCTTCAATCTGGGCAATAAATCCTACCACATTGCTGCGGAAAGCCAGCGGAACTGCCAGTTCGATGGTGGCCTGGTCAACGGCTCTGGCCGTTTGACCACCGTATACCTGGTTGATCACGCTTTCGAGACGAGCCGCAGTGGTGAAATCAGGTTCGTTGAGGACTATTGAGAGTATGTTATTGGCCGTTACACTTGACTCGATCTCCTGTTCCACAATGGCACCGTTAGGAATCACTGCCACTGTAGTGTGCGTCTGACTGCTGCCACCACCGCCGCTGCGGCCGCCTGCGCCTCCCGTTGAAAGAGGGCCTTGGGCCACGGCATAGATGCGGCCGTTAGCCGCCTGGAGAGGTGTCTGCAGGAGAAAGCCTCCCTGCAGGCTGCGGGCATCACCGATGGATGAGACGGTCACGTCAATGCGATCTCCCGTCCGCACTGAAGAAGGAATATCTGCAGTTACCATGACTGCGGCAATGTTCCGGAGCCGCAGGTCACTGGCGGAGACCGTAATCCCGAACCCTTCCAGCATATTGGCAATCATCTGCACATTGGCCCTGGCACCGCTGCTGTCACCGGTTCCCTGCAGGCCAACGACCAAACCCAAGCCGTAGATCTGGTTATCGCGCACGCCGTGGACTCGCGCGATGTCCTTCACCCTGACAGTGGGAGTCTGTGCCCACACTTGACTCGCGGCCGCCAGTACGAAGAGAAGTACTGCAGCCCAAATTCGCCGTCTCACGCCGTTACCTCCTCTAGAACAACCAGTTGAACAGCCTGGTGAGAATGCCCGGGCTGTTTTTGTCGGTCACGATGCCCGAGCCCACAAAGCTGATCTCTGCATCAGCCACTAAAGGCGACAGCACTGTGTTATCAGGGGCAATGTCCCGGCTGCGGACTGTCCCCCGAATCACGATTTCCTGTTCCTCACCGTTAATCACAATGGACTGCCGCCCCTCAATGCGCAGCGTATCGTTGGGCAGCACCTCTGTGACTCGTGTGGTCACCTTTGCAGTTAGACTTCCACCGCGGGTAGTTTGGCCCTGGGCAGAAAAGGAATCACCGCCGCCCATCCCAAACAGGGGAATGAGGTCGGCCAGCACACCCAAACCTGGGCCAACTTCAACTCGAGACTCCTTACCCGTGGTTGTATTAGCGCTTTGCCGGGCTTGGGCCTGCTCCACGATAATCACTGTCACCAAGTCCCCCACACCACGGGCCTTGCGGTCCGCAAACATGGAGCCGCTGTCCAATGGAAAAAGGGACGCTGCTGAAACTGGCACTATCAGCGCAGCACCGAGGAGCACTGCTATAAGGAATACCGCTGACCTTCTCATCATCACTGCCCCCCTACCATCACACGCACAGTCTCTGAGTCAATAATCTCCCCGTACACAATTTGCTTGGAGATCGTGTTTTCCACTGGAATTATCTCTCCTACACTGCCTGCGGCCCGGGCAACGCCCGGCGCAGTGGCCCTAACTCCGCCGATTTCTGAGATAAGCAGTACGGGGCTGCCCCGATCCACTACCGGCGGCACTTCCACTCCGGACAGGGTCAGCACACTGCCGCTGGAAAAGTGGCGTGTGGCCCGCTTGCCCACGAAGTCTTCCACCTGGCCGCTGTTCCACGCGGCACCGGGGCGAGTTTCGTAGCGGATCTCCAGATCGTCACTAGCTATAACCTGCAGGCGGAGAATATCCCGAGCGGCCACCACCACTGGAAATCCTTCTGCTGTGGTGGTGCTGGGCTGAACGGCTTCCCCGCGGTGAATCACCACTTCCGGTGCTCCAGTAAACTCCACTTCCCGGGGATTGATCCCAGCCTGCCGGAGCCGCACTTCGATCTGGCCTGGTGTCAGCCGGCGGCTTGCCCCGGGCAGCGGGGCAGTACCCACGCTGACTTCCCCCAACATCGCCG
>JAAYMI010000061.1 GCA_012521465.1 Bacillota bacterium | reverse complement strand
GTTTTGGCAGGGGGAGTGCCTGTGCCGGTACCCACCTATGAAGAGCGGGAGTTCCGCCTCACCGCGCAGGATTTGATTCCTTATATCACGCCGCGCACCAAGGCGGTCATTTTGTGCTACCCCAATAACCCCACGGGTGCAGTGATGGAAAAACAGGACCTGGAGGAGATAGCCCAGGTGCTGAGCAGGCACTCCTTGGTCGTGATCACAGATGAGATCTACAGCGAACTGGTTTATGGGATAAGGCATACCTCACTGGCCACTCTGCCGGGGATGTACGAGAAAACAGTGGTGATCAACGGCTTTTCCAAGTCATTTGCCATGACCGGCTGGCGGCTGGGCTATGCGGCCGGCCCCAAAGAGATCATTCAGGCCATGACCAAAATCCACCAGTACACCATCATGTCCGCCCCCACCATCAGCCAGTATGCGGCAGTGGAAGCGCTGCGCAGCGGCATGCCGGAAGTGGGACGCATGGTGGCAGAGTACAACAGACGCCGCCGCGTGATGGTGCACGGTTTCCGCAGCATGGGCCTGTCCTGCTTTGAGCCCAAAGGAGCGTTTTATGTGTTCCCCCGCATCAGCGATCTGGGAATGACATCGGAGGAATTCTGCACTAAGCTCCTGATGGAGGAGCGGGTGGCAGTTGTACCCGGCTCAGCCTTCGGCGCAAGCGGCGAAAGGTTTATCCGCTGTTCGTACGCTTATTCTCTCCAGAGCCTGCAGGAAGCCCTGCGGCGCATCGGTCGGTTTGTGGAAAAACATGCTAAAGAAAGGTGATAATGTGGCAAAGATTAGAAAGGCAGTGATTCCCGCCGCGGGTCTCGGCACGCGCTTTCTTCCGGCCACCAAAGCGGTGCCTAAGGAGATGCTGCCCCTCGTGGACAAGCCTACGATTCAGTACATTGTGGAAGAGGCTGTTCAGTCAGGAATCGAGCAGATTTTGATCATCACAGGCAGGGGAAAGGATGCCCTGGAGAACCACTTTGATACCAGCGTAGAGCTGGAAGCACACCTCAAGGCCAGACAGCAGTATGCCCTGCTTGAGGAGATGCAGGCCATCACCGATTTGGCGGAGATCTTCTACGTCCGCCAGCATGAAGCTAAAGGACTGGGGCACGCGATTGCCTGTGCAGAGCACTTCGTGGGTGATGAGCCCTTTGCGGTGCTTTTGGGTGACGATGTGGTGCACAGCCCGGAATACCCCTGCCTCAAGCAGTTGGTGGACGCATACGCCAAGACTGAAGCAAGCATTGTGGGCGTGCAGACCGTTCCCCGCAGGGATGTGAGCAAATATGGTATTATTGGCGGCCGCATGGCAGAAGATAGGTTATACAAGGTGACAGATCTAATTGAAAAGCCGAATCCAGAGGAAGCGCCGACGAACATGGCTATCTTGGGCCGCTACATAATCTCACCCAAAATCTTCCCCATTTTAGCCGACACCAAGCCGGGCAAAGGGGGAGAGATCCAGCTTACCGATGCTCTCCGTACGCTACTTGATGAGGAGCCCATGTATGCCCTGGACTTTGTGGGACGGCGCTTTGATGTAGGAGATAAGCTGGGATTTCTCCAGGCCACGGTAGAGCTCGCCCTGGGGCGCTCCGATCTAGGCGGTCCGTTCCGAGAGTATCTGACCGGACTTATGGGGCCAGAGATGTGACGTATGAGTTGAGGGGAGGAAGCAGCTTGCGCATCGTAATTGCACCGGATTCATTCAAAGGCAGCCTTTCAGCGTTCGAAGTGGCTAGAGCGATAGAAAAAGGCGTGAAGCGCATCGTCCCCGACTGCGAGACGGTGCTCCTCCCCCTCTCTGATGGGGGCGAGGGCCTCGTGGAGTCTTTGGTGGAAGCCACAGGCGGTACCTACCACGAGTATCAGGTCAAGGGGCCCCTGGGGGATCCGGTCTGGGCCAAGCTGGGCCTTCTGGGAGACGGTACAACGGCTGTCATTGAAATGGCCCAAGCTTCTGGCCTTACTCTGGTGCCGCCGCGAAGGCGCAATCCCTTGGTAACCACCACGTACGGTACTGGCGAGCTTATCCGGCACGCACTCGACCTCGGCTGCACCCACCTCGTGATCGGGATCGGCGGCAGTGCCACCAATGATGGGGGTATGGGAATGGCTCAGGCTCTCGGGGCGCGGTTCTTGGATGCGGCCGGAAATGAGCTGGGATCTGGAGGTGCCGAGCTGGCGCGCCTTGCAGCGATTGACATCTCGGGGCTGGACCCGCGACTTGGCCGGGCCAGAATTGAGGTGGCGTGCGATGTGGATAATCCCCTTACCGGACCCACTGGCGCGTCCCACATCTACGGTCCCCAGAAAGGGGCCACTCCTGAAATGGTCACCCAGCTCGATGCAGCTTTGGGGAATTATGCCCGTGTGATTAGGAAAGACTTAGGAAAGGACGTGGAGCGTGTGCCGGGTGCCGGGGCCGCGGGCGGCCTTGGTGCTGGGCTGATGGCTATCCTCAATGGGATGCTGGTTTCCGGAATCCAGCTCGTCCTGAATGTCTTGAACTTTACGGATGTGGTAGAACAGGCGGAGGTGGTTTTTACCGGGGAAGGCAAGTTTGACGCTCAATCCGCATACGGCAAGGTTCCCGTGGGCATTGCCCGGGTCTGTCGTGGTTTGGGGATTCCAGTGATTGTCTTGGCGGGCACCGTCACCCTTGATTCAGAAGCACTGCATGAGGAAGGAATCACAGCAAGTTTTTCCATCTTGAATCAGCCAATGTCCCTGAAAGAAGCTATGGCTCGAACAGCAGCATTAGTGGAATTTCAAGCAGCGCAGGTTATGCGGCTGTGGATGCACAGATAGCAGAAGGGGTGAACATATGACAGGTGCGTGGTTGCTAGTTCTCCTGCTGGGAGCCATCGCCTTTATCGTGGTCATGACGGCCCGTGTGCGGCTCCATCCGTTTCTGGTGCTGCTCTTGACCTCCCTGGGCGTGGGTCTCCTGGCTGGTGTACCGGCTGCCCAAGTGGTAAGTGCCATGACCTCCGGTTTTGGCAGCACTTTAGGCAGCATTGGGATTGTGATTGCCGCGGGAACCATCATGGGGTATATCATGGAAAAGAGCGGTGCCGCCCTTGTGATGGCCAACAGCATCTTAGGATTGGTGGGGGAGGAACGCTCCGCGCTGGCCATGGCTGTAACCGGCGGGGTGGTCTCCATCCCTGTGTTCTGTGACTCCGGTTTCGTGATTCTGTCTCCCCTCAACCGTACCCTTGCCGCGAAGTCCAACCAGTCCCTCGCGGTGTTTGCTATTGCTCTCAGTATGGGGCTCTATTCCACCCACGTGTTTGTGCCCCCAACTCCCGGCCCAATCGCGGCCGCGGGAACCTTGGGTGCTGATCTAGGAACGGTGATCCTCCTAGGCTTGGTGGTCGCAGTCCCCTCCATTTTGGCGGGATATTTCTTCGCCAAGACGTACGGCGCCCGGATTCCAATTGATCCTAAGCCCGTCGTTGAGGAGACCGGTCAGGCGGAACGGCGTCTCCCGTCGGCCGTGCGCTCCTTTGCTCCCATTGTAGTGCCGGTGGTTTTGATCGCCCTCAAATCGCTGGCGGACTATCCCACCAATCCCCTGGGAGAAGGGACTCTGCGGAATCTGATCAGCTTTATCGGGAATCCCAACGTGGCGCTGCTCATCGGGGTGTTCTTGGCGTTTCTCACGGTAGAGCGCCTCACTGGGGAAGTGATGGGCGATTGGGTTGCAGACAGCCTCAAGGATGCGGGGATGATCATCCTCATCACTGGGGCAGGCGGAGCCCTGGGAGCGGTCTTGCGGGAAACGGCCATCGCAGATTTCATCACTACGTCCCTTTCAGGCATGCAGCTGGGTGTGCTGCTCCCCTTTGCCCTGGCTGCAGCTTTGAAGACGGCCCAGGGGTCGTCGACGGTGGCTATCATTACCACGGCGGGGATTATCTCGCCCATTTTGGGCGCACTCGGCCTAGCGGGAGGTATCGGGCCAGCTCTAGCGGTCATGGCGATTGGCGCAGGCGCCATGACGGTCTCGCACGCCAATGACAGCTACTTCTGGGTAGTGGCCCAGTTCTCCGACATGAAGGTTTCAGAAGCGTACCGCCTCCAGACCCTGGCCAGCCTTGTGACAGGGATTGTGGGGTTGATTACCGTGACAATCTTGTACGTGCTGTTTGTCTAGGGCCTACGGTCCATATAGCGAGCCCCAGCTGAGTTCAAATTCAGCTGGGGCTCAGTCTGCGTGCGCCACGCATGGTTCGTAACTTGGCGGTGAAAGTCCGCTGTGGGGGCTTGCAGTTGCCAACCACTAGCCAAGCACAAGGGTATCCACTGTGAGGTGGAATCTGAAGGAAGTGTGATGAGCAAAGTCCCGGCCCGAGGAACACGAATCACATCAGGCATCCGAAGTGGGACGAGTCTGCGCAACAAGACAAAGTCCAATAAACTGCACGGACACGAGGATGTAAATGTGGCGGGTTTATGGGATGAAAGTTACGTGCCTTACCGTGGGAGGTCTCACGGACGGGT